>NZ_JBJDMY010000007.1:0-308293 GCF_044900305.1 Agrobacterium sp. NPDC089420 | reverse complement strand
CAGTCCCATCTGCAATCTCCCGAGTGTCAATCAGACCCGGGGAGTGTGACATTCCAACTTTGCAGAAACAGGACACTTTAACTTTGCGGCTACAGACAATAATCGCATAAGATAGATTATGGAACTTTTTCGTGCTTGCGCTGCCGGGATGGAGACCACCTGTATCCCGCTCCTCCCTTTGTTTCCACGATAACTGTGCCGATGAAGCCGCTGCGTCAAGACCGTTGGCAGGTCAGGATAAAGCGACGATAGACAAAGGTCCGCAGCCTGTTGCGCAGATTGGCGTTTTTCCGCTGGGCCTTTGCGATCGGCTCATGGGAATGGAGTTCTATCCCCGTAAAGCCCGCGGCGGTCAACAGCGACGTCAGCATCTGCGGCCGCAGGCCACGGCCGAATGGAAGCGCCTTCATGATGGCCGCATGGCGGCTGCCCAGAGCGCCGTCATAGTTCCTGTCGACGCCAACAAGACGATCGATCAGCGCAATGAGCAGGCTCGCAAGGCGTCCGGTCGGTTTCGGCGTCGCCCAGTCGCCGTCGAAGAACAGAAGCCGGCCGCCCGGACGGAGCAGTCGGAACCATTCGCGGAACGTCTGTTCGGGCTGTGTCAAAGTCCAGACCAGATGCCGGCAGATGATTGCGTCATAGCTGGCATCGGGCTCCATGGTGTTTTCGGCATCCGCCATGATGAAACGCAGCCGCGGTTTGCCGGCGTGTTTGGCGCGCGCCACGGCCAGCATCGCCTCTGAGAAGTCGAGCGCCGTAACATCGTGGCCAAGATCGTGGATGAGCCGCGTCACCTCGCCGGTGCCGCAGGCCAGTTCGAGAACCCGTTTCGGTTCCGGGCCGATCAGCTGCCGGATCGGTACCTGCCACGCATCGGCTTCGGGACCGGCGGCGATCCTGTGTCCGAAAGCGAGATCGAAGGTCTCCGATCTTTTCGACCAATAATCGCGGATTTCTTCCTTCAGATCGAAATTGCCGCCAGCCATCGTGTCGTTCCTTTTGTGTTCTCTTTTGTGTTCCATGTCCAAGCCTGGCGAAATCATCAGTCGCAAACGTCGAATACGGTATTGAGTGTCGCAACCGTGATGGCGATTGCGATGCCGGGCCAGATCATCAGGCTCGGATGATCGAAGATGAAAACGCGATATTCGAACAGCATCGAGCCCCAGTCCGGCTTCGACGGATCGGCGCCAAGCCCGATGAAGGCCAGCGAGGCATAGGCGGTGACGGCAAAACCAGTCTGGTTTCCGGTGTGGGTCACCATCAGCGGCAGGATATTCGGCAGAAGATGCCGCAAGACCATCCGCAACGGCGGAACGCCCAGCGCCTGCGCCGCGTGCACGAAGGGTTGTCCAAGCACACGCCGGCTGAGGGAATGGGCAAGCAGGGCGGTCGGGCCGATGCCGGCAAGCCCAAGCGCCAGCCCGGCCGTCATCGGCGTCAGGCCAAAAATCGCCGCCGCCGTCAGGGCGATGATGAGCGTCGGAACGGTGATGAAGAATTCGCAACAGCGCAATACCGCCCTCTCCTGCCAGCCGCCCAGCACCGCGGCGCCGGCGCCAAGCAAGGTGCCGCCGGTAAAGGCGATGGCGCCAACCGACAGAAGCACGAGCGCGGTGCGCCACCCGCCCGCCATGAGACGCGAAAGAAGATCGCGGCCAAGATGATCGGTCCCCAGCAGATGCTGCAGCGTCATGCCGGAATGACGGGCGAGAATATCCACGGCATCCGGATCATATGGTTGCCAGACGGCGCTCAGGAGCAGGAAAAGCGCCAGGGCGGCGAGTGCGAAATACCGGACCATCAGGCGAGCCGCGGATCGAGAAGGCGCTGAAACAGCTGCACGATCAGGTTCATGACAAGCAGCCACAACGCGATGACCATCACATAGGCCTGCAGCACCATCTGGTCTCGCACCGCGATGCTCTGCACGAGGAACTGGCTGATGCCGGGAAGGTTGAAGAGGATTTCCATGGTCGCCGTCGAGCCGATGACCCACCCCGCCTCCGAACGCACCGCCGAAAGCAGGGCGTAAAATGCGCCGCGATGCGCGTGGCGCCAGAGCGCCTGGCGGTGTGAAAGCCCTTTGGCGAGAGCGGTGCGAAAATATGGCTGCCGCGTGGTCTCGATCATGTCGCGACGGTAGATGCGCGCAAACACGGCGGCCGAATGTGAGGCGATGAGAAGGACGGGCAGAACGATGGCGGTAATGTCGGTTGCGAAGGGACGGATCCAGCGCAGCTGGACGCCGAGAACCCAGAGCAGCACAAGCCCCAGCCAGAAACCGGGAACAGCCTGCACGAAGACCGAAAATGCCCGGCTGGCACGATCGGCAATGCCGCCCGGCCGCGCCGCGGCGCTGAAGCCGAGCGGCACGGCGACGGCGATGGCGACGAGCAGGCCGGAAACGCCAAGCAGGAGCGATATGGGCAGGCGGTCGCGAAACTCCGCAAAAACGGCTTCACCGGTACGGAACGATCGGCCCCAGTCGCCGGCGACGAAATCCGCAAGCCAATGCAGATAGCGCAGGATGAGCGGACGATCGAGGCCCCACCCTGCCCTCAGCGCCGCAATGGTTTCACTCGTGGCTGTCAGGTTCCAGACCCGAATGGCGATCTGCACCGGATCGGCGGGCATCCATGCGATGAGCGTGAAGGATGCGAATGAAAGCGCAATCATTCCCAACACGGAATAGAGGCCGAACCGGAGCAATTGCATCGAGCCTATTTCGCCTCGCCGATATCGGCCCGCAGGACGTAGTAATCGGAGCCCCAGGGTTCGTAATTCTGCAGCCGTTTCGAAAGGCCGACATACCACACCGGCGAGACCAGGAAGGATGCGGGAACGTCGGTAAACAGCTTCGCCTGCGCATCAAGGGCGATCGTGGCACGTTCACCGGCGTCGCCCGCCGTCGCGAAACGGTCGAGAATGGCATCGAATTCAGGCGAGGCGTATTTTGCATAATTGAGTGAGGCGTCGCTGCGCAGCATAGAATTGAGGAAAAACGCCGGGTCTCCGTTCGGGGCGGTATGCTGCGCCCAGAGCGCGATGTCGAACTCGCCGGCCGCAGCCACGTCCTGAATATTTTCCACGACCTTGGTATCGAGTTCGACGCCAATTCTGGCAAGCTGCGCCTTGACCACCGGCAGCATGGTCACGAGGTCCGGGCGCTGCGGATAGGTAATGGCGAGAAGGCGTAGCGGTGTGCCATCCTTCTCACGCTTCCCGGCCCCGTTTTTCGCCCAGCCGGCTTCGTCGAGAAGCGCGTCGGCTTTCGCAAGATCGGTCTGCCGCTGCTCCTTGCCGGCAAAGGGGAAATAGGCGGCATAAGCGCCTGTGGCCGGTTCGCCGCCATTGATGGCGGCCGCCAGTTCCTTGCGGTCGAAGCCGAGATCGAGCGCCTGGCGCACCCGCACGTCGCTGGTCACTGGCCTTCTCGTGTTCAGAAAGGCGAGATATTGATAACCGACCGGGAACGATTTGATCGTCAGATCCGGATTGGCTTTAAGGCGGCTGACGACTTCGGACGGCAGACCGAAGGCAAGATCCAGTTCGCCGGCTTCCAGTGCCAGTGTCATGCTTTGCGCATCGCCGAATCTGCGAAAATCAACCGGAGAACGCGAATTCGCGCCGGCAAAATGGGTGTTCGGCGTGAGCGTCAGCGATGTGTCCGCCTTGAAATCCGCAATCTGATACGGCCCGGTGAACAGGGCTTTCCCATCGGTTGCAGGCTTGTAGGCGATCAGCGGCCATTCCGCAAAAAGCGCCTGGAGAAAGGCCACCGGCTTTTCCGTCGTGATCATCAGCGTCAGGTCGTCGGCCGCCTTGAAATCCAGCTTTCCGCCCGTTGCGAGCGCCGCCTTGTTGGTCGCAAATGTATGATCGAAACCGGCGGCAAGGGCAGCCGCCGTCACAGGCGAACCATCGGAGAAGGCGCGGCCCGGTTTCAGTGTCACTTTCCAGTTGAGATCACCGGTGCGTTCCGCTTTTTCGGCAAGACCGGGCACAAGCCGCCCTTGCCGGTCGACGGTGAAGAGGTTTTCACCCACGCCATGGCTGACGAGCGCCCAGCCGTTCGATCCCTTCGCCGGGTCGAGACCGCTCGTGATATAGGTGGCGCCGACGCGCAATGGTTCGGTGGCGAGAGCGCTGGCGCCCACGCCCGTGATCAAGGCCGCAAGCCCGGCCGCGGCCAGACGTGAAAAGCTCTTTGCCGACATTCTATTTCCTCTCATTTTATTGGGGCAGATTGCGAAGCCGCTGTTTGCGGCCGGTCGGGTGATAGGCGAAATCTTCAACGACGCGGCCACCCAGCAGGTGTTCGGCAACGATACGGTCGACAGCCTCCTCCGTGACGCCGCCATAATAGGTGCCCTCGGGAAAGACCTGCAGGACAGGCGCAAGGTTGCAGGGGCCAAGACAGGTGGACTTGGCGGTCATGGTGCCCTCACCCGTGACCCGAAGCTTCTGCCGTTCCTGCTGGTTGCGCAGATGGCCCCAGATCGCATCCGCACCCGCCGAATTGCACGGACCACCCTGGCAGACAAGCACGCGACGCTTCTGTGCCGGCACCAGAGACCCCTCGCCGGCGGACCGGAGCGACGCCGGAAGATCAAGCGGCTGCGCCGTTTCGGCAAGATCTTGAAGCAGGCGCGCCATCAGGCTGCTCGATGTGGGGCTTGCCGTGACCGAAAGGGATGGCCATGGCCTGACATCGCCTGCCCGCCATCGTTTCAGTGTCTTCGTCATCCAGTTGTGAAAGCTCGGCTCCAGCGGCAGCATCAGCGAAATGATCAGGATATGGCCGACACCCTCATCGATCAGCGCAAACAGCGCTTCGCGGAGTGACGGCGTTCCCTGCTCCGTGAAGGCGATGCGAACGGTCTGCGCGCCGCAAAGCCCCTCGGCCTGCACCGCCAGACGCTGCATGTCCTGATGCGGCGCGGCGGCAAAGGCCGATTTGGCGACAAGCAGCACGGCGTCAGGCGCAGCTCTCCGGTATTGGGTTGGGTCGGTCCTGTCTGTCACATTGCCTCATTCACGAGGCGGCGTCGAAAATGACAGGGTCTCCGGCAAGAAACCGGACACAGCCATCATTCCCATGGCACCCCCCGACCACGGAATTACTTGATGTCAGGCAGGTCTCCTGGCTTGCGGGTCGAGGCCGTCTCACCTGTCTTCCCGGCATTGCTGCCAGTGACATCGTTGGCGATCGGCTCACCGCTTACAGTTGCGGGACAGCTCCGGATTTCAACCGGATTCCCTCTTAGCTTCCGCAGGGTGGCGGAAGAACCATGACGGAGCGACCCTACACTGCCGCCGGTTACTGTCAACCGCCTGCATGGGTAGTCTGAATTCTGCGCAACAGATCCTTGCAGATTTGTAACGTTATAAAGTAACGTTAAGCATGAGACATGGGAGGCCGTCAAGGCTCTCTTTCATGAAACTGGCCGCAAGACCGCTGGTAATCAGCTGTCGGATGTCTGTGGCTCACGTCTCCGAGCGACAGGCGCCGGGAACCTCGCCTTTTGCCATTGTCAGATAATCGACCACGGCGCGGGCATGCACGGGAAGTCCGGCGAAACTTCGCGCGCAGATCAGAAGATGCCGGCTTGCCCAGACATCGGAGATCGCGACGGTGCTGAAGGGCAATTCAGCCTGATATCTCAGGGCGTAAACCTCCGGCACGATGGCAAGCCCGACACCGCTGCTGACCATGGCGCAGATATCCTCGAAACTATCCAGACGGATGCGCAATTTGAACGGCCGGCCCTCGCGCGCCGCATGGATTGCCAGATGCCCCTGAAGCGCGCTTTCCGCCGGCAGCCCGACAAAAGGCTCGTCGAGAAGTTCCACGAAAGCGACGGTAGTCCGGTCCGCGAAAGGATGGCTGGCGGGTGTGATCAGAACCAGCCGGTCGATCTCGAAAGGACGCGTTTCCAGCGTTCCCGTATCGGTCGTATCCGCCGCAATGCCGAGGTCGGCTTGCCCGGCGGCCACCGCCGCAACCACATCCGGGCTCTGGCGCTCCTCGAGGTCTATGTCGATCGTCGGATGATCCACGAGATATTGACGAAGCGCGGCGGGTAGATGCGCCATTGCCGCGCGGCCGGAAAATATGCGGATCTGCCCCCGCAATCCGCGCGCATAAAGCTGCAGATCACCCCTCATCTGCTCCATCTGCCCGAGAACGATGCGGGCGTGGTGGGCCAGCGCCTCCCCTGCCGGTGTCGCCCGGACACCGCGGGCGCCACGATCGAGAAGCGATACGCCGCTCATCTCCTCCATGCCGCGGATACGGGCGCTCGCCGAAGGCAAGGCCATGCCGGAGCGATCTGCCCCCTGCGTAATGCTCTCCGCCTCGACCACGTGAAGGAACAGACGGAGGTCGGTCAAGTCGAAGCGCATTCGCCCCCTCCAATCCGGACCCTTCGGATTCTCCTAAGGGCTCCCTTGTATCTTCCGCATTGTGCGAAGTCACGGATCGCGATCATTGTCGCCACAGTTTTATTGACCCGGAACAACAATCCATGGATGCCTCAGAAGCCCTCCTCCGCGCCATCGCCTTCAGATTGATGTTGCTTGTCCTCGCTGTTTTTGCCGCAAGGGCGCTTCCCGACAACAGACCGGCCATTGACACAACCGTGACGGCGGCGGTCGCTTACGGATCCCTATCTTCGGACCGCGCCATCACGGCTGACGCGATCTTGCACGACTAGAAGCCGGGTGCGGCTGCGCAACGCGAAATCAAACCAGCTTCGCATCGTAAAGCCGCTCCATGAAACCGCGCGGCGCCACCGTTCGTGAAATTTCGGCCAGCGGAAATCCGCTTCCGGCCAATGGCAGAAAACCTTTCTCGAAGGCATAGTCGAGATAACGCATCATCAGCATCACGTCGCATTCGTGGCAGCTTATTCCGGTTCCGGCGAGTGCTTGGCGGGCATTGCTGGTGTCGTATCTGGCGCTGTCACGCACATAGTCGGCATTGCCCAGCATCGACAGAAGGTCGGTGAAGACCGAGCTGTAGGCCTTGCCTTCACGCAGCATCCGGCCCTGATTGAGCGCATCGAAATAATTGTCGCGCGACAGTTCCCGCACGACGTAGCCGCAATCGCGCACCTGTTCCACCAGCGTATTCCAGTCGATCGGCCTCGGATTGACGAGATTGAAGGTGCGGCGATTGTGGGCGCGCCAGTTCATGGCGAGGTGAAGGCTCGCCCGCGCCACATAATCGACCGGCGTAATGTCGAAATCCTCGTCCGATGCGAAGGTGAAGCCGGTTTCCACGATGGCGCGCACGGCTTCGTAATAGATTCCCTTCACCTTTGTCTGTGTCAGCGGATAACGACCGGTGCGGCTGTCGCCCCAGATATTGCCCGGCCGCACGATGATGAAATCCAGCCCCTTTTGCCCGGCGGCATGCATCAGCTTTTCCGACTCGAATTTGGAGCGTTCGTAGTCCATGTCGGGAAAACGCTGACCCACATCGAGCGCATCCTCAAGCAGCGTGAACTCTTCATGCAGCTTGTCGCCGATCACGCTGAAGCTCGATGTGTGCATCAGCGGAATGTTACCCTCTAGGCAAAACTCCGCCATATTGGCCGAACCGCCGACATTGACGGGCGCGATCTTGCCGTAGGAGGCGATGAGGTTCACATTGGCCGCGCAATGCAGCGCAAGATCGACCCTGGCGGCAAGATCATGCCACACCTGCCGTTGCAGGCCGAGCTGCGATCTGGACACGTCGCCGAGAACCGGCACGATGCGCGCGGCGGCTTCGCCCTTGAGACTGCGCTCCTCGTCGTAGCAGAACAGGACGCTCTCGATCTTGCCCATCGCCTCCGCCGTATCGGCGGCGCGTACGAGGCAATGAACCGTGGCCTTCGTCGTGCTCAGCACCTCCTGCAGCAGGCGCCCGCCCATGACGCCCGTCGCCCCGGTCAGCAGGATATTTTCCACGCCGTTATGATAAGTCATTGCCGATCTCCGTTCAAAGCGTTCCGACCCGCATGCCGCCATCCATCGGGATCACCGCGGCATTGAGATAATTGGTTTTGCAGGTGGCCAGGAAAGTGACGACTTCCGCCACGTCTTCCGGCGTGCCCCATCGCCCGACCGGCACGATCGAGCGCACGAGACGTTCATCGGCCACCGTGTCGTTAATGCCCTCCTGCTCGAAGGGTTTGGACATGTTGGTCTTGCAGATGCCCGGCGCGATTGCCGTGACGCTGATATTGAACTGTCCGAGTTCCTGCGCCCAGGATTCCGAGGCCTTGATGAGACCGGCCTTGGAGGCGGCGTAGGCCGCCCCGCCGCCGGCTCCCCAGATCCCCGCAATCGAGGCGATGTTGATGACACGCCCGTAACGCTGGCGCACCATCGGGCGCGTGAAGACGCCGGTGCAGTTGAAAGCGCCGGCAAGGTTGACGTCGATGACCTTGCGCGACTGCGTCTGGCTGCGGTCGTTGACGCAATAGGTACGGTCGAGAATGCCGGCATTGTTGACCAACACGGTCACCGGCAGTCCCATTGTTTCGGCAATCGTCTCCGCAGCCTGCTCGACGCTGGCATGGTCCGTCACATCCATCGGAAAGGTGCCGAGGCGTCCGGCATTGCCGGCCGCCCGCGCAAGGGCCTGAAGAGCCGCAGCGTCGATGTCCGTCGCCGCCACCGCATACCCCACCTCAAGCAATGCAAGGGTAATGGCGGCGCCGAAGCCGCCGGAAGCGCCCGTAACGACCGCGATTTGCTGGCTCACGCGACCTCCTCGTCCTTGAAGGCGATTTCCATGACCTTGCGGGCATTGACGAGCGCATCGGAGATGCGTTCCTCGAAGAAATGCACGTCGTCCTGGTTCATCAGCAGGTTGGAATAGATGCGCGACAGCGGCGAGAACTGGATGCCGTGGCGCTTGCTCACCTCGCGGATGATGATGTCGCAGAACTTCACCTTGTGCGAATAGCCCTCGGAACGATCCACCGGCTCTTCCTGCGAATGATAGACCAGCGCCGTCGGCATGCCCTGAATGACGAGCGGCATGCCGGCAGCCTTGGCCGCCCTGGTGAAGACGCCGGAAATCTGTTCGGTGTAACGGCGCATCCGGTCGTAGCAACCGGGGTCCTTTTCAACGATGTCGAAAGTCGCCTTGATGGCGGCAAGTCCGAGCGGATAACCGTTGAATGTGCCGGCATGAATGACCTTGCCGCGCGTATAGAGGTCCATGATGTCGCGCCGGCCGGCAATGGCGGAAATCGGCATCGATCCGCCGCCGAGCGCCTTGCCGAAGGTGGCAAGATGCGGGGTGACGCCGAGAATATCCTGCGCGCCGCCGAGACCGAGGCGCACGCCGGTGATGATCTCGTCGAAGATCAGCACGATATTGTGCTCCTCGCACAGTTCCTTGGTGCGCTCCAGATATCCTTCGACCGGGAAGATGCCGCCGCCATTGATGCAGATCGGTTCCATCAGCACGGCGGCGATCTCGTTGCCGTAGCGGCGGATGGTGGCTTCCAGCGCATGGATGTCGTTCCATGGCAGCATGAAGCTCTGGCTTTCCAGCACGCCTTCGGCCCGGCCGAGCGTATCGAGCATGTCGCCCTGGTATTTTTCCGGCACGGGGAAATCGAGATTGTCTTTCTTGCGGAAGCCCATGACGTTGTCCGCATTGCCATGATAATGGCCGTGGAAACGGATGAAGCGGTTCTTGCCGGTAAAACCGCGCGCCAGCCGCAGCGCATTCTGCACCGCCTCGGTGCCGCTCAGGCAAAAACGCACCATCTCGGCGCAGGGAATGTGCCGGATCATCAGTTCCGCCACCTCGACCTCCAGATCGCAGGTGTCGACGGACGTGACTTTTTCCATGTAGCGGATCAGCGCCTCATTATAGGCCTCGTTATGATGACCGACAAAAAGCGCGCCAAATTTGCAGAAGAGATCCAGGTGCTCGTTGCCGTCCAGATCCCAGACGCGGGAATTACGGCCCCTGTTGAAGGGCACCACGAAGGCGCGCTCGGCATCGCCAAAATTATAGTGGGTGCCGCCGGGCATCAGTTCCCAGAGCCGCTTGTAGAAATCGCGCGAGATCTTGAGCGTCAGTTTGCTGTCCGTATCGGTGATCATGACTGTGCCTTCTCCAGTTTGGCCGGCGTGGCTGCCGGATCGGTTGCGGTTGACAGGGATGGAATTTGCGGCGCCGGCTGACCGCCGGGATTTTCTGTCCATGGCCGGTAGCGGTAGAGTGCGTCCGGCACGGACATGCCCGCATGTTTCAGCGCTTCAAGCCGCACAAGATAGGCCGTGTTGCGCATCAGGAGTTCAGCGATCGTGACGACGGAACGGCGCTCCACCGGCTCGTAGGGGCTGCCGCGCAGCCATTCGTTGATCGCGCCCATGGCCGGGCCGCACCATATCTGGTAGTCGACGGCGCGCGTCTTTTCACCGGCGATTGCCCAGCGGGAGGACTGGCCAAGATACCATTGGAAGACCAGCGCCATGCGCTTCTTCGCATGCGCCTGCGCCGCCTCGATAATTCTCGGATTGCCGCGCGCCGCAAAGAACTGCCGGGTCTCTTCCCATACCTGCGGCAATGAGCGGTGGAAAACTCCGTTTTCCAGGCTGGCGATCTCGGCGGCCGGAATATCCTCGAGCCCGTCATACTGCTTGTAGAGATTGTAGAGTTTCTGGGCACGCATGGCATACATGCTGCCGCCCTTCAGCACCTGCACCTTCGAGCCGATCTCGAACATGTCGGCGGAGGGCGCCATCGCCATGTCGTCCATCCTGGCGCGCCCCAGCAGGGTCTTCACCTGCGGCGAGGTGTCGGCCTCGATGCAGGCCTGATTGACCGACCCGGTGCAGACATAGGCCGCGCCCATGGCGAAGGCGGCATGGACCGCCTGCGGATTGCCGATGCCGCCGGCGGCGCCGACGCGGATACGGAACATCTCGCCGCGCATGTCGGCAATCTCGTCGCGGAGCGCCGCAATGGAAGGAAAAGCGCAGTTCAGCACGCCGTTGTCGGTATGGCCGCCCGAATTGGCTTCGACGGTGATGTCGTCGGCCATCGGCACTTCGCCGGCCATGGCGGCCTGACCGGCGGAGATAAGGCCGTCCTCGACCAGCCTGGCGAGGATTTTTTCAGGGGCCGGATTGATGAAATGCTGTGCCACCTCGCGCCGCGAAACCTTGGCAATGATGCGATGGCGGATTTCGATCGCCCCCTGCCCGTCACGGACAAGTCCAGCCGCCCGCCAGTAGACGATCGCCGGTGAAAGGGTCATGTAGGCCGAGGCCTCAACCACCTTGACGTCGTGGTGAATGCACAGGCGCACCACATCCATTTCCCATTCGGCGTCCGCGGGATTGTGCAGCAGATTGACGCCGTAAGGCCCCTGCGGCAGGGCAGCCCTCATGCGCGCCAGCGCCGAGGCGACACGCTCCCTGCCGAGGCCACCCGCACCGAAAAAACCCAGAAGCCGCTCTTTTCCGAGCGCGATCGCCATCTCGTCGGAATGGATGCCATTGGCCATCGCACCGGCGTAATAGGCCATGCCGACCCCGTAGTCGCGCAGGAAACCCGGATCGCCGAGCTGACCGGGCATCAGGGCTGGCACGATGCCACGGCACGACTGCGGATCGCCGCAGACGGTTTCGAGCGACAGGTTGCCTCCGGGGTCGACAACGTAAAGGCGTTTTTCAAGATCGGCGAGGAGCCTGCCCATGGCCTCGACGGAAGCGGCGGCGATGTCCGACGGTTTCCGCCGGAAGCGCGGATTGGAGCTGATTTGCGGGTTCTCGTTCATGCTGCGGCCACCCATGATGATTGCTGGTTGCGGCGGCGGGCAAAACCGGCGCCAAGATTGTCGCAAATGCCGATGACATTGCCCCTGTGGATGATCTCGGCGACAAAGACGAAGGATGCGGTCTCCAGCGTCACAGCGTCTTCGCCATAAGCGAGGTCGATCGATTTGCAGGTCAGGCGGTAACGCAGCGTATCGCGCTGCGGCTTCACCTCGCCGCGGAACTTGGCGCTATATTGGTGATCGGTGAGCGTATGTCCGCCGAGACCGGGAACCGAATAGAGCCCGAGATAGGCAAGGTAGAATTTCAGCAATTGCTCGCAGCCTTCCACCAGCAATGTTCCCGGCACACAGGGATCGTTCTTGAAATGTGCCTTGAAAGCCCAATGATCGGGGTCGATATCGCGCTCGCCAACCACGACACCCAAGCCGAAAGCGCCGCCCTTGGGGTCAACCTCCACCACCCGGTCGAGCATTCTGGCCATGCGTGTCCACAGCTTCGACGCGGGCGTCGCGGTCGCGTAATCGGCGCCGAAGCAGCCTGCCGGATCGCCTTCGCCAAGCGCCTCGATATCTTCCTCGTCGAAACGGTCCCTGGTGCAGTTGCGCAATGGGGTGAAGGGCTGGCGCGGCGCGCCGTCAGTCTTCAGGAACGGCGTCGGATCGACACCCTTGGACCTCTCCAGATCGCGCGGCAGGAAAAAGCCGGAATTCGCCTCCAGCCGGAAGACGGGCCTGTCGTCGGCAAGGCACCAATATTCATAGGAAACCAGAATGTTGCGGCCGACCTTGAGGAAGGACTTGATATCCACCCGCCCCCGCAGCAATTCACCGGCCCGCGGCATGTCGCCGTAAACGAAGGTGCGGCTGTCCACAGCCCGGTAGCGCAGCTCCCCCTTGAACAGCTGGTCGCAACCGATGAGCGTGAAGGCGACGATCATCGCATGGGAGGATTCCAGCGCCACGAAAGCCGGCACCTTGCCTTCGCACATGAACCAGGCATCCGCTGGCAGATCGAGCTCCCATTCGATCCGGCAGGGCTCCAGCGCCCCGGCCCTGGCGGTGGTGGCGGTAATGCGCGAGGCGAACATATAGGGCGGCGACGGCATGCGCGTGCGCACCGCATAGGTGTCGGCCTGCGCATAATCTGAGCCGAGAACGCGGCTGACCGCGCCGTCCGTCAGCTCGATCAGCTGCGCTTCGTCAAACAGCGCGGCGCGTGCGGGAGGAGCTGTTTCACTGGCCATGATGCCGCGCAGGCGACGGTAAAATGCCTGCTCGGTTTGCATGAAACGCAGGTTCGTCCGGGCATTGCGGATCGCCTGCCGCTGCTGCCAGTTCAGCGGCAGGCGTTGAAAGCAGCCGGCGGCCGGGCTGTCGAAAGCTTCGGTCGCCGCTGCCGGGGACATCTTGGGCCGGGTCATAGGCGGGGATTTTCCAAACAGGGCAAAATTGGCCGGATCGAGAATGATCTCGGCCATGATCCGTTCGCGTCCGGTAAAGACCCGGACGAGCAGCGGATCGGCCGCCCGAACCGGCGTGGCGTCAGCCGTCGCGTGCGGTCTCGCCACCATCGGGCTCTCCAGCAGGATATGCGTATAGGCCCTGTCCACTCCCATGCCGCTGATCGCGGCCAGTTGCGGACCTGCCCGACGCTGCGGCGACAGGCCGTAATGCAGAACCAGCGCCGTGTGGATGAGGCTGAGCATGCCGGCGGCCGCGCCGAGATGGCCGTAATGGCTCTTTGAACTGCCCGAAGGAACGGGGACGCCATAAATCCTGGCAAGCCCCTCCGCCTCGCTCCGCGCCTCGGCGTCATCCGTAAGGCTGTAGCGCTCGAGATAACTTATCTGCTGCGGCGTCACACCCGCCTTTTGCAGGCAGGCCTCGGCCGCTTCGGCCACGGTTTGCGCCGAGGCCTGGAAAGTGGCGTGGGGCGTCGTGTCATGACGGATTTCAAGCCCGCGCAGACGTGCATAGGCGCGTCCGGCCGCCCCGCTACCGGCCTTTTCAAGCATCAGCACGCCACAACCTTCCCCCACGGGCTGGCTGCGGTGCGGATTGGCATGGAGCATGTTTTCCAGTCCGCCATCGCAGGCGCTGCTGGCGAGTATGACCGCCTCGACCATGTTCTCGGCAAGCATGTAACGCGCCAGTTGCAAACCCTTGAAAGCCGAGCTCTCATGCGCGCAAAGGGCAAATGCCGGCCCGTCCAGCCGCAGATGCGCCGCCACCCGGCTTGCCGCTATATTGCCGACACCACCGGTAATGCCTTCCGCAAAGGGTTCCGGAAACAGACTGTCCTTGACGATCCTCTGCAGACCGTCGAGCTGTTCGGCAGACAGCGCGATGCCGGATCGGGCAAGGCTGTCGCGCAATTGCCAGCCGATTTCGTTGCGCGCCTGATATCGCAGGCAGCTGTGATCGACATCCCGCGCAACGATGACGGCAATGTTGCGTCTCTGCCCGTCGAGCACATAACCCGCATCGAGAAATGCCCGCTCGGCCACCGGCAGCAGAAAGGCATGTGCCAGAAGATGATTGCCGATGACCTTCGGCGGCAGCTTGAAATGGCGGCAATCGAAATCGAAGCTTTCGATATAACCGCCGGCCGGCGCCGCCTTGATCCCTCCGAGAGCGAGAATATCGGCACGCTTTTCAAGGCCGAGCCAGCGCGTGCGCGGCAATGGCTGCAACCAGTGGCGCCCGGTCGCGATCGTGTCGCGGAATGTCTCGACATTGTCCGTTCCCGGCAGGGCCATGGCGATGCCGACAATATCCACCGCCGCCGGCCCGGCGGCCGGCGCCGCCGCAGCGGAAACGGCGGCTGCCGCGTTGCCGGCAATATGCTCACGCAGCACCATATGGCCATTGACGCCACCAAAACCGAAGGCATTGATGCCGGCGCGGCGGGGGTTTTCGCCGCGCGCCCACCGTCGGTTTTCCCGCACGATGTGATCGCGCTTCACCAGGCCCTGCGGCGTGGCGACCGGGTTGTCGATATCGAGCGTTGCCGGTATCAGCTCGTGGCGCATCGCCAGCAGCACCTTCAAGAGGCTCGCCATGCCCGAAGCGGTCAGGCTGTGGCCGTTATTGGCCTTGTTGGCGCCGAGAAGCGGTATCGATGTTTCGCCGAAAAAGCGCTCGATGGTCGAAAGCTCCACCTGGTCTCCCGCCGGCGTGCCCGTCGCGTGGCATTCCAGATAATCGATCCGAGGCGAAAGGCCGGCATAGGCGCGTTGCAGCGCCAGCATCTGCCCATGCGGATCGGGCAGCAACATATGTTTGGCGCCGCCATCGTTCGACACGCCAATCGCCTCGATGACGCCGTAAATCCTGTCGCCGTCCCGCAGCGCGTCCTCGTAGCGTTTCAGCGCCACGATCCCCGCGCCTTCGCCTGCCTTCAGCCCCTGCGAGGCCCGGTCGAAAGGAACCGAGCGCCCATCGGTTGGGAAGGCCTGCAAGACGTTGAAACCATGGTCGAGATAGATATGGTCCGCATGGCAGACCGCGCCCGCCAGCATCATGTCGGCGCTGCCGTCGAGGAGATAGGCGCTCGC
Organism: Agrobacterium sp. NPDC089420; assembly: GCF_044900305.1. Lineage (NCBI taxonomy): Bacteria > Pseudomonadati > Pseudomonadota > Alphaproteobacteria > Hyphomicrobiales > Rhizobiaceae > Agrobacterium > Agrobacterium sp. NPDC089420. The sequence continues at coordinate 292,932 of NZ_JBJDMY010000007.1, read as the reverse complement.
CACGCGAATGGCGTAGAGCGCGGACGAGCAGGCCGCGTCGATCGCGTAGGTCGGCCCCGAAAGACCGAGCGCCAGGGCCGCAATCGTGGCATTGTGACTGCCTGTCATGAGATTGAGGCCGGACAGGCCGCTGGCATCCCAATAGGCCGGGAAGGAAAAATCCGGCCGGTCCAGCAGCTGGCGCAGATAAGGTTCGAGAATGCGGTGATAGAAGCCGGACATCAGGCGCTTTCCGGAATGCGTCGGCATGCCGATATTGCCGGCGATCAGGCCGCAGCGCTGCGGGGACGCGCCGCTATCCTCAAGCGCCTGGCGCGCGGCATGCATCGTCCAGTGAAACAACGGGTCGAGCGCGGCAAGGTCCCCGGCCGGCAGGCGATACCCCACCGCATCGAAACGGAAATCACGCACATGGCCGTTCCGGTTGTAGCAGATATGATCGGCAGTTCCCGGTTCCGGATGATGATAAAGGGCTGGATCGACCCCCAGTTCGGCTGCGGAGAGCGGCGAGGTGCAGTCCCTGCCCTCGACCAGGTTGCGCCAGTAACGATCCGGGGAATCCGACCCGGGAAAGACGCATCCAAGCCCGGTAATTGCTATCTGTCCCATCGCCATCATCCTTCCTCAGATAAGGCGCAGAGGGAGAGCGTTTCCGGCCTCAACCGGATCACGGAAACGCTTCTCTCTGCTATCGTTGTTTTTCCGGAACGCTCATGTGCTCCGGACTTTGCCGGACGCCTATTCCGCCGCCGCGACCTTGTCCTCACGTCCGACCAGCCGCTCGCGCAATTGCCGGGAAACGGTGAACTGAACGTCCGAGAGCCGGAAATAAAGCTGCCCCGCCTCGTCATGCACGGCGATATCCACCAGCAGGCTCGCCTGCGTCAGGGATTTTATCGTCATCGAAAGAAAGAACGGCTGGCCGAAATTGAGTGCGGCAAACCGGTCGACGCGGCCGATGGCGGAAGGCAGCCCTGCGTAGTCGCTGCCCAGGATCAGCCACAGCCACGGCGCCTGCAGGAAGACATCGCCCAGATAGGCATTAAACGACGAGGTGCGGAACTGTCCCTGCATGGCTTCTTCCACCGGCGCCAGCTCGCAGGCGAGCGTCAGACCGTGATCCCCGCCATTGAGCACCTGCCGCAGGCCGCGGAAGCTCGGGCCGTGAAACAGGAGCGGGCCTTCCTGCGGCGTGCCGTAGAGCGGGTAACCCAGTGGCTCGTCATCCCTCGTGAGATCGAAGGCACCCAGACGCGGACGAAGGCTCAGCTCACGGCTCAAGACCACGGTGCCCGCATAACGGCTCTGCCGTTCGGAGCCCGTCCGGCTATAGACGGAGATCGTTAGGGCGCGCCGGTCGCCGCTTGCGGGATCCGGCATGTCGGCCGCCGGTTCGATCTGCGCCTCCAGCAGGCAGGTTTCCCCCGCCTCCAGCGTGACGCCCTTCAGAACCTTGAAACCGAGCAGGGTTTCAAAACGATAGCCGGGCAACATGTCTTCCGCCAGCTTCACCAGCCAGCTGGCCGCCGCCGTGGCCGGCAGGACGTAGCGTCCGTCGACCATGTGATCGGCGAGGAAAGGCGCCGTGGCAAGATCGATCCTGCGCTCCACGAGACGCGGCGCCTGCAGCGTCTTGACCGTCCGGACGCTCCTGTAGCTGTCGCCGCCGACGAGGATTTGCGGAGCATCGCCGCAACCGAACTCCTCGGCGAAGAACCGCGTCCCCGTCTCCACCGGAATGATCGCCAGCCCGCGCTCGCCATAGGCTTTCTTGAGCACGTCGTTGACCATGCCGCTGTCCCACGGACCCCAGCCGATGCTGCGCACGAAGGCATCCGGATAATGCGCCTTGAACATATGCGCGAACTTGTTCAGAGCCTCATTCGCCATCGCATAGTCGGTCTGCCCGGCATTGCCGAAAAAGCCCGATACCGATGAGAAGAGCACGAGCTGCCGGATGGCGTCCGGCTGCAGCGCCTGCATCAGATTTTGCAGCCCCCGCACCTTGGTATGGAACACTGCGCGAAAATCCTCAGCCGTCTTTTTTTCGATACGCTTGTCGGCAAGCAGGCCCGCCCCATGGATGATACCGGTTATCTTGCCGAAGCTTTGCTCGACCGCGGATATGGCGCGATCGACATCCTTCGCATCGGCGATGTCGCAGGTAAAATAGGCCGCCCTGGCGCCAAGCTCTTCGATCTTCGCCAATGTTCGCCGAATCTGCACCGCGTGGCGAATACCGTTCAGCATTTTTTCGATTTTCACCGGTGTCGGCTGTTCGCCATCGGCCTGCATTGCCGCAATCGCGGCCGCCTTGAGGCCTTCATCGCCCTCGATACCCTCTGCCCATGCGGGCAATGGCATGTCGATATCGGTGCGTCCCAGCAAGGCGAAACGGACGGGATGGCGCTGCGCCAGGGCGATCACGCAATCGGCGGTGATACCGCGCGCACCGCCGCTGACGAGAAGCACGCTATCGGCCCCGAGCGCGGTTTGCCGCTGCTCCATTCCGGGTTCGGCCCGGTTGACCAGGGTCATGCGCGCGCCGTCCGGGCCGCGCCCCACCTCCGCCAATGCGGTTTGTGGGTCTTCCAGCTCTTCGATCAGGATGTCGGCAGCGTCCTCATCGGGCAGCGCCGGATCGATATCCACGAAGCGGCAGAAAACTTCGTCCCACTCGGCGGCGAGCGATTTCGACAAGCCGCCGAGACTTGCGCCGATGACGTTGAACAAGCCCTTGCCAGACGTTCCGAGAGCCCCATCGCACCGACCGACGATGAAAAAGGCGTTGCGCGCGCCGATGCCGGTCAAGCGCGGCTGAAGGACCCCGGCCAGCGTGAACAGCGTTTCGGCGGTCTCGTAACCCGTCTCCGCAAAGACCTCACCGATCGATGTCGCCACGTTTGCCGGCTGGAGATGGATAAAACCGCCAACCGGGCCTTCCGCCTGTTCGATTTCGGCAATCAGGGCTTCGATGGCCACCCTGCCGCAATCCTGCAGATTGTAATCCTGCACGCCGTCGAGCACCGAGACGGACGCTGGCTGTTTGGCGGTCTTCCTGCCTTTCGCCGGCCGGGCCGCAGCGGCCATCCGAAGGCGCGCAACCTTCTGCCCCGAGGCAACGAGACGGGAGGCCACCGCTTCGCTCAGTCCCTTGCCATCATCGACAAGCAGCCATATCCGGTCGGCGTCGAGGGTCAACGGCATCCTGTCGGGCCGGGCAAGGTTCTGACGGACCACACGGTGACGATAGACGGCGGCTTTGGTCATGACCGGCTGAGCAGGAAGCGCGGATACGTCCTGCTCAGCCGAAGCTTTTTTTGGCTGCGACACCTCCGCGTCGGAAGTATCGGACAGCTTGGTGGATGTCACCACCCCGAGACGTTGCAGCGTCACAACCGAGGCTCCGCTGGCCGCGGCTGGATTGACGGATGCCGCCGGGATCGCCGCAACCGAAACCGCCGCAACGGCCGGAGATGCGCCTGTGATATCGGCCAGCAATTCCTCGACCGTGCGCAGGAAGAACTGCGTCATCTTGCGGATATTGCTCATGGTTTCGATATCGAAATTCTCGTCGTTGCGGTTCTTGTCCGCATCCTCGAGCAGTCGCGTTCCATTCGACAGCCGGTCGAACATCGCGCCGAAAATCTCCAGCCGCTTGATGGAGTCGATGCCGAGATCGGCCTCGAGATCCATCTGGTCGCCGATCATGTCCACCGGATAACCCGTGCGCTCGCTGACGATCGCCGTCAGTTCGCGGATCAGCCGCTCTTCGGTGATGGCTTGGAGAACAGCGACCCTCGCCTGATCCTCGGCACTGAGGATCGGGACCGAAGCGATCGGCGTCGCTGTTACGACAACGGGTGACGTCGCTTTGACCGCTGCCAGCAATTCCTCGACCGTGCGCAGGAGGAACTGTGTCATCTTGCGGATATTGCTCATGGTTTCGATATCGAAATTCTCGTCGTTGCGGTTCTTGTCCGCATCCTCGAGCAGTCGCGTTCCATTCGACAGCCGGTCGAACATCGCGCCGAAAATCTCCAGCCGCTTGATGGAGTCGATGCCAAGATCGGCCTCGAGATCCATCTGGTCGCCGATCATGTCCACCGGATAACCCGTGCGCTCGCTGACGATCGCCGTCAGTTCCCGGATCAGCCGCTCTTCAGTGACGCCTTCGAGAATGGCGATTCTCGTCCGATCCTCGTCGCTGAGGACGGGAACCGGAACAGCCGGCGCGGATATCTGCGGCGAAACGATACGCGGCTCGGACATGACCGGCATCTGCGGCTTCGGTGCGGCTATGGAAGCGATCGGTGAAGGAACCGGCGCTTCGGCGGCTGCGGACACCACCATCGGCGCCGACGCAGAATTTTCCTGCCGCGTTGCGGCGACCGGCTGCGCCGGCTTCAGCAGGTCCAGCCTGTGGGCCGGAGAATGCGGCAGGCTGCGAACCACTTCGCCGCTGATCAGCGACATCTGGTTGTCAAAATAACGCTCGTGATTGAGGTGGTAAAGCTCCTGATTGCGCTCCAGCAATTGCAGGCTGCGGGCAAGGCTGGCGGTCATGCTCTCCATTTGCGGATGACCGTGGAATTTTTCCAGAAGGCTGTGCTGCTTGCTGACCAGGGACCCCAGCATGTTGATATATTCGCTCTGGTTGGTCTGGAACTGCTGGTGAAGCTGGCTGAGCAGATTCTGGCTTTCGATCTGCCTGTCCATCTGGTCCGGCTTCGAAATATTCTCGAATTGGCTGGTCATTGCTATCTCGATCCTGTCAGTGTCATGGGAGGGCTGAATGGAGGAGGACAAAGGGGGGAAGGAAGGATGGCAGTCCGCAACCGGTGCGAAAAACGGCACGGCCCGCGCGGTTTGAGGCACGGTCTCGACGACCGGGGAAACGGTCGGCCGGGGCGTCGATCCGGCGGCACGGTCGGCCAGGAATTTTTCCACCACGGCCGTATCGTGCCGCAGCGCATGCTCCCGCCGCCTGCGGTTTTTCTCGGTCAGATAAAAACCGCCCTGAAGTCTGACGCTGGTCGCGGCCCTTGCCGAACCATCCTCAGGCGGGCGCGGACGGGCATAGGGATCCGTTCCGGCAAGGGCCACGCCCTCCACCACCAGTTTTGCGAGCGCCCGGCGCAATTGCAGGGCTTCCTCGCCACTGGCGCTGGGATTGAGCGAAACCACCGCATGCGGCTTGCCCTTTAATATGTCACCGGTCAGTTTGCCGAGAATGCCCTTCGGACCGATCTCGACGAATAGATAACCGCCATCGGCATGAAGCCGCTCGATCATCTCCCGGAACCGCACCGGTTGAACCAGCTGGCCCGCCAAGGCATCGCGGTAGAACGCGGGATCGTCGCCATAGCGTTCTGCCGTCGCACTGGAATAGAGCGCGCAACGCGGGGCTGAGAATTCAATTCCGGCAATTCCGTCGCGGAACGGTTCCGCCGCATGCCTGACATAGGATGTGTGGAAGGCCGTCGAAACCGGGAGCGTCTGGCACCGGCGGCCACGCTCTGTAAGCCAGGCCTGGGCGCGGGCGATCGCGTCGGTCGCGCCGCCAAACACCAGCTGCTCCGGCGCATTGTCATTGGCTATCGCGATATCCGGCACGGCCGCCAGCAGCGCCTCCGCCTCCTCGCGCCTTATCTGTGCCGCCAGCATCGCCCCCGGATCATGAAGCCCGCTCGGGGTCTCAACCGCCCGGCCGCGGGCAAGCGACGCCCTGTGAAAATCCACATCCGAAAGCACACCCGCCGCCCACAGCGCGGTTAGTTCGCCATAGCTGTGTCCGGCAACGAAATCCGCGGCAAAGCCGAGCCGCGTCAGCAGCTGGAAATAACCGGCACTCACCGCGCCGATCGCCGGCTGTGCATTGGCGGTGCGGGTGAGTTCGCGGCTCTGCCGCATGGCCTCTTCATCCGAAAAGGCCGGTGGCGGATAGATCACGCCCGACAAGGCGGGCAGGCCCGCTTCCGCCGCCACCGCATCCGCAGCCTCCAGGGCCTGGCGCAGCTCGGGATAATCGATGGCGACACCGGACCCCATATTGACATATTGTGCCCCCTGCCCCGGAAAGAGCGCGACGACGCGGCCTGCCACCGGGGCCGCCTCGGGCCGGTAATAAAGACCGGCCGGGTGTTCGAAACCCTGATCGGAGCCGGATTGCAACAGCACCAGGGCTTCTTCCAGCAGCGCGCACGCCTGTTCGGGCGTCGCCGCCGCAAAACCGAGGCGGGCGGATTGCGCAGGCGGCGCAAGTCTTTGACCATCGGCCAGATGAGCCTCGAAGAACGCCGCCGCCCCCTTCCCGGAAAGCCTGGAAAGGGCATCCCGGCACGTCGCCTCCAGCATCGCCGGATTTGCGGCATGAAACACGCAGACATCCGCCACGCGGTTCAGCCGATAGGTCTGTTCGCGCGTCTCCGCTTCATATTCCTCGAGAATGACGTGAAAATTGGTGCCGCCGAAACCGAAGGCGCTCAAGGCGCCGCGGCGCGGCCCGTTGCCGGGCGGCCGCAGCCATGGCCGCGCCAAGCTATTGACATAGAAGGGTTTTGACAGAATGTCGGCGGGGTCCTCGACATTGATCGTCGGCGGCAGGACCTTGTGATGGAGGCCAAGCGCCACTTTCATCATCGCCACCGCCCCTGCCGCGCAGCGTGTGTGCCCGATCTGCGATTTGATGCTGCCAATGGCGATGGCGTGTTCCGCGTCGACGCCCTGCTCTTCGCAGAGCCGGAGCAGACTCTTGATCTCCGTCTCATCGCCGGATTCCGTGCCGGTGCCATGGGCTTCGATCAGCTGAATATCGGCAAGCGTCAAACCGGCCTGGCTGTAGGCGCGCTTCAGCGCCTTCACCTGCCCTTCGGAACGGGGCGCGAAGATGCTCTTGGCGCGACCGTCGCTGGAGGCGCCAAGGGCGCGGATCACCGCATAGATGCGGTCACCGTCGCGCTCGGCGTCGGCAAGGCGCTTCAGCACGAGATAACCGACGCCATCCCCCAGCATCATGCCGTCCGATTTCCGGTCGAAGGGTCGTGAGCGGTTGCTTTTCGACAATGCGGGCGTCTTGCTGAAGCAGAGGAACGAAAAAATCGAGTTTTCGAGATTGATGCCGCCGGTCAGCACGGCATCGCAGCTGCCATCGCTCAGTTCGCCGATGGCGGCCTTGATGGCGGCGAGACTGCTCGCGCAGGCGGCATCCACCATGTAGGACGTGCCGCCCAGGTCAAAATAGCTGGCGATGCGGCCGCAGGCCACGTTGCCGAGAAACCCCGGAAAACTGTCCTCGTTCCATTCCAGCGACAATCCCTGCAGGCGTTCGACCGTTTCCTCCGCCACCTCCGCGGACAGGCCGCTATTCAGCAGAATCCGGCGCAGAAACGGAATCTGCTGCCGCACGGCAAGCGAAAACGCCGTATTGCCGTTGCCCGAACCGCCCAGAATGACGCCGATACGGTCACGATCGATCTTTTCGGCACCATCGCCCAGAAGTCCGGCATCCGCCATCGCCTGCTTGGCGACGTGCAGCGCGAAAAGCTGGGCCGTGCTGATCGATTGCAGCATCAGCGGCGGCAGCTTGAAACCGGCAGGATCGAAATCGATCGGCGGCACGAACCCGGCCTTGCGGCCGTAGACCTTGTCGGCCGCGCGCGGATCAGGGTCGTAAAAATCCTCCGGCCGCCAATATTCGACCGGATCGACCGTCTCTATGTCGCGGATCGCATCATGACCGTTCACGATGTTGGACCAGAAATCATAAAGATCGGCCGCGTCGGGAAAATGGCTGGCCATACCAACAATGGCGATATCGAGAGGGGGCGGCGCGGGATTACGGTTTTGCAGCATCACAACAATAGTCCTTCCCTGGGGACGGAGAGCATCACTCCCGTCAGAGACAAGAAAAATCAGGATGTAATTCAGAATTTAAGGCCGTATCGCATGCAGAATTACGATAAATACTCCGGCTCACGGACTATTAATGCGAAATAATTCTCAATTCATTTCGTCTTTATGCGTCTGCGGCCGTATAAAACACATCTTCATTCATTTGAAAAGCATTAATATACTTTGCGTTGAAGTTTTCATAATTCAGACATCTTTGGTTGAATTGATGAAAATCAGCTGTCGAAAGCCACGCTTCAGCCGTCGGATTTTCCCGTAAACAGACGCTGACCCACAGCCACCTTTGGGCGGCTGCCGGAGCCATGGAATGGAAAACCGCAACCGGGTTTTCGGCAGGCGTTCCGCGCGGACCTAAAGCCCGGCCGTTGCAGGCGGCGGATTTTGCCTGGTCTCGATCGTTTGGCCGGGAGAATGTCCTGCCGATAGAAAACGACCGATAATCAGATGCATCATGTCGGCCTCTTCGAGCGGCCGGAAATCGGGATCGACCGCCAGACGCGAGAAAACACCGTCGATCAGTGCGGCAATCCAGGTTGCGGCCCGCTCGGCATCAAGATTGGCGTCAATCTGGCCGCGTTCCATTCCCTTGCGCAGCAGATCGGCAATGCCTGCCCGGATTTCCTGGTCGGCAGCCCTGACAAGCACATGAATGGCGGGGTTGCGGATCGCCTCGGACGCGATTTCCAGCACCAGCCGCGCATAGGTGGGGTCGGTGGCAAGCTCCAGCGATGCGTCGACAAACCCCAAAACTGCGCCGAACTGATCGTCCGCCGCGCCAAGCTCGGCGAAATAGGCGGCGGTTTCCCGCCGCTCTTCGGCAACGATCGTTTCGATGATCGCTTCCTTGCTGTCGAAATAATGGAAGAGATTGCCGGAACTCATGCCGACGGCCGTGCAGATCTGCGCGGTGGTGGTCTGGTGAAACCCGTTTTTTGCAAAGCAGCTAATGGCAGCTTCCAGTATCTGCTGCCGCTTGGCTTCATGCTTCGCCGGATCCAGCTTGCGGGCCATGATCGCTCCCATAAATTAATTGAGCGCTTAGTCCAATAATTATAACGGGGCGGCCTGTCAACCCGTTGCCTCCCCGCTGCGGCGTCGGCAATCCGTCAAACGCTCAGTTCAAACCGCTCGCATTCGCGCAGGAAAGGCAGTCTTTCCCTTGTTTCATCGAGCATCCGGCGTGACAGCCGCTGCTGGTGCACGGTAACGTTCACATTGGCGTGAAAACATATCTCTCCCAGCGGATCGATCACCATGCTGTCGCCGTCATAGGCAAGGTCATTGCCGTCAATGCCGACACGGTTGACGCCGATGACATAGGCCTGGTTTTCAATGGCGCGAGCCGGCAGCAGGCTTTTCCAGTGTGCGGCGCGGCGGGCGGGCCAGCTCGCAATGTAAAGCGCCACGTCATATTGGCCGCGGTTGCGCGACCAGACCGGAAACCGCAGATCGAAGCAGATGAAGGGCGCGATGTTCCAGCCCTTCAAATGCACCACCTGCTGCGCCTGCCCGGGCGTGTAATGCGCGTGCTCGCCGGCATAGGTGAAGAGATGGCGTTTGTCGTAGTGGATGAGCGCACCGTCCGGACTGGCCCAGAGCAGGCGGTTGAAATAACGGCCCTCCTCGGCGATCGCCACGCTTCCGACGATGTCGGCGTCATGCCGGCGGGCGGTCTCCAGCAGCCATTTAACCGCCGGCCCGTCCATGGGTTCGGCCACGGCCTGCGGATTCATGCTGAAGCCGGTTGTGAACATTTCCGGCAAAACAATCAGATCCGTCTCGCCGATTTCATCCAGGTGGCGGTCGAACTGCTGGAGGTTTCGTTCGGGGTTTTCCCAGGCCAGATCCGCCTGCACCAGCGTTATGCGAAGATCGTTGTCACCCATGAATATCTCCAAAAATGATCTAACGGCAGATCAGCCAGGTACGGACGAAACTGCCGGTCACCGAAAACCGGATATGGAAACGGCTGCCGGCCGGAAGCGACCGATGCAGCGGACGTGTCAGTTCCAGTCGCAATGCATCGCGGCCGGGTTTTTCGAAAAGGCGTGCGGCGTGAAAATCGAAATGACGCCCGACCAGCGGATAGAGCGCCTTGAACAGCGTCTCCTTGGCGGAAAACACCAGAAACGGCAGCACGCGGCCGTCGCGCCGTTCCCGGTCGACGATCAACTCCCGCTCCATCGTATCGAGGGCACGTTTCAGAATGACCCCCGTTACCGCGCCCGGCTCCATCTTCTCGATATCGACACCCACCCTGGCCTCGCCATCCGGCGTCGCCATGCCGACACATATGCCGTGTGAATGGCTGATGGAGCCGGATATGCCCGCTGGCCAGACCGGTTCGCGCCCGTTGCCAATGGCGATCGGAACGGCCGGACAGCCCAGAAAAATCATCGCCGCCTGTCCCAGAAAACGTCCTGCGAGGAACTCCGCCTGTCGCTTGGGAACGGCGTCGGCCAGCAGCGCCGGCATCGCCACGCCCAGCCTGTCGAACAGCGCCGGCCGGTAGAAGGACAGATGATAGTGCGCTTCCAGCGCAACGACGTTTTCCGACCCGGTATCGAAAAAGGCCGGACAGGACAGAAAACCCTCCGAGCGGGCCGCAGCGGCGGCGATATCGTCCCGCATGGCGGGCGCGGCGATGGGGAAGACCAGCTGACCGGGGCTCATCCGTGCCCCCTCGACATTTCGGGTCCGCCGCGCACCTGGCGTTCGGCCCCTGCCCGGTCGTCGGCCGTCACCGAGGTGAGGCGCTGCAGCCCGCGCCCCAGCCAGCCGCGCAGATCATCCATATAGGTGAAGACGACCGGCACGAAAACGAGGCTCAACAGGGTAGAGGTGATGAGGCCGCCAATGACCGCAATCGCCATGGGCGCGCGGAAACCGGCATCCGCCCCCACGCCCAGCGCCGCCGGCATCATGCCGGCAACCATGGCAAGCGTGGTCATGATGATCGGGCGGGCGCGCTCGACGCCGGATTCGACCAGCGCCCGGTGGCGATCGAGCCCGCCATGGCGCTTCTCGATGGCGAATTCCACCAGCAGAATGGAGTTCTTGGTGACGATGCCCATCAGCATCAACAGGCCGATGACTGCCGGCAGATCCAGCGCGCCGCCATAAAGCAGCAGGCCGACGATCGCCCCGCCCACCGAAAGCGGCAACGCCACAAGAATGGTGATCGGCTGGAGAAAATCCTTGAAGAGCACGATCAGCACCGCCAGCACCATCAGCAGGCCGAACAGCATGGCGGCGCTGAAGCTCTGGAACATTTCGCCGATATATTCGGCATCGCCATATTGCACCTCCCGCACCCCGGCCGGCAGTAAGGCCATCGCCGGAAGCGCATGAATGCGCTCCAGCGCCACGCCGAGCGGAATGCCGGCAAGATCGGCGCTGATTGTCACACGACGCTGGCGATCGAAGCGGTTGAGCTGGCCCGGCCCCTCCGATACCGAAAGATCGGCGATCGACATCAGCGGCACGTTGCCATTCGCCACCGATACCCTGAGCATGCCAAGCGTATCGAGATTGCTCTGCGCCTCTCTGTCGATCATCACGCGGATCGGCACCTGCCGGTCGCCAATATTGAACTTGGCGGAATTGGCGTCCGTGTCGCCGGTAGTGGCGATGCGCAGGACGGTCGCGATCGACTGCGTGGAAACACCGAGCCGGGCCGCTTCATCGAAACGTGGCCTGATCTGCAATTCGGCGCGCGGCAAGGGTTCGACGGTCTGGACATTGGCAATGCCGGCGACGCCGCGCATCCCGGTCTCGAGGGCCAGTGCCGCGGCCGCGAGCTTTTCCGGGGCGTCGCCGACGAGAATGATGGAAACATCGCGCACCGCATTTTCATTCTGGAACGCGAAGCGGATATTCGGCGTGCGGGCGATGAGGCCGGCGGCGACCAGCTCGAACTGGCGTTGCGAAAGCGTCCGTTCGGAGGATGGCGCCAGATTGACCAGCAGCGAGGCGCGGGCGACGTCCGGCCCGTCATCCGTGCGGCCGACGGAGGCGAAGATGCTTTTGACCTCCGGCATTTGCCTGAGCGCCGCCGTTACCGACTGCACGGCGTCATCCGTATCGCGCAACGTCGATTCCGGCGGCAATTCGATCTGGATTCGCGACAGGCTGCGGTCGTCGCTGGGCAGGAAGCCCGATGGCAGCAGCGGAACGAGAAGGAAGGAGCCGACCAGCACCAGAACGCCGATGCCGCAGGTTTTCAGCCGGTGGCGCAACGCAAGCTCGAGAAGGGAGACGTAAGCCCGGCCCATGCGCGATTTCGGCGCTGCATGCTCCTCCACTGTCACCGCCTTGGGCGCCAGGATATAGGCCGCCATCAACGGCGTGACGAGACGTGCGACCAGCATGCTGGCCAGGACGGCGACCGAAACGGTAAGCCCGAACTGCTTGAAATATTGTCCGATCACCCCGCCGATGAAGCTGACCGGTAAAAACACGGCGACAATGGTGGCGGTAATCGCGAGAACCGCAAAACCGATCTGGTCGGCGGCGTCGATCGACGCCTGAAACGGTCGTTTGCCCATATGCAGGTGGCGGTCGATATTTTCCACTTCGACAATGGCGTCATCGACGAGGATGCCGATCACCAGCGTCAATGCCAGCAGGGTGATGCTGTTGAGGGTGAAATCGAACCACAGCATCACCGCGAAAGTGGGCAGGATCGACAATGGCATGGCGACGGCGGCAATCAGCGTCGCGCGCCAGTCGCGCAGGAAGAAAAACACGACCACGACCGTCAGCACCGCTCCTTCGATCAGTGTCTCCATGGCGACCTCATAGCTCGCCCTCGTATAATCGACCGTCGAAAGCACGCGGTCGATCTCGACGCCCGGATAGCTGTCGCTCAGCCGTGCGAGGGTGGCGGTCACGGCGTTCTCGACGGCGGTGTCGCTCGATCCCCTGGCCCGGAACACCGAGAAACCGACGACCGGTTCGCCGTTAAGACGCGACAATTCTCGCGGCTCGGCCGATCCGTCCGTTACCCTGCCAAGGGTGGCGAGCGTCGTCCATTGGCCGTTGGGAAGGCTGATCGGCCGTTCGGCAAGTTCGCCGGCGGTGATCGCCCCGCCGACCGCACGGATCGACTGTTCCTTCTCATTGAGCCGGCTTCTGCCGCCCGGCACATTGGTATTGAACGCCTGCACCTGGTTGTTGACGTCCTCGGCAGTGATACCGAAAGCGATGAGTTGATCGGGGTCGAGCTGGACGGTGATTTCGCGGTTGACGCCGCCAAGCCGCTGCACCCGCTGCACGCCCTTGGTCGTCAGGAGTTCGCGGGCGACCGTCTCGTCGACGAACCACGACAGATCGACGGGCGACAACTGCGGCGCGCGAACGGCGAAATAGAGGATCGCCCCGCCCTCGACATCGAGGCTGGCGATGAGGGGCTCCTCGATGTCCCGCGGCATTTCCGTGCGAATCTGCGAAACGGCCTGCCGCACGTCATTGGTGGCGCGGGCGGTGTCGATGCCGAGCTGAAACTCCACCGTCGTCGTCGAAAGGCCGTCACCTATGGTCGACTGGATGTGCCGTATGCCGGCCAGACCGGAAATCGCACCCTCGACCCGCCGGGTCACCTGCGTTTCCAGTTCGGCCGGCGCCGCACCGGCCTGGGCGATGGATACCGTGACGATCGGAAAATCGACGCGGGGATTGGCATTGACCGGCAGCTTCAGAAAGGACTGGATGCCGACGATGGTCAGCAGCAGAAAGAGCACAAGCGTAGGGATCGGGCGGCGGATGGCCCAGGATGAGATATTGGTCATCAACGCCCCTCCCCATTTTGAGCCATCTCCTCCACGCCGACGATCTGATCGCCGTCACGCAGGAAGGCGGCGGCACTTTCGACGACGCGTTCAGCCGGTTCCAGCCCGTCGAGGATTTCGACGACGCCGTTCTGCACCTGCCCGAGGCGAACGGTGCGTCGCGCCACCCGGGCGTCGGCATCGACCACAACCAGCTGGGCGGCGCCCTCACGGCGCAGCCGCAGAGCCGCCTCCGGAACGGAAACGAGGAAGCGGCGCTCGCCGAGATCGACCTTGCCGCGGGCGAATGCGCCGGCGCGCAGATCGGCCGCCGGAGGGACGGCGATCCGCACGATACCAAGACGGCTCTGGGTGTTGACTGCGGGTTCGACCACACGAATGCGTCCCTGGATGGGCCGGCTCACGCCATTGACGGTAATCGCCACGGACTGGCCGGCCTGCAGCGACGGCAGCACCCGTTCCGGCGCTTCCGCCAGAAACTCCAGTTCTCCGTCCTGCAGCAGGCGGAACAGAGGTTCGGCGCTGTCGGGCATGGCGCCGATGCGGGCATGGCGCTGGGTGATGATGCCGGGTTTGGGCGACAATATGTCGGTGCGCTCAAGCTCGAGGCGATTCTGGGTAAGCTGCGCCTGCGCGCCCGCCAGTTCCGCCCGCGCGCCTTCGATCTTCGCCTTGGCGGTGGCCGCCGCCGCGCGGCGCTGGCCAAGCTGCTCCTTGCTGACGCTGGAGCCGGAAAGGCCTTCGGCGCGGCGCAGGTTCTCGCTCGCCTCGATCTCCGCCGCTTCGGTTTCGGCAAGGGCGGCACGGGCGCGGGCGACGGCGGCCGCCGTCTGCTGAACCTGGGCCGCAAGCGTCTTGTTCTCCAGCCGTGCCAGCAGCTGCCCGGCGGCGACGGTATCGCCGACATCAACGAAGACCTCGACGATCCGCTGTCCCGTTACGGCCGTGCCGATCGAAATATCGTTGCGGGCGGCGAGGAGGCCGGCGACATCCTGACTGGCGTTGAAAGCGAAGGGTGCTGCGGCAACCACCGAGACATGCGGCAGCACGCTTCCAGCTTCGGCATTCTGCGCGGCCGCCGGCGTGTCTTTGCCGGGCAGGATCAGCCAGACGGCCGCCCCGAAAAAAGCAATAGCGGCCAGCGCCCACCAGAGCAGCCCGCCGGCGGAACCGCGCCCGCGCGTTTCGAGAGGTGCAGGCCCGGCGGGGTCGGAGGAATTTGGGGAAAGGGAATTCGGTTCGGTCATGACGGTACGGGTCCGGATGGGAAATTGATCGGGATTGGAGAGTTGCGACGGCGCTCCGGTCACGGCGGCGACCTACCCATCATCCGTGCCGCCCGGCTGAAGAGAACCCACGGCATCAGCAGAAAAAGCGTTGCCGTCAGCCCCCAGAGGAACCAGGCGGAACCGGCAGCCTCGACCCCGAAACCGGCGACCAGCACGGCAAGCGGTGTCGCCATCATGGCAATTGCCGCAGTCGTTCCAAGCACGCTGCCCCGGATCGAGGCCGGCGCGCGTTTCAGGAACACGGCATTGGCAAGCGGGCCAAGCGCCCCGGTCGACAGGCCGATCAAGACGGCTGCGACAAAGAGATAGGGTCCGGTCTGGAGAAAGGCGATCAGGCCGATCGCAAGCGTGGCGCCCGATATGCCGGCCAGAAGCACGGCGCGACCGTTCCAGGCGTGCCCCCATACGGCAAAAGTGACAGCCGATAAGGCCGCCCCTGCCCCGGAGACGGCAAGGAAGAGACCGAGGTCCAGCACATCCGCGCCACCTGCCTTGAACAGGACCGGCAGAATGACGGCGTTGAGCGCCCCGAAAACCGCCAGCATCACCATGGCGACGACAAGCAGGAGGCGAAGCAGAGGCTCCGACAGAAGGAAGCGCAGGCCCGCAAGCGCCGCACCGCCTTTGTCCGGATCGATGGTTCTGCGCCGTTGGCGCGGCAGGCAGATGGCGCCGATGAAGGCAGCAAGCAGGGAACAGCCCGCCGTGATCAGCAGGGCATATTCCATGCCGAAAGCGGCGATTGCGATGCCCGCGACGGGCGGACCGAAGATCAGCGCGGCGTTTTCCAGCAATTCATCGATGGAGGTCACCCGCTCGATCGGCATGCGCGCGACACGGGCAAGCTCCGGCACCCTTGCGTCATGCGCGATCATGCCCGGTCCGTCGAGAAGCGCCCCGATCACGATCAGGCCGATCAGCAGGCCGATATCCAGTTGCCCCGTCATCATCAGCAGGGGGATAGCGGCAACGCTCGATGCGCTGGCAAGATCGGCGGTAACGGCAACGACACGGGAGCCGAAACGGTCAACGACAGGCCCGCCGAAAAACGCGCCGATCACCAGGGGCATCATGCCTGCCGCCGCCGCAATGCCGGTCCATGCGGCATTGCCGGTCAGGGAAAGCACGATCCATGGCAGCACGACGCCGGCCACCGCATTGCCGAAAAGCGACAGGCCACCGGCGACGATGACACCATAAAGCGGTGCCCGGCTTCGCGGCAGGCAAAGCCCGCGCAACCCCTCTCCCGAACCAGCGGCGCGATTACCGCAAGCGGACGCAACGGCTATCGCCTCGGCGGTGCTGCTGTCTGAAGGCATCACGATCTCCAGGTTTCGCCGATCCGGCATTGCCGGCAAGGCTGACGGCGGCAGATGATCTCGTCTCATCGCGGACTGAAAGGAAGCAGACGGCCGAACCGGCAGCCCCCCGCATTCAGTCTTTCAAATTCATTAATTAAGTAGTCAGTCTATTTATTTCAAAATACGGTTTCCTGTCAAGCCGGCCCGCGAAAAATGCTAGAAGACATCGAGCCAGAATCGAGCCTGACGGCGCGGTCTATCTGTTTTCCGGCGCTTAGATGCTGTCGTCAGAATGGAGGAATGGATGGCGCTTTAAAGGAGCAACATATGCATCACATCTGCGGATATATCGATTGCCCTTCCCGCCTGTGCTCGGCCCTGGCAAGGCAAGCCGACGCACAGATACAGGAAATATAATATAGATATATCAATAGATAAAAATGTTTTTCTAACCTTGTTTATAGCTCACCGGACGCCTCGCGACGTCTCAGATCAAGCTCTTCGCTGTAACGGCGCAGCGTGTGGCTTTCGGTCAGCAGGCCAACCGGGCGATTTTCGATCTTGTCATTAACGACGACCAGGGCCTCGCTCTCCGCAGCGTCGAAGGCCGCCGCGGCCTGACGGGCATTCATGGTCGGCAGCAGAACCTCGTTCTTGTATTGCAGGTAGCTTTCGAGACTGATCTTGCCGGGATCGCGATCCATCGGATCGGCGTAGATTTCCGGCACGAGCACGATGCCGGCATAACGCCCGTCATCATGGGTCATGATCACCCTTTGCGTCGAGCCGAGCGGAAACGTCTCCTTGAAGGCTGCAAGCCCCATGCTGACATTGGCCTTGCGGATATCGGCGCGCATCATCTTGCCCACCGTAAGGTCGCGGATCCAGCCGATATCATGGGCGCTGCGAATGCTTTCACCGCGCAGGTGAAAACGCCAGGTGGCAAAGGAATAACCGAAGGTGGTGCGCACCACCAGCGAAGTGGTGATGACGGCGGCCAGCACCAGCGCGGTGATCTGGAAGTCGCCGGTCAATTCCAGCGCCAGGAAGGTCATCGTCAGCGGACCGCCGATGATGGCAGCCGCAAAAGCGCTCATGCCGATCACGGCATAAACGATGGGCGCCGTCGAACCATAACCGATATAGGGGGCGCAGAGCGCGAAGATCTTGCCGAGCAGCGAGCCCATGAACAGCGAGGCGAAAAACAGGCCGCCGCGGAAATTCGAACCGATGGAGATGGCGCTGGCCGCCGCCTTCAGCAGGAACAGCCCGGCCAGCCCGTAGATCGTCAGTTCGGCATCGATATTGAGATGCAGCGCCCCATGGCCGCTCGACAGGACCTGCGGCGAAATCAGCGCCAGACCGCCCACCGCCACGCCGCCAATTGCCGGACGCAGCCAGCCGGGAATGGCGCTTTTGCGCGCCGTCTCCTCGATGAAGGACACGGTCTGCATGAGGACGATGCCGATTGCCGCGCATACGACGCCGAGGAAAATGGCAGGCACGTAATCGGCGGGCGTCACGCGGCTGGCGTCGACGATATCGATCGCGAGGCCGTGGCCGCCGATAAGCCCGATGACGGTGGTGGCGACCAGTGCGGAGACGATGAGTGGCGCAAGCGTCACCACGGTATAGGTGCCGATGATCAGTTCGATGGCATAGAACGCCCCGGTCAGGGGCGCATTAAAAGCCGCCGCGATCGCCCCCGCCGCGCCGCAGCCGACGAGGATGCGCATGTCCCCTCGCCGCAGTTTCAGCTTGATGCCGATCTTCGAGGCGACACCGCTGGCGATCTGCGTATAACCGGCCTCCAGCCCCACTGACGCGCCAAAACCGTTGGAGACGATGTTCTGCACGCAGACGATGATGCTGTCCGTCAGCGACAGGCGCCCGCCATGCAGGGCATTGGCCTCGATGGGGTCGACCATCGGTTTCTTGCGTGTCTTCGAAAGAATGAAGATGATCAGACCGAGGGCGATACCGCCGATGATCGGTCCGGCCAGCACGACCCACCCTGACAGGTCGCTGCTGCTCAGCCGCTCGACACCGAACACCAGCACATGCAGCGTCGTGCTCAGGGCGCCGATCAGCGCCACCAGAAGGCCCGCCGCAATGCCGATGAGAACGGCGAGCGCCACCAGCCCCAGTTCGCCGCGACGGAACATGGCCCGCAGCCGGCTGGCGCGCAGATTGTCGAAGAAGCTCGCCATACTGGGTGCACGGAAAGGCCTGGTCGACATGCTGTTCCTTTTCAGGCGGTATCAGGGTGTCGCGATTTCAATCTCGAAACGCATCTGGTCATAGGCCGGTTCAACATGATCCGGCGTTTCACGCATCACCGTGTCATAATCGAGCGGAACATGCATGTGGGTCAAGATCGCCCGCCTGGGTGCGAATGTCTCGATCCAGCCGAGCGCCTGTTCCAGCGAAAGATGGCTGGGGTGATATCGGTATTGCAGGGCATCGATGACAAGCACGTCGAGACCGGCAAGTTTCGGCAGGCTTTCGGCCGGAAAGTCGCTGACATCGGTGCAATAGGCGACATCACCGATGCGAAAGCCGAGCGAATGCACATCGCCATGCTGCTGCATATGCACCTTGAAGGGGATCGGCCCGCCGGCCCCCTCGATGATCAGCGGCGCATTGATATCGGCGATGAGCTGCGCTTTGACGATGGGCGGATAGTTGCTGCCCGCCGGCGTCTCCAGGCAATAGGCAAAACCGTCCCTGATGCGCGCCATGGTGACGGGATCGGCATAGATCGGAATACGGCTTTTCTGAAGAGCGAAATAGATGCGCAGATCGTCGATACCGTGCAGATGGTCGGCATGGGCATGGGTGTAAAGCACGGCATCGACGGCGTCCACCTTCGCCGCGATCATCTGCTCGCGAAAATCCGGACCGGTATCGATGACGACGGTTGTCTTGCCGCCATCCGGGCCGATCTGCTCCACCATGAAGGCCGTGCGCGTGCGCCGGTTCTTCGGGTTTTCAGGGTCGCAGGCGCCCCAGTCGCCGTTGATGCGCGGAACGCCGGGCGACGACGCGCATCCGAGAACCGTGAAGCGGCGACGGTAAGTTGCCACGCCTACACCCTTGTCATCTTGGAAAAGCAGCGGAAGGCATTTTCGGTGGTGATTTCCGCCATGCGCTCGAAGGAGATGCCATGCACCTCCGCCAGAACCTCTGCGGTATTGACCACATAGGATGGCTCGTTGCGTTTGCCCCGCCAGCGCTTCGGCGCAAGATAGGGCGCATCGGTTTCAACCAGCAGCCTGTCCAGCGGCACGGTGGCGGCGATATCGCGGATATCCTGCGATTTCGGGAAGGTCAGAATGCCGGAAAAAGACACATAGCCGCCCAACTCCACGCCGGTTTTCGCCAGCTCCGGGCCGGCGGAAAAACAATGCAGGATGAAGGGGAATGCCCCCTTTCCGCTTTCCGCACGCAGGATCGCGGCCATATCGTCATCGGCGCTGCGGCTGTGGATGACAAGCGGCAGCTTCGTTCTTCTTGCGGCCTCGATATGGCGAATGAGGCCGGTCTTCTGGTCTTCCGGCTTCTGCGTGTCGTAGAAATAATCCAGACCCGCCTCGCCGATCGCGACGATCTTGTCGTGGCTTTCCGCCAGCCGCACCAGCTCGTCGGCAGAAATATCCAGTTCCTCGTCGGCATTGTTCGGATGCGTGCCGACCGAGCAGAAGACCGACGGATAGTGTTCCGCGATCTTCAAAAGCTCCGGCAGGCGACGCACCCGGGTCGAGATCGTCACCATCTGGCGCACACCGGAGGCATGGGCGCGGGCGATGATATCGTCGCGCTCAGCCTCGAAATCGGGAAAATCCAGATGGCAATGCGTATCGATCAGCATGGGTTTCGCCTTCACGCTTCCGGTGCGACGTAACGCGGGAAGACCGGCTTGGGTGCTTCCAGCGGCGTGCCCGGAACCAGACGACCCGCCTCGCCCAAAGCCGCGAAATCTCTGCTATCGGCAGGCGCCGCGACGAGATCGAGCAGCTTTTCGCAGGATGCCGGCATGAAGGGCTGCAACAGAATACCGATCTGCCGCACCACTTCCGCCGTGACGTAAAGCACGGTGCCCATGCGCTCCGGATCGGTCTTCTTCAGCGCCCAGGGCTCCTGCGAGGCGAAATAGCGGTCGGTTTCCGAGACGACGGCGATGATGGCGGCAAGCGCGCGGTGGATGAGCTGCTTGCCCATCTCCTCACGGCAGATCGAAAGCAGCCCGTCGGCGGAGCCAAGCATCGCCTTGTCTTCTTCGGTGAACTCACCGGGCGTCGGAATCTGGCCGTCGCAGTTCTTGACGATCATCGACAGCGAACGGCTGGCGAGATTGCCGATGCCATTGGCAAGATCGGCATTGATGCGCGTGGCGATGCCCTCTTCGCTATAGCTGCCGTCCTGGCCGAAGGAGACTTCGCGCAGGAAGAAATAGCGGACCTGATCGAGGCCGAAATGATTGACCAGATTGGCCGGATCGACGACGTTGCCGAGCGACTTCGACATCTTCTCGCCCTTGTTGAGCAGGAAGCCATGCGCATAGACCCGCTTGGGCAGCGGCAGCTTCGCGCTCATCAGGAAGGCAGGCCAGTAGACCGCGTGGAAGCGGATGATGTCCTTGCCGATGATATGCACGTCGGCAGGCCAGTATTTCGCGCGCGGGCCGTTCCTGTCTTCGATGTAACCCGTGGCCGTGATGTAGTTGGTCAGCGCATCGACCCAGACATACATCACATGTTTCGGATCGTTCGGAACCTTGATGCCCCAGTCGAAGGTGGTGCGCGAAATCGACAGGTCCTTCAGGCCGGATTTGACGAAGGAGATGATCTCGTTGCGCCTTTCGGCCGGGCCGATGAAATCGGGATTGTCCTCATAGAGCTTCAGCAGCTTGTCCTGATATTCGGAGAGCTTGAAGAAGTAGCTTTCCTCTTCCACCCATTCCACCGGCGTACCCTGCGGCCCGTAACGGACACCATCGGCGCGCACGTCCGTCTCGTCTTCGCCGTAATAGGCCTCGTCGCGCACGGAATACCAGCCGGCATAGCTGTCCTTGTAGATGTCGCCGCTATCGGCCATCAGGTTCCAGATATTGCGCGAGGTCTCGTGGTGACGTTCTTCCGTGGTGCGGATGAAATCGTCGTTCGAGGCGTTGAGCAGCTTGCCCATCGCGCGGAACTGGTCGGAATTGCGCTCCGCCAGTTCTTCCGGCGAAATGCCTTCCGCCCGCGCCGTCTGCTGCATCTTCTGGCCGTGTTCGTCGGTGCCCGTCAGGAAGAAAACATCCATTCCGTCCAGGCGCTGGAAACGTGCCATGGCGTCCGTCGCAATCAGCTCATAGGCATGGCCGATATGCGGCTTGCCGTTGGGATAGGAGATCGCTGTGGTGATGTAGAATGGTGTCTTGTCTGTCATGACGGTCGATCGACTTTACAGGCTGTTTTTTGGATAGACCGCTCTTAAACCATTGTTCGCAGCAGCGAAAGCGAAAGAGTATGATTTTCGTACAGTGAGGTTGATCGCATCACACTGACGTCATCCTCGGGCTTGACCCGAGGATCCATTGATTTCAACGGGTTGTGAATCCTCGCGTCAAGCCCGAGGGTGACGGAGGCAGTCCAAGACCTTCCCAATGGGGAGAGCGCCTTCCCTACAATCCCCAGCGCTCACACGCCGCGAATATCTTCCAGAATGGAAAGCACCATCTGCTTCTTGTCGAGATTATAAGCCTGCGCCACCGTGATGCGTTCGGAGAGTGTGGAAGAAAGCCGCGCATGTTTTTCCGCCGCCGCGATATCGCCGGCCATGGCCGCCGCCCGCGCCCGCGCCATCAACTCTTCCGTCACATGCTCCATGAAGAAGCCGAGGACGATGTCGCCATCCTTCTGCGCCAGAACCTCGGCGAGCTTGTGCATCCGCTTGCGCGCTCCCGGCCCCTCGGCAGCCATGACCTCGGCAAAGGCCTCGACAATGTCGGAACCGCCGTAATTCATCAGCTTCAGCGCCTGCGCCACGCTGCCCTTGGAAGCGGCAAGCAGGGCGTCGCGCTTTTCACCGTCGGGGCTGATGCCGAGATGATCGAGCGCTTGCACCATGGCCGCATCGGAAAGCTGCAGCAGCCGGAGCGGCATGCAGCGCGAGCGGATGGTCGGCAGCAATTTTCCCGGCGCGTGCGACAGAACGAGGAACATCGCCCGTTTCGGCGGCTCCTCCAGTATTTTCAGAATGGCATTCGCCGCATTGCGGTTGAGATCGTCGGCGGGATCGATGATGACGATCCGCCAGTTGCCGGTGCCTGATGTCTGCGACAAGAAGTGCCCTGCCCGCCGCACCTCATCCACGGTGATGGCCGATTTCACCCGGCCGGTCTTTTCATCCACGGGACGGGTCAGATGCAGCAGATTGTGCGAGGCCCCGGCGGTGATCTGCCGGCTGACGAGGGATTGCGGGTCGGCATCGGCAAGGAAATCCGGCGCGGATGCCGGGTCGGGATGGCTGAGGACGTGGTTGGCGAACCGGAAGGCCAGCGTCGCCTTGCCGATCCCCTCCGGCCCCTCGATCAGAATGGCGTGGTGCCCCTTGCCGGAACGATAGGATTGGGCAAGAAACGCCTCCGCCTCCCCATGCCCGAAAAGCTTCGTGTTCTGCTGCGGTGCAATCGCACCGTCGAGAACGCCCTGACCCTCACTCATGCGCCGCGCCCGCCGCAGTGTGCAACCGTTCCAGCAAGGGCTCGACAAAGGACATCACGTCCTCCGCCACCTTCTCTTGCGGCTGGTCGGCATTGACGATCCGACAGCGACGCGGTTCGGCAAGCGCAATATCGAGATAGGCTTCCCGCCGCTTCTCGTGGGTTTCGATTTCCTCTTTTTCGAAACGGTCGGGCGCCGCCCCCTCATCCGCGCGTTTACGGGCACGCGCCAGCCCCTTTTCGGCGGCGATATCGAAGATCAGCGTCAGCTCCGGCACGACGCCGTCAATGGCGATACGTTGCAGCGTTTCGATGAAATCCGGCTCCAGATTGCCGGTCGTGCCCTGATAGACACGGGAAGAATCAAGAAAACGGTCGCAAAGCACGATCTCGCCGCGCGCGAGCGCCGGGCGAATGACCTCCTCCACATGGTCGTTGCGCGCCGCCGCAAACAGGATCGCCTCCATGCGCACACCGAAGGATTCCGCCGCGCCCGACAAAATCACGTGCCGGACGGCCTCCGCCCCCGGCGAACCGCCCGGCTCTCGCGTCACGACGACGGTGAAGCCGCGGCCGCGCAGCGCCTCGGCAAGCGTGCGAATCTGTGTCGACTTGCCGGCGCCCTCGCCGCCTTCGAAGCTGATGAACAATCCAGTCTTTTCGGCCAATGTCACGTCCTGCGAGGAATTCACGTCAATATTGAAATGCCTGTTTACAGCATCGAACCAAAAAGTGTGAAGCGCTTTTCAGAAAATCCGGCGTCTGAACAAAAGCATAGGAGGAAGGTGGCCAAAGCGTGGACTGTCAGAGCCAGAACAGCAGCAATTCCTTAAGCGCGCCCGCCGCATTCTGGCTGAGCGAACCCTTGCCGACCGTGCCCTTGGTATAAAGCGGCACTTCCCGCAGCAACCGCTCTCCCGAAAAGACCTTGAGCGTTCCCGCATTGGCGCCGGCGTCCAGCGGCGCGTTCAAAGGCCAGCGATAGACGATCCGCCCCGAAATACGCTCCGCAGTATTGACCGGCACCAGCACGCTGACATCTTCCTTTGGCGAAAGATCGACATAGGAGGCGTCGCCGCCATAAACGCTGACCGAGCCGACCACCTCATCCTTGCTGAAAAGGTGACGTTTTTCAAAGGCCGTCAGACCCCAATCCACCACGCGACGGGCTTCTTCCTGCCGTGTCTTGTCGTCGGATATGCCGGCGAGCGCCAGATAGACCCGCCGTCCCTCCCGCTCTGCCGAAACGACGGCGGCAAAACCGCTGCCTTCGGCAAAACCGAGCCCGAGGCCGTCTATGCCGCTGCCCGGCACCAGCAGCGTGTTCTTGTTACGCTGGAAAATCCGGTTCCATTCGAAATCCGGCCTGGTGAAAAGCCCGTAGCGGTCGGGATAGGTGTCGTGCAGATGCTGGGCAAGGCGCACCATGTCCCTGGCGGTCGTCCTGTTGCCCGGATCGGGAAGCCCGGTGGAATTGCTGAAGGCGCTGCTGCCCATGCCGAGTTCGCCGGCCCTGGCCGTCATGCGCTTGGCGAAGGCGGGGTCGGACCCGGCCATGCCTTCGGCGATGATGATGCAGCCGTCATTGGCGTTCTGCACGATGATGCCGGTCAAAAGATCGTTGACGCTGACGGAGGATTTCAGCGCCGCAAACATGGTCGAGGTTCTTGAGGGTGCACCGCCCGTCCGCCAGGCATATTCCGAGACGGGATAGCCGGTCTCGGGCATCACCTGCCCCTTGGACAAGGCATCCAGCACCACCTCCACCGTCATCAGCTTGGCAAGCGAAGCGGGTGGAAAGGGCTGGTCCTCATTTTGCGAAAGCAGCACCGTGCCGGTCTCGGCATCGATCATATAGGCCTGTTCGGCCTTGGCGATGAAAGGCGCGGTCTGCGATTGCGCCGTCGCCGCGTTTAAAAACGCAAGGGCAGCCGCCGCGATAACGAAACGATAGGAGCGATGAATGGCCCTGCGCATGAAACCGCCCCAAGTCCTGCCTGCTGCAACCGGTTGCCCACGGTGAAAGCGAGGGGCCGCAGCCGTATCCTTCAATCCGTCAGCGCGACTTCGCCTGCTGACGCTTCACATGGGCGAGTATCGATTGCTCGTTGAGCGCGCCACGATCGACGAGCACGCTGTCGAAGGCGTGCGCGGTCTTCGATACTGTAGCCGATTCTTCCGAATAGGCGGCCGCATATTTGGAGGACGGGGTCGGTACGCGCAGATAATTGCCGCCGGGTGCCGCCGGCGCACGCAGGAAATTGCCTTCCGGACGCTCGGCCAGGAACGGACCGATTTCCGGCAGGATCGCGAATTGCTCGAAAGCCGGCGCCGGGCCATTGACCAGCGGCATGGCCTGAAGCGCCGCATTCTTCTTGGAACCGACGAGCGCCGTCTGGGTGGAGCCGCCATAGTTGGGGTTGGAAGCGGGCGCCGGCACGAAATTCGGCGAGGCCGAAGCCACCATCACGCCCGTGGCGATCTGCCCTTCGGGCGCTACGCCCGGCGAACGCGAACCCTTCGGAATATAGGAGGCCATCAGATAAGGCATATCGTGACCGTCGAGCGGCGCGCGGCCGGCATATTGCACCCGCACATTGGCCGTGCCCGTCGCCTTCATATCGAGAAGATCGGCCGTCTTGCTGGAAACGTCGATCAGGCGGCCTTCGTGGAACGGTCCGCGATCGTTGACGCGCACCAGAACCGACGCGCCATTTTCCATATTGGTGATGCGCGCATAGCTCGGCAGGGGAAATGTCGGATGTGCGGCGGAAAGATGTTCCTTGTCGTAAACCTCGCCATTGGCCGTCAGACGGCCGTGGAAGGCGGAACCGTACCAGGAAGCAAGACCGACCTTGTTGTAGCCCGGCTCTTCTTTCGGAAAATAACGGCGACCCTTGACGGTATAGGCATTGCCGATCAGCTCGCGCCCGCCGCCCTTGGGGATGCTCTTGCCGTCGGCCACCCGCGGGCTTGCCTTCACGCCATATTCGGATTCGGAAAAATATTCCTTGCTGCGCTTGGGCTTAGGCTTGGTCTCGGAGGTGGTGGAACACGATGCCGTTGCGGCGCAAAGCACGGAAATTGCAAGCCACTTCGCACCCGATCTGGTGCTGATGCCGAGTTTCTTGACCGCCGAATTCAAATCGTCTGCCCCACGCTGCTATTGGGTCGGAGAACCGCACCCTCACTTGCCTCGATTATTGCCCCTGCCATCGAAGCACCTAACAGTCGCTTAATCTTGTGCATAACGTGGCGAAAATGCGAACGACTTCTGCAAATTCGATAAAATTGTAATGAACGTGGTTAATGATTTCTATCTTTTGCGCCCGTCTGTAGGGCCGGATTTATCCGCCTTGCCCTTTCTTACCGGCCGCATCCTCAAGGAACAAACGGACGGCGACCGCGTTCTCTCCCCGCAAACAATCGAGCTTTCCGCCGGTTTCGGCTGAGGGAGGAAATATGATCAAGTTCATGAAAACCACAGGCCTGGCGATCGGCATCGCCCTCGTATCCTTCGCCGCACCGATCCCCGCCGGCGCACAGGATATGGAGCTCAGAATCGGCCCCGACGGCGTTCGCCCGGTCATCCGTGATCGCGACCGGGACACAGACCGCCGCGGCCCGCCCCGCATGCGCGGGTGCAGCGAGCGCGAAGCGCGCGCAGCTGCGCGAGAGGCCGGCCTGCGCGATCCCGAGGTCGTTCGCGTCACCCCGGGCCGCGTCGTCGTAGAAGGCTTCACACGCCGGGGACCAGACCGCATCACCTTTGCGAATGAACGGGGCTGCCCGGAAATCTGACTGGATCGGTTACCAGGAACCCGCCGCGAGGCGGGTTCTCTTTCGTGCCGATCTTCCTCCGTGACAGATGCCGAACAAATCGGCCAAAACATCCCTCGCGCAGCGGGATTGACGGCTTTTTTCAAACCGCTATAAAGCCTCACCACCAAGGATGGGTGTCCGAGTGGTTTAAGGAACCGGTCTTGAAAACCGGCGTGCGTGAGAGCGTACCGTGGGTTCGAATCCCACCCCATCTGCCATTTTCCTGAAAAGATGATTCGAAGGTGCCGCAACGAGCGATGCGTCGCTTGCCCTGTATGGCCAGCAGATCACTGACCCTTGTTGGTTGCCGGCGGCAGCAGCGATCCGTCCCCCGACGGAATCGACGGAACCTGCTGCGCCGTATCGAACAGCGTCAGGCTTAATACGATTGCGACAAGCACCAGCAAAAGCGCCACGAAGAGGATTCCCGATTTATCCATGCGTCTGCTCATGTCACGTTATGTTAAAGGCGAATATGTGCAATTCGAGGCAATGCGAAGAATAACCCAAAAGTCTGTCAAGTTGTCTTACAGATTCGCCCAACTCATCGTTCAAAAAACTGCGGATTGAGCGAAATTTATGCATAGGCGTACTGTTTGGGACGGAAGTGGCCTATCGCGTCAGCATTATTGTCACTTATATCAAGCCATCGCTCCCGGGCATTGCCCAACTTTCCCCGAGCGATCAACCTGCCCCGCCTGTTTGCGGGGCTTTTTTCTTTTAGGGTCACGGAAGACGAGGTGCCGACGAAAGGTCAGCGCGCCCCGCTGCGACGCCCTTGCCTCAGACGCCGATGCCCGGCCCGCCATTGCCGTGGCGGCCGTCACCCCGCAGAATATCCTCAAACAGGTTCAGCAGGGCGGGCGGCAAGGTGTCAGACAATTCGGCGATGATTTCGTTCGCGCGATTGTAGGAATAGATGGCGCAAAGCGTCAGCACCAGCAGCACGATCCATGGCCAGATCGGCTTGCGCCGTTGCGGCTCACCGTTCGGTTGTTGCGGTAAAGTCATGCCGTCACCTTCCGTTCAGGCCTTGACGCGCGGTTCGCCTCCCGGCGCATAGGCGGTTTTCTGCAGGAAGCGGAATATATTGCCGCATTGGGCGCAGCGGATCATGAAATCGGTCGGATCACCCGAGGCCCGTTCCGCGCGAAACCCGCGCGGCATCTCATCGATACGAAAATCAACGTCGCGACGGCTCTTGTCATCCGATTCCGATGCCTCGGCGAAACCCTGATGGCCGCATTTGGAACATTCGAGTTTCCGGGAATATCTGTCGCGCGCTGCCATATGCCGTCCTTTGCTTGCCCCTATCAGGTAACAGCGGCAAAACATCATTTCAATGGCGATCGCCGCAGGTTAAAGCTTTGTCAGCCCATTTCCAGCCCGGAAACCGCATTGCCGCAGGAGTGAATCGGGAGGCCCATGCAGAACGAAAGCCCCCTATTTTCATCGTCCCTCATACGCCGCGCAGCCGTGGCCGCCGGAAGTCTTCTTGTCGTCCTCGCCGCGCTCAATGCCGGCATCAAATGGTACGGCGAACGCATTCTCCAGTCGGGCCACACAACAGCCAAAGACGAGGTGAACATCGTCATCGGCAATGACCGGCTGAAACTCGCAAAAAATACGCTGCGCATGCCCTCCGACCGCCAGGGCGGCGAACGCGAACGGGTGGACCTGTATCTGACCTGGCCCGACCTCCAGGGATATGAGGACGCGAATCGCGCAATCTTCGACGATCCGGCCCGCGCCACGGGACTGATTTTCATTCAGCTGTCACAAAGCACCATGTCCGAGGATATGTCAGGCCGCTTCGGCCCGATCTATTCGCGATTGACCGAGGGTGAACCGGTGCACCTGAAACACGACCTGCTGCTGCACCGCCTGCGGGCGGATTCGGGCTACGGCCGGGAGGTCATATTAACGGGACCGCGTGCGGGCGACAGCGACTATGCGGTGCGCTGCCTGTTGCCGCAAAAGCCCGAGGAGACAACGGGCAGCGACTGCCAGCGGGATATCCACGTCGGTCAGGATCTCAACCTGTTTTACCGGTTTTCCGCAAACCTGCTGCCGCAATGGCGGAAGCTCGACGCGGATGTGAAGGCCTATGTCACGCAGCGCCTCGTAAAAGACGAAAATCCGTGAAACGCCATGGCACAGATTGCGCGCCAAAAGTCGCATTTTATGGGAGGCAGATACCTTTCATAAACCACTTGGTAACGCCATCCCGATAAAGTTTCTTCCCGGAGCAATCGGGCGGGGCGTGTCCGAGCGGAATAGAAATATGCGATTGAAGAGTTCAGCAGTGTTGAAAAGTCTATCTGGGGCACATTCGCGCAAGGCGGGTGCGACGTCTTTTGTAAGGTTTCTTGCGTTGACCCTTGCTGCGGCGTTCATAACCGCAACATCCGTTGGTACGGCGCAGGCCGATCCGAAATATGCGGGCATCGTCATCGACGCCAAGACCGGCAAGGTCCTTTACGGCGAAGATCCCGACGGCTTGCGTTATCCCGCTTCGCTGACGAAGATGATGACGCTTTATCTGACATTCGAGGCGCTGAGTTCCGGCCGCATATCGCTGGATTCGAAGGTGCCGGTGTCGGCCAATGCCGCCAAGGAGCCGCCATCCAAGCTTGGTGTGCGCGCCGGTGGCAGCATCACCGTCGAGCAGGCGATCCTGGCGCTCGTCACCCGCTCCGCCAACGATATGGCGACGGCGCTCGGTGAATATCTCGGCGGTTCGGAAGACCGTTTCGCCAGAATGATGACCGCCAAGGCCCGTGCACTCGGCATGACGCGCACGACCTATCGCAACGCCAACGGCCTGCCCAACACGGCGCAGATGACGACGGCCCGCGACCAGGCCCGCCTCGGCATCGCCCTTCGCCAGCATTATCCGCAATATTACGGCTATTTCTCCACCCGGACCTTCAATTTCGGCAAGCAGGTTATCGGTAACCACAATCGCCTCGTCGGAACCGTCAGGGGCGTGGATGGCATCAAGACCGGTTACACCCGTGCGGCCGGCAGCAATCTTGCCACGTCCGCGCAGGTCGATGGCCGGTCCATCGTCGCCGTCGTCCTTGGCGGCCGCTCCAGCGCCGCCCGTGACGCCACCATGCGCAAGCTGGTCGCAACCTATCTGCCGCAGGCTTCCCGCGGCGGCAACAGCAACCTGATCGCACAGACGCGGTCTGCGCCGATCGAAGAACCGGTCGCCGTGGCGGCCGCCGTTCCTTCCGCCGCAGTTGCAGCCGCCGATTCCGGTCTGCCGCATGCCGGCCCCGTACCGCAGGCCCGTTATGAGGAAGCCCCGGTCACGGCCTTTGCCCCGTCATCCTCCAATGCCGCGGTAAAAGCCATGGAAGCCGCGACCTGGCAGAAGGGCAAGGACCCGGTTGTTCAGGCGCCGGTCCCGCCAGACCGCAAGCTGATCACCAATTCGACCAAGGTGGACAATATCGTCACCGCCTCCGTCGCCTCCCCTTCGGTTTCGGCCAAGTCCGAGGCTCCGCAGGGTGGCTGGGTGATCCAGATCGGCGCATCGCCGGATGAGAACTCCGCCCGCGGCCTGTTGCAGAACGCCCAGGAAAAAGGCGGTGCGGCTCTGCGTTCCGCAAAACCCTTCACGGTCGCCTTCAGCAAGGACGGCTCCCAGATCTACCGCGCCCGTTTCGGCGGCTTCGATGGCCAGAATGCCGCGGTAAATGCATGTAATGCATTGAAAAAGAAAGGCGTAAGCTGCTGGGCGTCACTCCAGTAACAGGCGTTTCCGCAGGCGGTGCTTCCTTGCCGGAACATCGCCTGTCTCCTCGAATTGTGTAATGTGTAGCGAGGCTTTCCAAGATGGCAGTCAACGAGAATTATTCGGACATTGCGTCTGGCAACGGGCAAGGCAGCCTGTCGGTTCTGCATCCCATTCACGAGGCGGCGATGCGCATCGCCGATCTCGGTCTCAACCGTTCCAAGGCAAAAACGCGCGATCTCGTGGCGCTGCTTCTGTCGCACGGCGCCCGCGCCTGGCGCGCCAATCAGCCGGAAGCAAGCATCCATCTTCACGTCGCCCACCGTTCCGGACGCGCGCCGATCCATATGCGCATCCGGTAAAGGACCAGCAAAGAGAACAGCCAAAGAAAAACCCCGCGGTGCCTGTGCACCGCGGGGTTTTCGTTGATAGGCAGAAACGGCAGCGGGGCGGCTTACGCCTCGCTCTCCGGTGCCTCAGGCGCATCCGGCAGATGGCCATCCGCCTCTTCGCCATTGCCGTTTTCCGCATCATCGTCGCCCTCGGGCTCGTTGATGCGCTCCACGGAGACCACCTTCTCATCCTTGGCGGTGGAGAAGATGGTGACGCCCTTGGTGGCGCGGCTGGCGATGCGGATGCCGTTCACCGGCACGCGGATGAGCTGGCCGCCATCGGAAACCAGCATGATCTGGTCGCCTTCGTCCACGGGGAACGCCGCCACCAGCTCGCCAATCTCGGCTGTCTTGGAGGTGTCGGTGGCACGGATGCCCTTGCCGCCGCGGCCCGATGTGCGGAAATCATAGGAAGACGAGCGCTTGCCGAAGCCCTTCACCGAAACCGTCAGCACGAATTCTTCGCGTGCCTTCAGCTCCTGATAACGCTCCTCGCCGAGTTCGCCCTCCTCCGTCACTTCCTCGCCGACGAGCGCGATGTCTTCCTCGTCAACGCCAGCGGCACGCCGTTCGGCCGCCGAACGCTTGAGGTAGGCAGCACGCTCCCACGGCTCAGCTTCCACATGGCCGACAATGGTCATGGAGATGATGCGGTCGCCTTCGGCCATGTTGATGCCGCGCACGCCCACCGAATTACGTCCGGCAAAGACGCGTACATCGTCCACGGGGAAGCGGATGCACTGGCCGAGCGCGGTCGTCAGCAGCACGTCGTCGCGGTCCGTACAGGTTTCGACGGAGAGGATTTCATCGCCCTCCTCGTCCAGCTTCATGGCGATCTTGCCGTTGCGGTTGACCTGCACGAAATCGCCAAGCTTGTTGCGGCGAACCGTGCCGCGCGTGGTCGAGAACATCACGTCCAGCGTTTCCCAGGTGCTTTCGTCCTCGGGCAAGGGCATGATGGTGGTGATGCGTTCGCCGGGCTCCAGCGGCAGCATGTTGATAAGAGCCTTGCCCTTCGACTGCGGCGTGCCGATCGGCAAGCGCCAGACCTTCTCCTTGTAGACGATGCCACGCGAGGAGAAGAACAGCACCGGCGTATGGGTGTTGGCAACGAAGAGACGGTTGACGAAATCCTCGTCGCGCGTCGCCATGCCGGAACGGCCCTTGCCGCCGCGACGCTGTGCGCGGTAGGTGGTCAGCGGCACGCGCTTGATATAACCGAGATGCGAGACGGTGACGACCATGTCTTCACGGGCGATGAGGTCTTCATCGTCCATGTCCGGACCGCCCTCGACGATCTCGGAGCGCCGCGGCGTGCCGAATTCGTCGCGGATGGCGCCAAGCTCGTCCTTGACGATCTGCTGGATGCGCAGGCGCGACGACAGGATTTCCAGATATTCGGAAATTTCCGCGCCGATCTTGTTCAGCTCGTCGCCGATTTCATCGCGGCCGAGCGCGGTCAGGCGGGCAAGGCGCAATTCGAGAATGGCGCGCGCCTGCTCCTCGGAAAGATTGTAGGTGCCGTCATCATTGATGCGGTGGCGCGGATCGTCGATGAGACGGATCAGGCTTTCCACATCCTGCGCCGGCCAGCGGCGCGTCATCAGTTCCTCGCGGGCCGAAGCCGGGTCGGGCGCATGCCGGATGACGCGGATGACCTCGTCGATATTGGCGACGGCGATGGCGAGACCGACCAACACATGCGCACGCTCGCGCGCCTTGCGCAGCAGATATTTGGTGCGGCGGCTGACGACATCCTCACGGAATGCGACGAAGGCGCGCAGCATGTCCAGCAGCGTCATCTGCTCGGGCTTGCCGCCGTTCAGCGCCACCATGTTGCAGCCGAATGAGGTCTGCAACGGCGTATAGCGATAAAGCTGGTTCAGGATGACATCGGCATTGGCGTCGCGCTTCAGCTCGACCACGACGCGGTAACCCTGCCGGTCGGACTCGTCGCGCAGATCGGAAATGCCTTCGATGCGCTTTTCCTTGACCAGTTCGGCCATCTTCTCGATCATCGAGGCCTTGTTCACCTGATAGGGAACCTCGGTGATGATGATCTGCTCACGGTCGCCGCGCATCGGCTCGATGGTCGCGCGGCCGCGCATGATGACCGATCCGCGCCCCGTCTCGTAAGCCGAGCGGATGCCGGAACGCCCCATGATCAGCGCGCCGGTCGGGAAATCCGGGCCGGGAATGATCTGCATCAGTTCCGCCAACTCGATAGCCGGATTTTCAATGAGCGCGATACAGCCGTCGATGACCTCGGACAGATTGTGCGGCGGGATGTTGGTGGCCATGCCGACGGCAATGCCGCCTGCGCCATTGACCAGCAGGTTCGGGAACTTCGCCGGAATGACGACCGGTTCCTGCAGCGTGCCGTCGTAGTTGTCGCGGAAATCGACCGTTTCCTTGTCGAGATCGTCGAGCAGCGAATGCGCCGCCTTTTCCAGGCGGCATTCGGTGTAACGCTCGGCCGCCGGCGGATCGCCGTCGATGGAGCCGAAATTGCCCTGGCCGTCGATCAGCGGCAGGCGGAGCGACCAGTCCTGCGCCATGCGCGCCAGCGCGTCATAAATCGCCGCATTGCCGTGCGGATGGAATTTACCCATCACGTCCCCGGTCACGCGGGCGCATTTGACGTATTTCTTGTTCCAGTCGATGCCGAGTTCGGACATGCCATAGAGAATACGGCGATGAACCGGCTTCAGGCCGTCTCGCACATCGGGAAGCGCGCGGGACACGATGACGCTCATGGCGTAATCGAGATACGACCGCTGCATTTCCTCCATGATGGAAATCGGTTCAATGCCTGGCGGAAGTTTTCCGCCGCCGGGGGGGCTCTGGTCAGTCAAAACGGATCACATTCTCTGTTAAGAATCGGATGGATTTTTATAGCGGAAACAGCCACGTTAAGCCAATTTCCCGGCGAGTTTTGAACAGGCTTTTGCGTCATTTGCAAGACGAGCGCCGCTTTTCACGCTTTAGCCCGGCAAAAGCATCGCCGCTCCCTTTCAAAGTGCCGGCGACTTGCGTAGGCTCCGACCTAAAAACAAAACGAATGGGGAAAGAATGGCCAGCAGCGAAACGCTCATCAATGCGCTTACCACACTTCTGGTCACGCTCGATCCGCCGGGTCTCGCCCCCGTTTTCCTGGCGCTGACAGCCGGCATGACGCGTGACCAGCGCTCGCAGGTGGCGCTGCGCGGTTCCATCATCGCCTTCGGCATTCTCGCCGTCTTTGCCCTGTTCGGCCTCGCCATCCTCAACCTGCTCGGCATTTCGCTCGGCGCCTTCCGCATCGCCGGCGGCCTTCTGCTGTTCTGGATTTCCTTCGAGATGATTTTCGAGAAGCGTCAGGAACGCAAGGAAAAGACCTCGGAAATCGCCATCACCAAGGACCATCTCCACAATCTGGCGGTCTTTCCGCTGGCGCTTCCCCTGATCGCCGGACCGGGCGCCATTTCCGCCACCGTCCTTCTTGCCGGAACGATGAAGACCACCGTCGAGATGCTCGTCCTCATCCTGATCCTCGCTTTCGCCATGGCCCTCGTCTACGCGGCGCTGATCGTTTCGGAACGCATGGACCGGTTTCTCGGCAATACCGGCCGCGCCATCCTGACCCGGCTGCTCGGCGTACTGCTGGCTGCGCTTTCCGTACAATTCGTGGTCGACGGCATAAAATCGGCCTTCGCTTTCTGATCCGCGGTTTGATCGCATATCCGCGCAACAAAATCCCGTATCCGCCACGAAGCGAGAAAAATCCGTTCTTTAAATCCGACCGCCGCTTCGGTTAAATCACAGGCATCTTTTCCGGATTCGAAAGTTATCCCCATGCGTTCCACGCTGCGCCGCCTCATCCCGGATGCCGCACCCGTCAGCAGCAGGGAAAGGCTGCGCTCTGCGACCGGCGCCTTTGTCGGCATTCTGCTGACCGGCCTCCTGGCCAACCTCGCATTGCATTTCGACCATACCCTGCCCGCCATGATCGCGCCGATGGGCGCTTCGGCCGTGCTTCTGTTCGCCGTGCCCTCGAGCCCGCTCGCGCAGCCCTGGTCGATCCTGTGCGGCAATCTCGTATCGGCTTTCGTGGGTGTGACGGCGGCGCTGCTGGTTCCGGACATATTCCTTGCCAGCGCGCTCGCCATCAGCCTTGCCATAGCCGCCATGATGGCGCTGCGCTGCCTGCACCCGCCAAGCGGTGCGGTGGCGCTGACGGCCGTTCTCGGCGGCCCCGCGGTGCACAGCCTGGGATACGGTTTCCTGCTGTGGCCGGTCGCCGGAAACTCGCTGATCCTTCTTGCGCTCGCGCTCGCCTATAACAATGCCACCGGCCGTGCCTATCCGCATGGCCTGAAGCTTGGAAAGGCGGCCCACGGCACCAAGGACCCCACTCCAATTCAGAAAATCGGCTTTTCGTCCACCGATCTGGACGCGGTCTTGAAGGAATATGACGAGTTCATCGACATCGACCGCGATGCGCTGGAAACCATACTGCGCAGAACCGAACTGCGATCTTACCGGCGTCGCGCGCTGCATCTCGATTGCGAAAGCGTCATGTCGCGCGACGTCGTCGGCGTCGCCCCGGACGACAGCCTGCGCCACGCCCATACGCTGATGCACAGCCATCATTTCAAGGCGCTGCCCGTCACCAATGACAGGGCGGAAATCCTCGGCATCGTCACCCAGACGGATTTTCTGGAAAAGGCGAGCTGGAGAAACGGTCGTCCCTCGATCGGTTTCCTGCAGCGGCTGCGCCTCATCCTGTCCGGCGCAAGTGCGCCAAACGATACCGTCAAGGACATCATGACATCGCCGGTCAGAACCGTGCGGCCGGAAACCTCGATCGAGGAAGCCATCATCCGCTTTGCGGAGGAAGGGCTGCATTATCTGCCGGTGATCGACGCCCGGGGCAAGATGGTGGGTATCGTCTCGCAATCCGACGTCATGGTCGCGATGCTGGCGGACAAGGTCGCCGCCTAGCCTGTCGCGATATCGAAGTGCCTGCGTCCCCGGGAGAGAACCGGCAGAGACGCGCGATCAGCGTCTCGCCTTGAGGAGACGCTGCCACAACGTGCCGCCGAAGAACCGCCCGAGCACGACAAAATAGGCGATGATCAGCGCAAAGGCGATAAAGGCGGGCACGCCATTCAGGGCAAAACCCTCTGGCGTGCGCCCGCCCGCAACCGCCGCGACAAGAAATCCGGCGGCGAAAAACGCCGTCCAGAAATCCAGGAAGAAGGCGAGGATGATGCGCCAGGTCGCCGGTTGTCTTTTCGCCGGCTGTTTCGGTGCGGTTTCGTCATTCATGCCAGTCTCCTGTCACGCTTTTATTGGTTCGCCGCCCGCTCAGAACGGGATATCGTCGTCCATGTCGTTGGAGAAGCCGCCGGAAGGCTGGCCGCCGCCACGGGAGGAGCCGCCGCGCGAGGAGGACTGCTGGTCGTAACCGCCGCCATAACCGGAGCCGCCGCCGCTGCCATAATCATTGCCGCCGCCGAAATCGCCGCCGCCGCTGCGGCCGCCGCCGCCTTCACCGCGACCGTCGAGCATCGTCAGCGTGGAGTTGAAGCCCTGCAGCACGATTTCGGTGGAGTAGCGGTCGTTGCCGGTCTGGTCCTGCCATTTGCGCGTCTGCAGCTGGCCTTCGATATAGAGCTTGGCGCCCTTCTTGACATATTGCTCGACGACCTTGCACAGGCCTTCGTTGAAGACCACGACGGTATGCCATTCGGTCTTTTCGCGGCGCTCGCCGCTGTTGCGGTCCCGCCAGGTCTCCGAAGTGGCGATGCGCAGATTGGCGATGGGCCGGCCATCCTGCGTCCGGCGGATTTCGGGATCGGCGCCCACGTTTCCGATCAGAATTACCTTGTTTACGCTACCAGCCATCTCGTCATCCTGTCCCGCCGGCCATCATGACCGGCAATTGCATTTCAAAAAATTCGCCACACAATAGCTGCGGCTGCCCGCAAAGGGCACCGCAGGCATGGAACTATCCACAAAGAATAATCTTAAGCTGCGGGAGCAGACATTCGCGCTTGCAATCCGTTCCTTTTTTGTTCTATTAAATCGCAGATTTCGAGTCAAGCATTCCGAAAAGCTGCGACCGATAGGGAATAGACCTCGACACATCCTGCTGCGTCACTACATAAGGACGCGCTGCCATCAAGCCTGTTATTTTGTCCGAGCCTTGTCATGAGTGAACTGAAGACGATTTCCATCCGTGGTGCCCGCGAGCACAATCTCAAGGGCATCGATCTCGATCTGCCGCGCAACAAGCTGATCGTCATGACCGGGCTTTCCGGCTCGGGCAAGTCGTCGCTTGCCTTCGACACGATCTATGCCGAGGGCCAGCGCCGTTATGTCGAAAGCCTTTCGGCCTATGCGCGCCAGTTTCTCGAAATGATGCAGAAGCCGGATGTCGACCAGATCGACGGTCTGTCGCCGGCTATTTCCATCGAGCAGAAGACCACCTCGCGCAATCCGCGCTCCACGGTCGGCACGGTCACCGAGATTTACGACTATATGCGCCTTCTCTTCGCGCGTGTCGGCGTGCCCTATTCGCCGGCCACAGGCCTGCCGATCGAAAGTCAGACCGTCAGCCAGATGGTCGACCGCATCCTCGCTTTCGAGGAAGGCACGCGTCTTTATATCCTCGCGCCGATCGTGCGCGGCCGCAAAGGCGAGTACAAGAAGGAACTTGCCGAGCTGATGAAGAAGGGCTTCCAGCGCGTCAAGGTGGATGGCCAGTTCTACGAGATCGCCGACGTTCCTGCGCTCGACAAGAAATACAAACACGATATCGACGTGGTGGTCGACCGTGCCGTTGTCCGCCCGGATATGGCCGCACGCCTCGCCGACAGTCTGGAAACCTGCCTCAAGCTCGCCGACGGGCTGGCAATTGCCGAATTCGCCGACAGGCCGCTGCCGCCGGAAGAGACCGCCGCCGGCGGTTCCGCCAACAAGTCGCTCAACGAAACCCATGAGCGCGTGCTGTTTTCGGAAAAATTCGCCTGCCCGGTTTCCGGCTTCACCATTCCGGAGATCGAGCCGCGGCTGTTCTCCTTCAACAATCCCTTCGGCGCCTGCCCGAGCTGCGATGGCCTCGGCTCGCAGCAGAAGGTGGATGAGAACCTGATCGTGCCGGAGCCGGCCCGCACGCTGCGCGACGGCGCCATCGCTCCCTGGGCCAAATCCTCCTCGCCCTATTACAACCAGACGCTTGAAGCGCTCGGCAAGGCCTTCGGTTTCAAGCTGTCGAGCAAATGGTCGGATCTGTCCAGGGACGCGCAGCACGCCATCCTTCAGGGTACGGACGACAAGATCGAATTCAACTATCAGGACGGCGCCCGTTCCTACAAGACGGTGAAGAATTTCGAAGGCATCGTGCCCAATCTGGAACGTCGCTGGAAAGAGACCGACAGCGCCTGGGCGCGCGAGGAAATCGAGCGTTACATGTCGGCGGCCCCCTGCCCGGCCTGCGCCGGTTATCGCCTGAAGCCGGAAGCGCTCGCCGTCAAGATCAACAAGCTGCATATCGGTGAGGTCACCGAAATGTCGATCCGCACGGCGCGCGACTGGTTCGAGGTTCTGCCGGAGAGCCTCAACGCCAAGCAGAACGAAATCGCGGTCCGCATCCTCAAGGAAATCCGCGAACGCCTGCGGTTCCTCAACGATGTCGGGCTGGATTATCTCAGCCTGTCGCGCAATTCCGGCACGCTGTCCGGCGGGGAAAGCCAGCGCATCCGGCTCGCTTCGCAGATCGGATCGGGCCTCACGGGCGTTCTTTATGTTCTCGACGAACCATCGATCGGCCTGCACCAGCGCGACAATGCCCGCCTGCTCGATACGCTGAAACATCTGCGCGATATCGGCAATACCGTCATCGTGGTCGAACATGACGAGGACGCCATCCTGACGGCGGATTACGTCGTGGATATCGGCCCGGCCGCCGGCATTCACGGCGGTCAGGTCATCGCCGAAGGCACGCCGCAGGAGGTGATGGCCAATCCGAAATCGCTGACCGGCAAATATCTCTCCGGTGAACTCGGTGTCGCCGTGCCGGCGGAGCGTCGCAAGCCCAAGAAGGGCCGCGAGATCAAGGTAT
Source organism: Agrobacterium sp. NPDC089420 (assembly GCF_044900305.1). Classification (NCBI taxonomy): domain Bacteria; kingdom Pseudomonadati; phylum Pseudomonadota; class Alphaproteobacteria; order Hyphomicrobiales; family Rhizobiaceae; genus Agrobacterium; species Agrobacterium sp. NPDC089420. Next base: position 253,867 of record NZ_JBJDMY010000007.1, on the reverse strand, counting down.
TTGGCGCACGCGGCAACAATCTGAAGAATGTCACGGCCGCCGTGCCGCTCGGCGTCTTCACGGCCGTGACCGGCGTTTCGGGCGGCGGCAAATCCACCTTCCTGATCGAGACGCTCTACAAATCCGCGGCGCGCCGGGTGATGGGCGCGCGCGAAATCCCGGCCGAGCACGACCGCATCGACGGTTTCGAATTCATCGACAAGGTGATCGACATCGATCAGTCGCCCATCGGCCGCACGCCGCGCTCCAACCCCGCCACCTATACCGGCGCCTTCACGCCGATCCGCGACTGGTTCGCCGGCCTGCCGGAAGCAAAGGCGCGCGGTTATGCGCCCGGACGTTTCTCCTTTAACGTCAAGGGCGGCCGCTGCGAGGCCTGCCAGGGCGACGGCGTCATCAAGATCGAGATGCACTTCCTGCCCGACGTCTATGTCACCTGCGATGTCTGCCACGGCAAACGTTATAATCGCGAGACGCTGGACGTCACCTTCAAGGGCAAATCCATCGCCGACGTGCTGGACATGACGGTGGAGGAAGGCGTGGAATTCTTCGCCGCCGTGCCGGCCGTGCGCGACAAGCTGCAATCGCTGTTCGATGTCGGCCTCGGTTATATCAAGGTCGGCCAGCAGGCCAATACGCTCTCCGGCGGCGAGGCGCAGCGCGTCAAGCTCGCCAAGGAACTGTCGAAACGCTCGACGGGTCGCACGCTCTATATCCTCGACGAGCCGACGACCGGCCTGCATTTCCACGACGTCAACAAGCTCCTGGAAATGCTGCATGCGCTGGTGGAACAGGGCAATTCCGTCGTGGTGATCGAGCACAATCTCGAAGTCATCAAGACGGCCGACTGGATCATCGATATCGGCCCTGAAGGCGGCACGGGCGGTGGCGAAGTGGTTGCGACCGGCACACCGGAAGACATCGTCAAGGTTGAGCGCTCCTATACCGGTCACTTCCTGAAGGAACTTCTCGACCGCCGGCCGGCCGGCAAGCGGGAAGCTGCGGAATAATTGCCGGGGTGCCGAAAGGCCCCGGAGACTTCTCCGTCATCCTCGCCCTTGTGGCGAGGATCCGGGGCCAGGGATCCGGTCGGGCGCTGCACCCAAAGAATGACGGTGGCGCGGCGTGTTGGAAAACAGCGCGAATTGGGAGAAACAGCATATGTCGACATCAGGCACGATCCGCACCGGTATCGGCGGCTGGACCTTCGAGCCGTGGGAGGGCACGTTTTATCCGGAAAAGCTGCCGAAGAAACGGCAACTTGAACATGCCAGCCGACAATTGACGGCAATCGAGGTAAACGGCACCTATTACAGCAGCCAGAAGCCGGAAACCTTCGCCAAATGGGCCTCCGAAGTGCCCGAGGATTTCATCTTCTCGCTGAAGGCGAGCCGCTTCGTCACTAATCGCAGGGTTCTGGCCGAGGCCGGCGAATCGATGACGAAGTTCCTGACGCAGGGTCTGACGGAACTTGGCTCCCATCTCGGCCCGATCCTCTGGCAATTCGCGCCGACGAAGAAATTCGATGCGGATGATTTCGGCGCCTTTCTGGCGCTGCTGCCGGAAAAACAGGACGGCATCTCCCTGCGGCATGTGGTCGAGGTGCGCAACGAGACATTCCAGGTGCCGGAATTCATCGATCTCCTCGCCAAACACAAGGTCGCGGTCGTCTGCGCCGATCATCACGATTATCCGATGCTGCCGGATGTGACCGCCGATTTCGTCTATTGCCGCCTGCAGAAGGGCGAGGACGATATCAAGACCTGTTATCCGCAATCCGGGATCAGCGACTGGGCAAAGCGGGTCAAGACCTATGCGGCGGGCGGCGTGTCTGACGATCTGCCGCTGATCGCACCCGGGCGAAAGGTCGAAAAGACCCCGCGCGACGTCTTCGCCTTTTTCATCACCGGCGGCAAGGTCAATGCGCCCGTCGGTGCACAGGAGCTGCAAAAAGCGGTCTGAGGTGTCTCAGCCCGCCAGTTCCTGCGTCGGGTTGAAATCGATCGCCGCGAAAGCCGCCTCGATCACCTTCGGCCCCGCCCCTGGCCGGGTGGCGTCGCTGGAGAGGATTTGCCGGAAACGGCGCGCACCCGGCATGCCCTGAAACAGACCGACCATGTGGCGGGTGACGTGGTTGAGACGCCCGCCCGCGGCAATATAGTCGCCGGCATAGGCCATCATGGCGTCGCGCAACCCCATCCAGTCATGCGGCCGTGCCTCGTCGCCATGGATGCGATGATCGACATCGGCAAGAATGCAGGTGTTGTGATAGGCGGCGCGGCCGAGCATCACGCCGTCCATATGCTGCAGGTGGCCGCAAGCCTGATCGAGATCGGCGATGCCGCCATTGATGCCGATGAAGACGTCCGGATTGTCCCGCTTCATGCGATAGACAAGCGCATAATCGAGCGGCGGCACCTCGCGGTTTTCCTTGGGCGAGAGCCCCTGCAGCCAGGCTTTTCGCGCATGGATCCAGACAGCATCCGCGCCGGCCGCAACGACACGCGCCAGAAAATCCGGCAACACGGCTTCCGGCTCCTGATCGTCGACGCCGATCCGGCATTTGACCGTGACCGGCACGGCAGCAACCGCCTTCATCGCAGAGACACACTGCGCCACGACATCCGGCTCGCGCATCAGGCAGGCGCCGAAAGTGCCGGATTGCACCCGGTCCGAAGGACAGCCGACATTGAGGTTGATTTCGTCATACCCGTAATCGCCGGCAATCCGCACCGCCTCGGCAAGCTTGGCCGGATCCGATCCGCCAAGCTGCAGCGCAACGGGATGTTCCTGCGGGTGGTAACCGAGCAGCCTGTCACGCTGACCATGGATGATGGCGTCGGCAACAATCATTTCGGTATAAAGCAAAGCGCGCTTCGACAATTGCCGGTGCAGAAACCTGCACCTCGTGTCGGTCCAATCGATCATCGGGGCCACGGCGAAGATTTTTTCGCCGCTGGCAAGCGCTTGTCTGTACATGGATAAACCTCTTTGCGCCGGCTTCTACAGCAAAGGGCTGTAAAAAGCCAGTTTTGCAGGCAAGGTCATTTTGAACTGGAAATCGCCCCGGAATCGCGGGACAAGAATTGCACCTTAAAAGAGACGACAGGAAACTCCCATGGCCGCTACCGTCATTCCCGCCCCGAAACCCGTTCTCCTGCCCGTTGAGGGCACGGACGACATGTTCCCCGTGCGGCGGGTCTATTGCGTCGGCCGTAACTATGCCGATCACGCCATCGAGATGGGCCACGATCCCTCGCGCGAGCCGCCCTTCTATTTCCAGAAGAACCCGGACAATCTGCTGCCCGCCGGCGCTGATTTCCCCTACCCGCCGTTGTCCTCGAACGTGCATTACGAAGTCGAATGCGTCGTGGTCCTGAAAAGCGGCGGCGCGGATATTCCGGCGGCCGAGGCCCTGAGCCACGTCTGGGGTTACGCCGTCGGCATCGACATGACCCGCCGCGACCTGCAGGACGGGCTGAAGAAGATGGGCCGCTCCTGGGAGGGCGCCAAGGCGTTTGAATATTCCGCACCGGTCTCCGCCATCGTTCCCGCCGATAAAATCGGCCACCCGGCGACGGGCGCGATCTGGCTTGATGTCAATGGTGAACGCAAGCAGACGGGCGATCTCGCACAGATGATCTGGAAGGTGCCGGAAGTGATTGCCGAGCTTTCCAAGCTCTTCACGCTTGCCGCCGGCGACGTGATCATGACCGGCACGCCGGCCGGCGTCGGTCCGATCGTGCGCGGCGATCGCATCGACTGCGGCGTCGACGGTGTCGGCACGCTGTCGGTGACGGTCGCCTGATCGCTGCCGGCGGATAATCCAGAAGGAGAAACCGAATGCCGCTTTACCGCCTCGCCGACCGGGTGCCGCAAACCCCATCAGCGGATCGTTACTGGCTCGCCCCCGATGCCAATGTCATCGGTTCGGTCACGCTCGGTGAGGATGTCGGCATCTGGTTCGGCGCGACATTGCGCGGCGATAACGAACCGATCAGCGTCGGGCGCGGCACCAATATCCAGGAGGGCGCAATGGTGCACAGCGATCCCGGCTTTGCCGCGACCATCGGCGAAATGTGCACCATCGGCCACCACGCCATCGTGCATGGCTGCAGCATCGGCGACAATTCGCTTGTCGGCATGGGCGCGACGATCCTGAATGGCGCCAAGATCGGCCGCAACTGCCTCGTCGGCGCCAATGCGCTGGTGACGGAAGGCAAGGAATTTCCGGACAATTCGCTGATCGTCGGATCGCCGGCGCGGGCGATCAGGACGCTGGATGACGAAGCCGTCGCCGGCCTTCGCCACTCGGCCGAAAAATACATCGACAACTGGAAGCGTTTTTCGAAAGACCTGGCGATCATCGAGGGCTGAGAACGGCGGGCGATGATGCCCGCCCTCACCATGATGTTATGACGCGCAGTTTGCGCAGAGACCGCGGATCTCGATGGTGGTCTTTTCCGCCTTGAACTTGCTGTCCTTCACCCAGCGCTCGAGGCGATGGTCGATTTCGTGATCATGGAACTCGGTGACCTGCCCGCAGGATTCGCAGATGGCGAATGCCACGGTTCCATGGTGGTGCGAGCAGCATTCGGCCTGCGTATGTGTGCAGGCCACGAAGGCGTTGAGGCTTTCCAGCCGGTGCACGAGACCGAATTCCACCAGCTTTTCCAGCGCCCGGTAAACCTGCAGCGGTGCGCGGAACCCGTCATCTCGCAGCTTATCGAGAATCATATAGGCGCTGAGCGGCTGATGCGCGTTTGACAGGGCGTTCATGACCAGCGACTGGTTCTTGGTAAGGTTCTGCTGGGTCTGCGCATTCATGACTTGCCTCCTTCATCCGCGGAGCGGGAAAAACCCGGCGCCGGCAACAGGCTTATAACGAACAGGATCACCGCGGCAACCACGATGGAGGGGCCGGACGGCGTATCATAGGTCAGAGAGCCGAACAGGCCGCCGACAACGGCAACCGCACCGATCAGCGACGCGACCACCGCCATCACCTCCGGCGTGGCGGAAAAGCGTCTGGCGGTCGCGGCCGGTATGATCAGCAGCGAGGTGATGAGCATGATGCCGACCACCTTCATGGCGATGGCAATCACCAGCGCCATCAGCAGCGTGAAGATGAGCTTCGCCCGCTCCGGGTTCAACCCCTCGGCTTCGGCCAGTTCGGTATTGACGGTGGAAGCGAGCAGCGACCGCCACAGGAAGACCATGGAGACGATGACCACCAGCCCGCCGCCCCAGATCAGCGCGATATCGCTGCGGGTGACGGCAAGAATATCGCCGAACAGGAACGAAACGAGGTCGATCCGCACCCAGCTCATGAAGGCGACGATGACAAGGCCGATCGCCAGCGCCGAGTGGGACAGGATGCCCAGCAGCGCGTCGGAGGACAGCGCCTGTCGGCGCTGCAGGAAAATCAGCAGGATCGAAACGGCGGACGCCACCAGAAAGACGCTGACGATGAGGTTGAGCTGCAACAGCAGCGAGAGTGCGACACCGAGCAGCGCCGAATGGGCCATCGTATCCCCGAAATAGGCCATGCGTCGCCAGACGACGAAACAGCCGAGAGGCCCGGCGGTCAGGGCAACGCCAATTCCGGCGACCATGGCGCGAACGAAGAAATCGTCAAACATGCCGGTCTCCCTGCGCATGCTTCGAGGGCGCATGGTCCCCATGTTCATGTTCATGTTCATGGTCATGTTCATGTTCATGTTCATGACCGCAACCGCAGTCGCCATGGTCATCATGATGGCGGTCATGATCATGGGCGTGATGGTGGCCATCGTCAGGGTGGCAATGATCGGTCACCGAACCGTCGGCATGCTGCACCCGGCCATCGGGCAGATGAGTGTGGTCGTGATGGTGGCTGTAGACGGCAAGCGCCCTGGCGGCAGTACCGCCGAACAGCCGCATATATTCCGGGCTCTGGCTTACCGCCTGCGGCGTTCCCCGGCAGCAGACGTGGCCGTTCAGGCAGATCACGGTATCGGTTTCCGCCATCACCACATGCAGGTCATGCGAGATTAACAGAATGCCGCAATTATTTGAATTTCTGATATTTTTTATCAAATCATACAGCGCGATCTCGCCGGAGAAATCCACCCCCTGCACGGGCTCGTCAAGCACCAGCAGATCAGGCTTTCGGGCGATGGCACGGGCCAGAAGCGCACGCTGGAACTCGCCGCCGGACAGGTGCTGCACTTCCGCATTGGCCAGATGGGCGATGCCGGTCGCATTCAGCGCGGCATCGATCTCGCGTGCGGCCAGCGGCCCGGTCAACGTCATCAGCCGGCGCACCGAAAGCGGCATGGTCCAGTCCACCGAAAGCTTCTGCGGAACATAACCGACGCGCAGACCGACAATGCGCGACACCTCGCCCTCGGTCGGCTTCATCACGCCGATCGCCATTTTCGCGCTGGTGGATTTGCCCGAACCGTTCGGGCCGATCAAGGTGACGATCTCGCCTTTGCTGACGGAAAATTCCACGCCGCGCACCAGCCAGCGACCGTTGCGCTGCACGCCGGCATTGGCAAGGGAAACCAGTATCTCGTTGCCCCTCTGGGCGGAATGAAGCATGGGATTGTCCGTTCAGCGATGTTGCTTACCGCTATTGCATACGTTATAGAGTTACGCAATAAATGTAATAACATAACTATACTTCTTCAAGTGGAGTGCATTTCATGAAATCGATCCTGATCCCGCTCATGGCGTCGGTGGCAATAGCGGCCGCCGCTTCGGGCGCCACAGCCGCACCCGATGTCGTGGTCTCGATCAAGCCCGTCCACTCCCTCGTCTCGGCAATCATGCGCGGCGTGGGTGAACCGCAGCTCATCGTCGAGGGCTCCGCCTCCCCCCACACCTATAATCTGCGGCCCTCCAATGCGCGCAGGCTGGAAAAGGCCGACCTGGTGTTCTGGGTCGGGCCGGGGCTGGAAGCCTTCCTGGAAAAGCCGCTGGAGGCGCTGGCCAGCAAGGCGACCGTCGTGGAACTGGAAGACGCCAAGGGACTGGAAAAGCTGCCCTTCCGCGAAGGCGGTCCCTTCGAGGCGCATGACCATGGCGAGGAGGGCCATGAGGACCACGCAGATGGCGAGGCGGCACACGACCATGGCCATGACCACGGCGAGCACGAGCATGGCGCCTATGACACACATCTCTGGCTCGATCCGGCCAATGCCAAGGCCATGGCCCAGACCATCGAAACCGCACTGATTGCGGCCGATGCCGGCAATGCCGCGACCTATCAGGCCAACACCAAAAAACTGATCGACGATCTCGATGCACTCGACACGGAACTGGCTGCAACGGTCGAGCCGGTCAAGGACAAGCCCTTCATCGTCTTCCACGATGCCTATCAATATTTCGAACATCGTTATGGCGTGAAGACGGCGGGGTCGATCACCGTCAGTCCCGAAACCCTGCCCGGCGCTGATCGTGTCAAGCAGATGCAGGAAAAGGTTCGCCAGCTGGGCGCAACCTGCGTCTTCGCCGAGCCGCAATTCGAGCCGAAACTGATCTCCGTCATCACCGAAGGGACGGCGGCGAAATCGGCGACGCTTGATCCGGAAGCGGCCACGCTGGAGCCCGGTCCCGACCTTTATTTCAAGCTGATGCGCGGCATCGCCGGCTCGCTGAAGGATTGCCTGTCCTGATCCGGAACGGCGCCGGGCTCCTTACGGCTTCGGCGCCATGGAAGACCAGACCGGGCCGCTGACGCTCTGCAGGGTTTCCGGCGGCGCGCCGTTGATGCGCGCCAGAAGGGCTTTCGCGAGCTCCCTGCCCGCCAGCTTGATATCCTCGTTGACGGTATGGATCTGCGGCTTGATCCAGTTCAGGAATTCGGCCGACTGTTTCGAGACGATATCGATATCCTCGCCGATCTTCACGCCCGCGGCTTCAAAACCCGCCACCAGCGCGATGGTGCTGCTGCCGCTGATCGACACGATGCCGTCGGGTCGATCATCCGATTGCATCAGTCTCTGGCCGAAATCGCGGATTTTTTCCAGCGGCGTTTCGATGGTTATGGCATCCAGCGGAAATTCCGCAAGGCCGAAATCCCTGATCCCGCGGTTGAAGCCCTTGCGGGCATGGTCATGAAACGAAAACCGCGACGGCGGCACGATGATGGCGATCCTTTTGCGCCCGCATTGCGCCAGCCGCTCGACTGCCTCATAGGCGTAGGCCTCATTGTCGAAATCGTGAAAGGCGTGGTCGATGCCCATATCCGAACGCCCATGGGTGACAAACGGCATGTTGCGCTCCGTCATGAAGCGCACGCGCGGATCGTTCGGCTCGATCTTCGAGATAATGACCCCATCCGCCGAGCCGGTCTCGAGAATATAGCGGATCGGCACCATGGAATCCTTGGCGTGGATATGGGGCGTGACGACCAGGTGATATTGGGTGGTGGAGAGAACCTCGGTGATACCGAACACCATCTGGCTGGTAAAACCCATCAATTCTTCATCGACGCTCAGCACCAGCGCGATGACATTGGTCTTGCCGGTGCGAAGCCGCACGCCGGCGCGGTTCGGCTGATAACCGATCTGCCGGGCGATCAGCCGCACGCGCTCCTTGGTCTCGGCGCCGATATCGGGCGCATCCTTCAACGCGCGCGAGACGGTGGTGATGCCAAGACCCGTCATGTAAGCGATGGTTTTCAGGGTCGGGCGCTCGCCCGTCGTCGCAGGTATGTCGCCCCCGCCGGATTTGCCAGTATCGTTCATGTCATTTCGCCACGCTTTACCGAACGATAATCATAGATAGCTTTTGCGCTGTTGCAAAGGCAAAGGTAACCCGGCCTACAGCCGTTCCTGCCCGGCAAACCGCCAAAGCAGCTATAACGATATAGGACTGGAAAATATTTCCGCCTGCGAGACCGGCCTGCGGCCACCCGGTCGCCGATACCAGCGTCAAAAAAATACTGATAATTCAGATTAGAACACTGAATTAACTATATAATAAAAATGATAAAATTTAAAAAAATATGCAATCGCCCTGCCTTGCCGGCATCAAGCTGCATCTTCCGTCATTTTTCATGCCGCTGAACGACACTCAAAGGCATGACGGCAGGTTTGTTTTACGGTAACGTTGCCGGAAGGAGGAGGCCATGATGCCAAACGAACGGGCATAAGCCGTTTCGCGGGCATCCGTTTCCCCAGATTCAGACACAAGCCCGCATTATGATGCCGGGCCGTCTTCTTTGAATTCATCATATGCAGGGTCCGACAATGATCTCTTCCTCCACGCCCGAAACCACCATCGATCTGGCCGGGCCTTGGCGCCTGACATCGGCGGAAGGAGAGCATGCGACCGAACTGGCCGTACCGGGCGATATTCATTCCGCGCTCAAGGAAGCCGGCCTCATTCCCGATCCCTATCACGGCGCCAATGAAAACGCGGTGCAATGGGTGGCGCAGCAGGACTGGATCATCGAGCGCACATTCATCCTCGATGAAGCCGATGCCAGCTGGTATCTCGATATCGACTACCTCGATACCGTCGCCATCGTCTTCGTCAACGATGTCCCTGTCCTGAGTGCCGATAATTGCTTCCGCCGTTACCGTCCCGATATTTCCCGCGCCGCGCGGCCCGGTGAAAATACCATCCGCATCCATTTCCATTCCAACATCGCTGCCGGTGCGCAGCGACAGGCGCGACAGCCTTTTTACATTCCCTATCACGAGGGTAACTCGCCGATCGCCAACGGCAACATGCTGCGCAAGCCGCAATGCCATTTCGGCTGGGACTGGAACATCGCCATCGCGCCGCTTGGCCTATACGGCAAAATCCTGCTGAAGCGGCTCGACACGGCCCGTATCGAACACGTCGTGACATCGCAGTACCATGTCGAAGGCGGCGTCGAGCTGCATGTGGCCGTCACGCTGTTTGCCGAGGGGCCGGCAAGCCTGCCGGTCTATCTGTCACTGAATGACGAAAGGCTGAGACTCGATTGCGGCGTCGGCGCCGGCGAGACGGTGGTGCGCCACGTCTTCTTCGTGGAAAATCCGGACCTCTGGTGGCCGGCCGGAAGCGGCGAACAGACGCTCTACAGGCTGACGGTGGAGCTGCCGGACGAGACCGCCACCCGCCAGATCGGCTTCAGGACGATCGAACTTCTGACCGACAGGGATGAAGCCGGCAGCCGTTTCGCCTTCCGCATCAACGGCCGCGAAATCTTCTGCCGCGGCGCGAACTGGATTCCCGCCGACGCGCTTTATTCGCTGACCAGCCGGGAGAAGACCGAAGATCTCCTCTGCTCCGCGGTCGAGGCCAACATGAACATGATCCGCGTCTGGGGCGGCGGATTTTACGAGGAAGACTGGTTCTACGATCTCTGCGACCGTCTCGGCCTGCTGGTCTGGCAGGATTTCATGTTCGCCTGCAATCTCTATCCCTGCAGCGAGGACTTTCTCGACAATGTCGAACACGAGGTCGATTATCAGGTGAAGCGCCTGTCCTCACATGCCTCCATCGCGCTCTGGTGCGGCGACAACGAACTGGTCGGCGCGCTGACCTGGTTCGACGAATCCCGCAACAATCGCGACCGTTATCTCGTGGCTTACGACCGCCTGAACCGCACCATCGAAAGAGCCCTGAAAAAAGCCGCCCCCGAAGCGCTGTGGTGGCCATCGAGCCCGGCCTCGGGTTATCTCGATTATGGCGATGCATGGCACGCGGATGGTTCCGGCGACATGCATTACTGGTCCGTCTGGCACGAGAACAAGTCGTTCGACAATTACCGATCCGTCAAACCGCGCTTCTGCTCCGAATTCGGTTTCCAGTCCTACACGTCGATGCCCGTCATCCGCACCTATGCCGACGACAAGGACATGAACATCGCCTCCCCGGTCATCGAGCTGCACCAGAAGAATGTCGGCGGCAATGAGCGGATCGCCGGCACCATGTTTCGCTATTTCCGCTTCCCAAAGGATTTCGAGAATTTCGTCTATCTGAGCCAGGTTCAGCAGGCGCTGGCGATCCGCACGGCCGTGGATTACTGGCGCTCGCTGAAACCCCATTGCATGGGCACGCTTTATTGGCAGCTGAACGACACCTGGCCCGTCGCCTCATGGTCGAGCCTCGATTATGGCGGCGGCTGGAAAGCGCTGCATTATGCCGCCCGCCGCTTTTTCCAGCCCGTCACGGTGTCGGCCATTCCTTCCGCAGATGGAGGCCGGGTGAGCTTTTCCATGGTCAACGATACGGCGGAGGATGTGGAAATCGACATGAACATCGTTGCGCTGACGACCGACGGCAACCGCGTGCCGCTGAAATCCGCAAACGGCACATGCACAACGGACAAGGCCGCAATGCTGACCGATATCGACATGGACAGCCTGCCCGATGGCGCCATCCTCGCCTGGAATTTCATCGCTTCCAACGGCATGACTGGCGAAGGCCACCATGTGCGCGACACTTACAAATCACTGGAGCTTCAGCCCGCCGGGCTGGAATTGTCCGTCGGTCCGCTGAAAAACGGCCAGTTCGAAATCGATGTCACGGCAACCGGTCTCGCGCTCTTCGTCATGCTGGAGGCAGATCAGCCGGGACGGTATTCCGATAACCTCTTCGATCTTGCCGCCGGCGAAACCCGCCGCATCATCTTCACTCCGAAGACGGATGGCCCCCAGCCGCATTTCCGCATCTTCGATCTTCATACCTGCCAATCCCCGCCCAATCCCGGCATTGAAACCATGGGGAGAAAGGCATAACCATCCCTCTCGGGAATGACAGGTGCGCCTGCGCCTGTTTTCATCGTTTCCAAGGGCTGCCGGGTTCTTCGGCAGCCAGTCATCAGCAAGTGGAGGAAGACCCATGGTTTGGCAACCGGCCGAAAACCGATACGCATCCATGACATACAATCATTGCGGCAAGACCGGCCTGAAGCTGCCGGCAATTTCGCTGGGGCTCTGGCACAATTTCGGCAACGACACGCCGCACCAGACGAAACAGGCCATTTGCCGCCGCGCCTTCGACCTCGGAATCACCCATTTCGATCTCGCCAATAATTACGGCCCGCCGCCCGGCAGCGCCGAAACCGCCTTCGGTGAAATCCTGAGGACGGATTTTGCCGGCTATCGGGACGAGATGATCATTTCCTCCAAGGCCGGTTACAACATGTGGCCCGGCCCCTATGGCGAATGGGGCAGCCGCAAATATCTGATCGCCTCCTGCGACCAGAGCCTGAAGCGCATGGGGCTGGATTACGTCGATATCTTCTATTCCCACCGTTTCGACCCCAACACGCCGCTCCAGGAAACCTGCGGCGCGCTGGACCAGATCGTGCGTTCGGGCAAGGCGCTTTATGTCGGCATCTCGTCCTACAACTCGAAGCGCACCCGTGAGGCTGCCGCGATCCTGAAGGATCTCGGCACGCCCTGCATCATCCATCAGCCGAGCTATTCGATGATCAACCGCTGGATCGAGGAAGACGGTCTCGTCGATACGCTGGAAGAGCTGGGCATCGGCTCCATCGTCTTCTCGCCGCTGGCGCAGGGCATGCTGACGACGAAATATCTCGGCGGCGTGCCGCAGGGCAGCCGTGCATCGCAGAGCAAGTCGCTGAACCCGGCCTTCCTCAACGAGCGCAATGTCGAAAACATCCGCTCCCTCAACAGCATTGCCGAGCGGCGCGGCCAGACGCTGGCGCAGATGGCGATCGCCTGGGTTTTGCGTGGCGGCCGCATCACTTCGGCGCTGATCGGCGCAAGCCGTGTCGAACAGGTCGAGGATTGCGTGAAGGCGCTCGAAAAGCCGGATTTCACCGCCGAAGAGCTTGCGGAAATCGACCGTTACGCCAGGGAAGCGGATATCAACCTCTGGGCAAAATCCGCCGAACGCGTCTGATGCATGAAAAGGCGTGCCGAAATCTCCAAATAAAAGATGATGGTCCGCGACACAAAAATCACGGATGGGGCTCTTACGAAACTTGCCTTCGCGTGATGTACTCTTCCTCATCCCTGTGCTTGTCACAGGGATCCAGCCAGCCCAAGTCTTTGGGCTGAAAAAGTCTTTCCGCCGCGCAGACGCGCGTCGGCTGGATTCCTGTGACAAGCACAGGAATGAGGGTCGAGGGAGACTCCGACACAGGAAATCCTTTTGCCACCGACTAGAGAGAAAGATTAACTCCCGTCCCTAACCGTTAATAACCATTACATAAATGTAATTTTAAATTCAGTTTCCGTTCATTCGTTTATTCGTAAGTTCTTCTCATCGAAACACGAGAGGAAACTTCCATGAAAAAGTTCGTCACCATTCTCCTGGCCGCCACCGTTCTTGCAGCGCCGATGGCGCAGGCGCAAAGCCGCCATGACGACCGCCATCGCGGCGTCACCGTCGAGCGTCAGGTCACGACCAAGAAGGTCATCGTCAAGAAACACCGCTGGGATCGCGGCCAGCGCCTGTCTGCGGGCGAACGCCGCCACGTCGTCGACCGTCGCGATTATCGCCGTTACCACCTCGCGGAACCGCGCCGCGACCAGCGCTGGGTGCGTGTCGACAACCAGTTCCTGCTCATCAACGCCGTCAGCGGCCTGATCGTCGGCCTCGCCGCCGCCCGCTAATCCAGGCATCGATGGAATGAAAAAGGCCCGCTTGCGCGGGCCTTTTGTCGTTTGTCGTTTCAGCCGATCAGAAAATGTCGGCGCCGCTGCCCCATGGGCCGTGCGGCTTGTCCACGCCATCGGTGCGTTCGAAACCATGCGCGCCGAAGAAGTCGCGCTGCGCCTGAATGAGGTTGGCGCTGCCGCGACCGCGGCGATAGGCATCGAAATAGCCGAGTGCCGAAGCCAGCGCCGAAACCGGCAGGCCGGAGAGCACGGCGTAGGAAACCACGCGGCGCAGCGGCGCATCGGTATCCTTGACGATGGCGGCGAAGGCAGGCGTCACAATGAGGTTGGCCACATGCGGATCCTTGGTGAAGGCCGAGGTGATCTCATCGAGGAATTCCGAACGGATGATGCAGCCGGCGCGCCAGATGCGGGCGATCGTCGGCATCGGCAGGTTCCAGTTGAACTCCTTGGAAGCGGCCGACATGATGGCGAAGCCCTGCGCATAAGCACCGACCTTGGCGGCCAGAAGCGCGCTTTCCAGATCGGCGATGAAGGCCTTTCTGTCAGCCGGCGCCGCCGCGAGGGTCGGCAGGCCGAAAATCTTCTCGGCAGCTTCGCGCTCATCCTTCTGCGAGGAGAGAATACGGGCAGCCACGGCCGCCTCGATGGCGGTTGCGGCGACGCCCATGTTCTGCGCCTCGATGACCGACCACTTGCCGGTGCCCTTCTGGCCGGCCTTGTCGAGGATCAGATCGACCATCGGCTTGCCGGTGATCGGATCGGCGGCGCGCAGAACCTTCTCGGTGATTTCGATCAGGTAGGAATTCAGGCGGCCCTTGTTCCATTCGGCGAAGACATCGGCGATTTCGACGGCGCTCATGCCAAGGCCATCACGCAGGATGCCGTAGATTTCGGCGATCATCTGCATGTCGGCATATTCGATGCCGTTATGGATGGTCTTGACGAAATGGCCGGCGCCGTCATTGCCGAGCCATGCCACGCACGGATCGTCATTATATTTGGCGGAAATGGAGGTCAGCACCTTCTCCACACGCTTCCAGCTGTCCTCGGTGCCGCCGACCATGATCGACGGTCCGTGACGCGCGCCTTCCTCACCGCCGGAAACGCCCATGCCGATAAAGGTCAGGCCGCTATCCTTCAGATTGTCGAAACGGCGGATCGTATCGCGGAAATTGGCATTGCCGGCGTCGATCATGATGTCGCCATTGGCGAGATGCGGTTTGAGGATTTCCATCTGCTGGTCGACCGGATCGCCGGCCTTGATCATGATGATGATCGGGCGCGGAGGGCGAATGGCGGCGACGAATTCCTCGATGGTTTCGCAGGGAATGATCTGGCCCTGCAGTTCGCCCGCATCGGCGTAGAATTTTCGTGTAACTTCCGGGGTTCGGTTGAATACGGCAATCTTGTTGCCCTTTTCCGCGATGTTCAACGCCAGGTTCGAGCCCATGACGCCGAGACCGATCAAACCGATTTCTGCCTGTTCCACGGATGTGCCTCCATCTTGCTTTTTGGTGGTCGTGTTGTGGCACTGTAATCACCAAACGGCAAGGCTAGGGGCGACTGAAACGATTAAATTTTGATGACGCAAGTCAGCTTTGCATATTTGCGACAGGTCAAGGCCAGGTCAAAACTGACCTTTTGCTTCTCCTTCAAGAAGGCCGCGGCCGATCATCACCATCATCGATTACGCGCCACGCGGCCCCGTCCATATCGTCATACTGACCGGACCGCACCGACCAGAGGAAGGCGAAAAGCCCGAGCGCCCCTAAAAACAGAGCGACGGGAATGAGATAGATCAGCATGTTCATGCCAGTTGCGCCCCCTCGCCCGTAAATCCTGTCTTCGTTTCGTTGTGGGGGCGAACGTTTTCAGCCGCACCGGCAAGACGTAACGCATTGGCGACGACGATCAGCGACGATGTCGACATCGCAATGGCCGCGATCATCGGCGTCGCATAACCGGCAATCGCGATCGGTACGGCAATGATGTTATAGCCGATGGCCAGCGCGAAGTTTTGCCGGATAAGCTTTCCGGCCCGCTGCGACGTCTCGATCGCAAAAGGCACGGCATCGAGATCCTCCTGCATGAACACGAAATCCGCGGCCTGCCGGCCGATATCGGCGGCGGTGGCGGGCGCCATCGACACATGGGCGGCGGCAAGCGCCGGCGCATCGTTGATACCGTCACCCACCATCAGGACCCTGCGCCCCTCGCCGGCAAGTTCGGCGCAACGCGCTGCCTTGTCCTTCGGCGACAGGTCCGCACGCCAGTTGCCGATCCCCAGCCGCTCAGCCATCGCGCTGACGGCGGCGGCCCGGTCACCCGAAACGATTTCCTGCATCAGGCCCCGCACTGAGAGATTACGCAAAGCCGCAACAGCACCCGCGCGCGGATTATCCTCGAAACCGAAGCTCGCCAGTTGATGGCCATCGAGTGACAGCACCACTTCCGACCGCGCATCGCCATTGTCGGTCCTTACCTCATCCGGGCAGGCGAACCGGCGATTGCCGAGCCGGTAGGTGCCGGCTTCCGTCTCGGCCTCGACACCCGAGCCCGGAATTTCCCGCACCGTCTCATAGGCCGGCAAAGCACTGCCGTAGGCGGCATGCAGGGCTTTCGAGAGAGGATGACGTGAATGGGCGGCAAGCCCCGCTGCAATCGCCATAATCGCAGGCTTCACATCGCCGGTTTCGACCAGTCGCGGCTTGCCAACGGTCAGGGTGCCGGTCTTGTCGAACAGCACGGTGTCGATGTCGGCCAGCCGCTCCATGGCCGAGCCTTCCTTGACCATGATGCCGTGCCGGAACAGCCGTCCTGCCGCCACAACCTGCACGACGGGAACGGCAAGGCCGAGCGCACAGGGGCAGGTGATGATGAGAACCGCAATGGCGATCAGCATCGCCTGTTTCCAGTCGCCGCCGAAAATGCCCCAGCCGAGAAACGTCACCAGCGCGAGAAGATGCACCACGGGTGAATAATAGCTTGCGGCGCGGTCGGCGATACGGCGGTAACGCGCCCGGCCGCCTTCCGCCGCCTCCATCAACCCGATCACCTCCGACAGGAAGGAATCCCTGGCCGAGGCGGTCACCCGTGCGGTGAGCGAACCGGTGAGGTTGAGCGTGCCGGCCTGCAGGCCGTCGCCTGTCGTCACGCGGCGCGGCGCGCTTTCACCATTGACGATGGACATGTCGAGATCGCTGCTGCCGCAGACCACTATCGCATCCACCGCCACACGGTCGCCCGCCGCAATCGCGATCGACATTCCCGGTTGGACATCGGCAAGCTGGCGATATTCCCGCGTCCCATCCTCACTGATGACGGTCGCGCCGCGCGGCGACAGCCGGGCGAGCCCGGCAATGGCGGAGCGCGCCCTGTCGCGCATGATATGGTCCAGCGTCCGGCCGATCAGCAGGAAGAACAGCAGCGATACGGTCGCATCGAACCAGGCATGCTCACCGTGATGGATCGTCTCCCACAGCGACACGGCATAGGAGAGCGTAATGGCAAGCGCAATCGGCACATCCATGTTGGTGCGGCCGTGTTTCAGCGCGTTCCAGGCAGACTGATAGAAGAAGCGCCCGCCATAGATCAGCGCCGGCGCGGCGATCATCGCCGATATCCAGTGAAACATGTCGCGCGTCGCCGCATCCGCCCCCGACCAGACGGAGACGGACAGAAGCATGATATTGGCTGAGGCAAAACCGCACAGCGCCACCGCCCTGATCAGCTGCGAGCGCAAGGCGTCCGAAGCATCCTGACCGCTGGCGAAAAGGTGTGTGCGGTATCCCGTCGACAGGATTGCACGGGCAATCTCGGCGGGATCGGTCCTGACGCCATCGACCTCTTCCTTCCAGACGACTGCCACACGTCTGGACGACAGGTTCACCCGCGCCCGCTCCACTTGGCGGAGATGGGAGAGCGCGGTCTCGATGGTGGTGATGCAGGTGCCGCAATAAACATCCGGCACGCTGAGATCGGTCTGACGCAGCCCCTGCCCCAGATCGCGGCTCGCCAGCAGCAATTCCTCCGACGATGGCGGATTGACCGGCTCGCCGAGTTGCAGCGAACCTTCCGTTCCCGGTGCGCAGCAGCTCATTGACGTCCCCTGATAACGGCGATCCGCGTGCCCTCATGCACGATGATCCGGCCGTCCTTGACGGCGGTGACCTCAACGATCCATTGCCCGGGCAGCATGTCATGCGCGCCGGTAAAGACGCCGGTGGCGGCCGGGCTCAGTTCCATGTCGAAATTCTGGCTTTCACCCACGGGCCGGCGAAAATGCGCTGTCACCGCATCCGTATCGATCGGGCCTTTATCCGGATGAAAAACCTCGTAACGCACGGTCTTTTCATCCACGGCCAGCCTGCCCTTGATGCCGGTTGCAGCCCGTGCCTTGGCGGCTTCCGCCTTGGCATTGAACTGCTGGCTGGCGACATAGGTGTTGGGTACCACAAGCCCGCTCCAGCTGTGAACCGCATTCCAGGCCATGATCATGTTGACGGTGATGATGGTGCCGAAGAACAGCACCATGACGCCGAGCATGTGCCAGCCGGTGAAAACGAAGCTGGATGTCTGGCGATTGTTGACTGTCATTTTTTCACTCCCGGAGCATTGAAGACCGCATCGTAACGGGCCGTTTCGTGGCCGGCCGTATCGCTGACGATGAATTCGAAATTTTCCGCCGCCCGCGCAATATCCTTGCCCGGCAGGGTGACGAAGACCTTCAGCGTCGTCGCCTCGTCCGGCTCCACCGTCATCTCGAAGGCGCGCGCGGCAGTGTCAGACATGCCGTTGATCTTCATCACCGCGTTCGGAAGGCCTTCTATCGTCAGGCTCATCATACGCGGCTGCGGCACCATGTTGAGGATGCGGACCGTATAGCCGTTGCGGATCGAACCGTTGGATTCCAGCACATATTGCGGATTGCGGTCGTGCAGGACATTGAGCGCCAGCCGCTCGCGCGTCACCAGCGCAAACAGCATGCCGATGCCGACCGCAGCCCATATCGCCGTGTAAAGCAGCGTGCGCGGCCGGAAGATGATACGCCAGTTGAAGTGGCGGACGCTCTTGCTGAAGCTGCCATCCGCCCCGCGCACATTGGCGGGGCGGATGGCGTATTCGCCATTGCCGGTCGCCAGCGCCATGTTGGACTGGTATTCGGCAAGTGTCGCATAGGCGATCAACCCGCGCGGCTTGCCGATCTTGTCCATCACCCCGTCGCAGGCATCGATGCAGAGCGCGCAGGTGATGCATTCCAGCTGCTGCCCGTCCCTGATGTCGATGCCCATGGGACAGACCGCGACGCAGGCATTGCAATCGACGCAATCGCCGATGCTCTCTCCTGCCGCCGCAGCCTTCTTGGCGTGCCGCGAGCGCGGTTCGCCGCGCCAGTCATTATAGGTGACGACAAGCGAGTTCTCATCCAGCATCGCCGCCTGGATGCGCGGCCAGGGACACATATAGGTGCAGACCTGTTCGCGCATCAGCCCGCCGAAAACATAGGTGGTCGCGGTGAGGATGGCGACGGTCGAATAGGCGATCATCGGCGCCTGCCCGGTCAGGAACTGCATCGCCAGCGTCGGCGCGTCGGCAAAATAGAAAATCCATGCGCCGCCGGTCAGTACGCCGATCACCAGCCAGATCGCATGTTTCAACACCCGCTTGCGCAATTTGCCAAAGGTGAAGGGCGCGGCATCCAGTTTCATGCGGGCGTTCCTGTCGCCCTCGATCGCCCGTTCGACCACCAGAAACAGGTCAACCCAGACGGTCTGCGGACAGGTATAACCGCACCATGCGCGCCCGACCGCGGAAGTGACGAGAAACAGCCCGAGCCCCGCCATGACCAGCAGGCCGGCGACGAAGAAGAATTCCTGCGGCCATATCTCGATGAAGAAGAAATAAAAGCGCCGGTTGGCGATATCGATCAATACCGCCTGATCGGGCGCATAGGGACCGCGGTCCCAGCGCAGGAACGGCGTCAGATAATAAATGCCGAGCGTGAAGAGCATCACCAGCCATTTGAACCGCCGGAACCTGCCCTCGGCGCGCTTGGGAAAAATCTTCCTGCGCGCTTCGTAAAGGGGTTTTCGCGTTTTTGCGGAATTGACGGCTTCCGCTTCCAGCCTTTCGACGGGCTGTTGCGGGCGGTCCTGTCCGGCGCGATAGATGTTCATGATAGGAGTCCGTTTTTATCTCCTTGCTTTCTCCCATCTCCCCGGCGAAACATCCTTGACTTGCATCAAGTGACGACAAAGTGGCGCAGCAAGAGGAGCGTGACGCCAAGGGAGGGTGAAATGCCTGTCATGCAGTCGAGAATCATTCATCTGTCGATCGAAAAGCCATGGAGCCAGGTCCATCAATTTACCTCCGACCCGCAGAACATGCCGCGCTGGGCGGCAGGTCTTGGCGGCGGGCTGAGGCCGGAGGGCGAAGACTGGATCGCCGATGGCGGGCCGCTTGGCGAGGTGCGCGTGAATTTCGCGCCCGCCAATGAATTCGGCGTCATAGATCATGTCGTCACATTACCTGACGGGCTGAAGGTCTATAACGCGCTTCGGGTCACGCCGAATGGCAGCGGCGCCGAAGTGAGCTTCACGCTGCTTCGGCTTGACGGCATGACGGACGAGGATTTCGAAGACGACGCCAAGGCGATAACGGCCGATCTCGAAACGCTGAAATCGCTGCTCGAAGCGGATTGATGGAGTGAATGATGACGACGAACACCAATGACCAGCGCATCGACTATGTCGAATTCAACGTCGCCGACATCGAGCGCAGCAAGGAATTTTACGGCGGCGCCTTCGGCTGGTCCTTCAAGGATTACGGTCCGCAATATTGCGAGTTTTCCGATGGCCGCCTGACGGGCGGCTTCACCACCACCGCGCCGGTATCGGCCAGGGGCGGGCCGCTCGTCATTCTCTACGCCGCCGATATCGAGCATGTGCAGCGGCGCGTCGAGGCCGCCGGCGGCCAGATTAGCGTCGCGATCTTCGCCTTTCCCGGCGGCCGGCGTTTCCATTTCACCGATCCGGATGGATACGAGCTGGCCGTCTGGTCAGCTGAATAAAAAGGGCCGCGTCGCGGCCCGTCTCCCTAAGCCTCTCTTGCGTCATCCTCGGGCTTGACCCGAGGATCCACCGCTGGTGGCACCATGGATCCTCGGGTCAAGCCCGAGGATGACGTCGAATCTGGGAAGGACGCGTCATCACCGTGAGGGCCGCATCACGCGGCCCTTTCCTTTTCCTGCCTATACGATCACTCACCCCCACCAAGCGAATGCACGAAGATCGCCAGCTGCTTGACGGTCGTGTCACCGAGACGCTCACCCCAGGCGGGCATGACGCCATGCTTCGGTGAACGGATCTGCGAGACGATGCCTTCCTCCCCATGCGACTTCAGCCAGATCGCGTCGGCCAGATTGGGTGCGCCGAATTCGCGATTACCCTTGGCGTCTTCCCCGTGGCACGAGGCGCAATTGTCGGCAAAGAGCTGCTTGCCGGGTTCCACCAGCGCCGGGTTGGAAGGCGTGCCGGTAAGGCTGACGACATAGGCGGCGACCTCGCGGATTTCATTCGACTGGAGGATGTCGCCAAAAGCCGGCATTTCCGAAGCGCGCGTATCAGGATCATCGGCAAAACGGATGCCGTGCTTCACCGTCGTGTAGATATCGTCGGCACTGCCGCCCCACATCCAGTCATCGTCATTGAGGTTGGGATAACCCTGCCCGCCTTCCGCGCCCGAACCGTGACACTGAATGCAATTGACCTTGAAAGCGGCTGCACCGCCGGAAAGGGCAAACTGCATCAGGGTCGGGTCCGCCTGAATTTCGGCAAGCGAGGAATTGGCGATTCTGTCGACATAGACGCTCTGCGCCTGTTTCGCATCGGCAATTTCGGCGGCGATTTCGCCGCGGCTGCTCCAGCCGAGCAGCCCTTTTGTTGCGCCTGATATCAGCGGGTAAGCCGGATAGGCGATGGTATAACCGATGGCCCAGAGGATCGTGAAATAAAAGGTCCAGACCCACCAGCGCGGCATGGGATTGTTCAGCTCACGGATACCGTCCCATTCGTGGCCGGTGGTTTCGACGCCACTGATGTCATCAATGTGTTTTTCGGACATATCCTAGTCCTCCTTGAGCGGAATGCTGGCGGCATCGTCCGCGGCTTTTTTGGAGCCGGGGCGAAGGGTAAAAACGACGACGCCGGCGAAGAACAGGGTCATGGCAAGCAGGCCCCAGCTATCGGCGAAGTGGCGCATGGCCGTATAGGTTTCCATCGTTTCGCCTCCTCACCGGTATCCGGCGGCATCGTCATAGGTCGAGAAATCGACCAGCGTGCCGAGCATCTGCAGATAGGCGACCAGAGCATCCATTTCGGTAAGCTTGGCCGGATCGCCGTCGAAATCGCCGATCTTCGCCTTCGGATAACGCGCCAGCAGGTCCGACGAATCCGCATTCGGGTCCGCCTGGGCGGCAAGATCGGCTGCGGACTTCTCGATCATCTCGTCGCTATAGGGCACACCGACGGCGCGGTTGGCCTTCAGCTCCATCGAGATATCGGTGATCTTCAGCGGCGTCGTCTTGAGGAACGCGTAAGACGGCATGATCGATTCCGGCACCACGGAGCGCGGATCGGCCAGATGCTGCACATGCCATTCGTTCGAATAACGGTCGCCGACGCGCGCAAGGTCTGGCCCCGTGCGCTTGGAACCCCACTGGAACGGATGGTCGTACATGGATTCCGCCGCAAGGCTGTAATGTCCGTAACGCTCCACCTCGTCGCGGAATGGACGGATCATCTGGCTGTGGCAGACATAACACCCCTCGCGGATGTAGATGTTGCGCCCGGCCAGTTCCAGCGGCGTGTAGGGTCGCATGCCCTTCACCTTCTCGATGGTGTTTTCGAGATAAAAGAGCGGTGCGATTTCCACGATACCGCCGATCGAGACCACCAGCAGGGAGCCGACCAGAAGCAGCGTGGCGTTGCGTTCGATGACGCCGTGTTTGTCGAGTATGGACATCGGCCCCTCCTTATTCAGCAGGCTGCAGCGAAGGAGCCGCGCCCTTGCTGGCGCCCTCCTCGCGTTGATGACCGAGGATGGTCATCGTGACGTTGTAGGCCATGATCAGCGCGCCGCTGAGGAACATCAGGCCACCCAGTGCACGCATCACGTAATAGGGGAACAAAGCCGCGACCGATTCCGCGAAGGAATAAACGAGGAAGCCTTGGGCATCATATTCGCGCCACATCAGAGCCTGCTGGATGCCGGCCACCCACATGACGGCGGCGTAAACGACGATGCCGAGCGTGGCGAGCCAGAAGTGCCAGTTGACCAGTTGCAGGCTGTAGAGACGCTCCCTGCCCCAGAGTTTCGGCGTCAGGTAATAGATCGCGCCGAAGGTGATCATGCCGTTCCAGCCGAGCGCGCCCGAATGCACGTGGCCGATGGTCCAGTCGGTGTAGTGGCTGAGCGAGTTGACGGCCTTGATCGACATCATCGGACCTTCGAAGGTCGCCATGCCGTAAAAGGCCACCGCCATCACCATCATGCGCACGACGGGATCGGTGCGGATCTTGTCCCAGGCGCCCGAAAGCGTCATCAGGCCGTTGATCATGCCGCCCCACGACGGCATCCACAGCATCACCGAGAACACCATGCCGAGCGTCTGCGCCCAGTCCGGCAGCGCCGTATAGTGCAGGTGGTGCGGGCCGGCCCAGATATACATGAAGATCAGCGCCCAGAAGTGGATGATCGACAGGCGGTAGGAATAGACCGGGCGGTTCACCTGCTTGGGAATGAAATAATACATCATGCCGAGGAAGCCGGCGGTCAGGAAGAAGCCGACGGCGTTATGGCCGTACCACCATTGCGTCAGCGCATCCTGCACGCCCGAGAAGGCCGAGTAGCTCTTCACGCCCAGGAACGACACGGGCACCGCCAGATTATTGACGATGTGCAACATGGCGATGGTGACGATGAAGCCGAGATAGAACCAGTTCGCCACATAGATATGCGGCTCCTTGCGCATGAAGATCGTGCCGAGGAAGGTCACGAGATAGGCGACCCAGACGATGGTCAGCCAGATGTCGACATACCATTCCGGCTCGGCATATTCGCGGCCCTGGGTAATGCCCAGCAGGTAACCGGTGGCGGCCATGACGATGAAGAGGTTATACCCCCAGAACACGAACCAGCCGAGATTGCCGCCGAACAGGCGCGCCCGACAGGTTCTCTGCACCACGTAGAAGGAGGTGGCGATCAGCGCATTTCCCCCGAAAGCGAAGATCACCGCCGAGGTGTGCAGCGGCCGCATCCGGCCGAAATTGAAATAGGGCGCGATGTTGAGATCGGGAAAGGCGAGCTGCAGCGCCACCACGACCCCGACCAGAAAACCGACGACACCCCAGAACACGGTGGCGATGACGCCATATTTCACCACCTCGTCGAAATATTCCGACTTCCGGCGGGCAAGCGCGTCCGGATCGACGGGCGCAAAGGAGACACGGCGCAAAAGAAGCACCGTGCTGACCAGCAGCGTAAAGAACAGCACCCACATATGGGCGGCGAAAAGACTGTCATGGGCAAAGGCTGCCCCGAGCAACGCGAGAAAGGCCCCGAGGGCCACGATCGCGGTTTCCAAAGTGTAATTCATTGTTGGTTTCCCCCAACGTGCAAGCCGACCGACGAAAGGCACGGCACGCGCCTGGGAGAGCGGAAACACGCCTTTGCGTCGGTTGGAGCATTGCCACCGCCGAAAGAAGGCCACCTTGATCCAGATCAAGAATGCAAACCTGTCGCAGCGCCGCTGGAAACGGCGCGACTTGAGCGGAGAAAATACGCAAGCAAGGGACAGTGACGGTCATCCCGCTGTCGCAGGTGAGGCGTCAACCCTTCATCTTCAGCGGCAATCCGGCGGCGACGAAATAGACTTCGCCGGCGATGGCGGCAACGCGCTGGTGCAGCCGGCCGGCATGGTCGCGGAATTCACGCGCCATGCGGTTCTCCGGCACGATGCCGAGACCGACCTCATTGGAGACGAAAATCAGTTTCGCTCTGGCCGATGCGATTGCCGCCGCAAGCGCGTCGAAGGCAGCCTCGATATCGGCGCTCTCCATCATCAGATTGGTCAGCCACAATGTCAGGCAATCGATGAGAATGACATTGTCCGGCCCGTCGAGGCGCTCCAGCGCCGCAGCGACGTCGAGCGGCGCCTCGTGGGTGGTCCATTCGCCGCCGCGCCGTTCCTGATGATGGCTGATACGATCCCGCATCTCGTCATCCCACGCCCGGCCGGTCGCCAGATAATGCAGGTTTCCGCCGGCCTTGCCCGCAAGCGCCTCCGCAAAACGGGACTTGCCGGAGCGCGCGCCGCCAAGAATAAAAACGGAGCGGTTTTGATCTGTCATGGAAAACCCGGATGAAGCGATGAAACGGACCGGCGTCTTTGCGATGCCGCAAGCCGGCGGCAGATGGACATGAAGGGAACGATTCGTAGAAAAGGCGTTCCCCGGTTGCTCATGCCGGACTGCCGCGGATACCGGGCCAGAGAGACAAAACCTGCCCGCACGATGCGGGACATGAAAGCCTTGGCGCTCCGGATGCCGGAAACACCGGTCCTTGTGGAAGGCTAGGTGCGAACCGCCATCCTGTCAATCGGCGGATGACGCTCGCGGAAATTCAGGCGGAACCGGTACGCAATACCTTAACCGGAACCGGCGGACCTCACATCCGCGACAGGATTGATAAAGCGACTTGGTTACCGGAAAGTTAGCGAAAATCCGAATGCGGCGGCGGCGACGGCAAAAGAGAATATTGGGTGGCGGCAACCGCCGCCATTGCCTTGCCATGGCCTTCAAATCAATATGCCTTCGAAGATTCGCAAACAGCAAGGTGGCCTGCCCGTGATGACCGTCATGGACTATATCGCGATCGCCGTTTTTATCCTGTTATGGGCTGCCTATACCCATGTCACGACGGGAACGACGCTGTTTTCGCGAACCAGCCTCAATCAGGCCATGGCGGAGCGCCGGCGTGACTGGATCCACAATTCGCTGAAGCGCGACCTGAAGATGATCGACACGCAGATCATGGCCGGCCTGCAGAACGGCACCGCCTTCTTCGCCTCCACCTCCATCTTCGCCATCGGCGGATGTTTCGCCCTGCTCGGCGCCACCGAACAGGTCGAATCGGTCTTTCGCGACATGCCCTTCGTGCATTATGCCGGGCGCACCGCCTTCGAGCTGAAGGTCATCGGCCTAACCTGTCTTTTTGGTTATTCCTTCTTCAAATTCGGCTGGTCCTACCGCCTGTTCAACTATTGCACGATCCTGTTCGGCGCCATCCCCATGGTCCACGATGTCGGTGCGGACCGCCAGGCGGCGGAGCGCGCGGCCGAAAACGTCATCAAGATGAACATCATCGCTGCCAAGAACTTCAATGACGGCCTGCGGACGATCTTCCTGTCCATCGGTTATCTCGGCTGGTTCATCAGCCCCTATGTCTTCATCGCCAGCACCGTCATCATCATCGTGGCGCTGTTGCGCCGCCAGTTCTTTTCCGAAGCACGGCGCGCCATCATGGAAGAAAACCGGCCTTGAAATAGCCGCACTTCAAGGGCCAAGCCCAAGTGAGAATACCGGCCCCGAAAAGCTGACAAAGCGGAAAACATGGATACGAACACAGCCGCAAATGAAAACCGCCGCAAAGGCCGCATCGGCGGGCTGGATACCCTCAGAGGGCTCGCCCTCCTTGCCATGGCATCCTACCACTTCACGTGGAATCTGGAATATTTCGGCTATCTCGACCCCGGCACGGCGACCACGGGTCTCTGGAAGCTTTATGCGCGCGGCATCGCCAGTTCGTTCCTGTTTCTGGCCGGCTTCAGCCTGTTTCTCGCCCATGGCAAGGGTTTGAACTGGCCGTCCTTCGGCAAGCGTTTCGCGATGGTGGCCGGGTCGGCGCTGCTCATCACCGTCGCCACCTATTTTGCCTTTCCGGACAGCTTCATCTTCTTCGGCATCCTGCACAATATCGCCGCCGCAAGCCTGGTGGGACTGCTGTTCCTGCGGGCGCCCGCGCCCGTGACGCTGGTTTTCGCGGTGATCGCGTTTGCCCTGCCGCAATATCTGCAATCCGACCTGTTCAACGCAAAATGGCTGGCCTGGATCGGCTTTTCCACCATGCCGCCGCGCTCGAACGATTATGTGCCGCTGCTGCCCTGGCTCGCGCCTTTCCTTACCGGACTTGGCGTTTCGCAATTCGTCGCACCGCGCGGCTGGCTGGACCGTTTCCGCAATCCAAGCGCACCCCGCAACCTGATCGCCAGCGCCGGCCGTCACAGCCTTGCCTTTTATCTCATTCACCAGCCGGTGCTTATTGGCCTGGTTTACGTCCTCTCGCTCTTGACTCCGCCTCCTCCCGTCGATCAGGTGGAGCTTTACAAATCGAGCTGTGAAAAAAGCTGCGTCGAACAGCCGAACGGGCTGGAATTGTGCCAGCGCTTCTGCGGCTGCACGCTGGAAAAGCTGCAGGCGGAAAACCTCTTCGACACTATGATGGAGGGCAAGCTCAGTGCCGACCAGCAGACGAAGGTCGGCGAAGTGGCGCAGCAGTGCACGGTTGAGGCGCAGTAGGACGGCGAATGCGGCGTTGCGATTTGCCCTCATGTCTTCTCCCAGGCGTGGGAGAAAAAACAAGCAAAACCCGCTCGTTCCATATGCAGACAAAACTGGACAGGCTTCGGAGCCGTTAGCGACGGTTACGTCAACGGAAGAGCCAAACCGCTAAACGGCGCCGCTCAAGTCCCCACGCCGATTTCGGCAAGGCGCGTCAGACAGGCCTCCTCGACATTGTCGAGTTCCGCCAGCGTCTCTTCTATGTCCTTGCGTTTTTGGCGAAGCTCGGCGCGCTTTTCATCGACCTTTTTCATCAGCAGCACCAATTGCCCCGATTCGCCGGGCGGCTCCTTGTAGACGTGAATGATCTCGCGAATTTCGGAGATGGTGAAACCGATACGGCGGCCACGCAGGATTTCCTGGATAAGTCGACGGTCCGCGGCTCTGAAAAGCCGCGTGCGCCCGCGGCGCTCCGGATGGATCAGCCCCTCATCCTCGTAAAATCGCAAGGTACGGGTTGAAACACCGAATTCGCGCGTCAGTTCGGTTATGCTATAATACTTGTCCAAGGGCCTATCCGATTCATAACCGGAAGATATTATTTGACCTTCACGTAAAAGTCAATTTTCGCCCCTCGCCTATCCGGAAATACCGTACCACCAGGTTGCTATGCCAAGAAAGGCGAAAAAGCCGACAATATCGGTCACCGCCGTCACGAAGACGGCCGAAGAAACCGCCGGGTCCGCCCCGAACTTGTCGAGAACCAGCGGAATGAGAATGCCCGCCAGCGCCGCCGCCAGCATGTTGAGACACATGGCCGTGGCGATGATGCCGCCAATATGCACATCCTGAAACCAGATGCCGGCAACCACACCGATGGCGCAGCCGAACAACATGCCGTTCAGAATACCGACACCCGCCTCGCGCCGGATGATGCGGGCGGCATTGTGAATATCGAGGCTTTTGGTGGCGAGCGCCCGCACCGACACCGTCATTGTCTGCGATCCGGCATTGCCGCCCATGCCGGCCACCGCCGGCATCAGGATCGCCAGCGCCACGATCTGCTGGATCGTCGCATCGAACAGGCTGATGACCGAGGCGGAGAGAAAGGCAGTGATGAGATTGACGGCAAGCCAGGGCACGCGTGAACGCGAGGTGCTGGCTATCGAGTCCGACAGTTCTTCGTCACCCACGCCGCCCAGGCGCAGCAAGTCCTCCTCGGCTTCCTCCTGAATGACGTCGACCACATCATCGATGGTCAGTACGCCCACAAGCCGGCCGTTATTGTCGACCACGGCGGCGGACAGAAGGTCGTATTGCTCGAAAAGCTGCGCCGCCTCTTCCTGGTCCATCTCGGCCGGAATGGAATGGTTCGTCTCGTGCATGATCGTTTCGATCTTCACCTGACGCTTGGCGCGCAGCACCTTGTCGAGATCGAGCGCGCCGACCAGCTTGAAGGTGGGATCGATGACGAAGATCTGCGTGAAGGAATCCGGCAGCTCTTCTTCTTCGCGCAGATAATCGATGGTCTGCCCCACGGTCCAGAACGGCGGCACGGCGACGAATTCCGTCTGCATGCGACGGCCGGCCGAGCTTTCCGGATAATCCAGCGCCCGCATCAGCCGCACACGTTCGGTAAACGGCAGCTGCGAGAGAATATCCTCGCGGTCCTCGTCGTCGAGATCTTCGAGAATATAGACGGCGTCGTCCGAATCGAGTTCGCCGATACCGGCGGCGATCTGCTCGTTCGACATCTGGTCGACGATGTCGAGACGGATGCCCTCATCCACCTCGGTCAGCGCCGTCATGTCGAAATCGGAACCAAGCAGCCTGACCAGTGCGTGACGTTGTTCCGGCAGGATGGATTCCAGCACGTCGCCGAGTTCGGACTCATGCAGCCGCGCCACATTCTTGCGCAGGAAAAGCAGGTCGCGATCGGCGATCGCAGCGCCCACCATCGTCAGGAAATCCGAGCGGACCGACCCGTCCTCCGCATAAATATCGGAGGGCGCGTCCGCAGGCTTCAACTCTTCGGGCGCGGCAGGATCGTGGTCACGGTCTGTCAATCTTGCGTCCCCTCGTCGTCAAATGCGGCAGTGCACGGATGCGCAGGCAGAATGGCGTTAAAAAGCGTATTGTCAACAACCGGATAGCTGCAAAACCACAAGCTCCGCGACTGCGGCGAAAAATCCATTCGTCATTCCTCTTCAGCGCAGATTCGACACCGGCGCGCCCGTTTCCCGGTGATCAATAACCAATCTCTGCGGCGTATTTTAAGACAACGCCTGCGACCTCCGAGCCGTTCCCAACTTGAGGATGGCGCAAGGATCGTCCATTCATCGCAATGCACAACAAAGGCGTTGACATAAAGCGCACATCGGCGCTTGTGAATATGACTTTGACAAACGGCAAGCCGCCTCCCATCTCAGCATCAGGCAGGCAAATTCCGGGAAACCAGAAAAATGAGCAAGACGGACTTCATTGGCAAGGCATCCTCCGCGGCGGGCGGCTGGGGCGCGCTTAAAAGTGTGGGCAAACGGCTCATGGAATCCGGAGCGCCGCTGTCCGGCGCCCGCATCCTGCTGAAGACCAACCAGCCGGACGGCTTTGACTGCCCGGGCTGCGCTTGGGGCGACCCCGAACACGGCTCCTCCTTCGAATTCTGCGAAAACGGCGTCAAGGCGGTCGCCTGGGAAGCGACGGAAGCGCGGGTGCCGCCGGACTTCTTCGCCACCCGCACCGTCTCCGAACTGCGCGGCTGGTCCGACTACGAGCTGGAAAAACAGGGCCGCCTCACCCATCCCATGCGTTACGACAGGGCGAGCGACAAATATCTGCCGGTCTCCTGGGACGACGCCTTTGCCGAGATCGGCCGCATCCTGAAAAGCCTCGACAGCCCGGACCGGGCGGAATTTTACACCTCCGGCCGCGCCTCCAACGAGGCGGCTTTCCTCTATCAGTTGATGGTCCGGCTTTACGGCACCAATAATTTTCCCGACTGTTCCAACATGTGCCACGAGGCAAGCGGTGTCGGCCTGAAGGCTTCGATCGGCGTCGGCAAGGGCACCGTGCTGCTTGAGGATTTCGAACAGACGGATGCAATTTTCGTGATCGGACAAAATCCCGGCACCAACCATCCCCGCATGCTGGGCGACCTGCGCCGCGCCGCCCTTCGTGGCGCCCGCATCGCCGTCTTCAACCCCATCCGCGAAAAGGGGCTGGAGCGCTTCGCCGATCCGCAGGACAAGGTGGAGATGATCACCGGCGGCAGCACCCGCATCGCCACCAATTATTACCAGCCCCGCCAGGGCGGCGACATGGCGGCGGTACGCGGCATGAGCAAGGCGGTCTTTGCGGCCGACGATGCCGCGCGGGCGGCGGGCGAGCCCGCCATCATCGATTACGACTTCATCGCCGAACATGCGGCGGAATTCGAGGCCTATCGCGCCGCCGTCGAGGCGACGAGCTGGGAAAGCATTCTCGACCAGTCCGGCCTCACTCGTGCCGAAATCGAGGAAGCGGCCCGCATCTACATGAATGCCGGCTCCGTCATCGCCACCTGGGCCATGGGTGTCACGCAGCACCGACATTCTGTCATCATCGTTCGTGAAATCACCAATTTCATGCTGCTGCGCGGCAATATCGGCCGCCCCGGCGCCGGCCTTTGCCCGGTGCGCGGCCATTCCAACGTACAGGGCGACCGCACAGTCGGCATCGACGAAAAAGCCCCGCCTGCCCTTCTCGACGCGCTGGAGAAGGAACTGGGCGTGCCGATGCCGCGCAAGCCCGGCCACAATACCGTGGAGGCCGTGGCCGCCATGCTGGACGGCAAGGCGCAGACCTTCATCGCGCTCGGCGGCAATTTCCTGCGCGCGACGCCCGACAGCCCGCTGATCATCAAGGCTTTCGAAAAACAGAAGCTGACCGTCAACATCGCCACCAAGCTCAACCACTCACACCTGGTGCCGGGCGAAACCTCCTTCGTGTTGCCCTGCCTTGGGCGAACGGAAATCGACCGCAATTCGGCGGGTCGGCCGCAGATCGTCACGGTGGAGGATTCCATGAGCATGGTGCATGGCTCCGGCGGCATCAACCCGCCCGCTTCCGGCGAACTGCGCTCGGAAGTCGCGATCATCGCCGGCATCGCCGAAGCGACGCTCGGCAACGCCCATGTGCAATGGAAGGCGCTTGCCGATGACTACGATCTCATCCGCGACATGATCGAGCGGGTTCTCCCCGGTTTCGACAATTTCAACGAACGTGTCCGCGTGCCCCGCGGTTTTCACCTGCGCAACGCGGCGGCCGAACGGCAATGGAACACGCCGGCGAAAAAGGCCACCTTCTATAGCGGTCCGCTGCCCGAGCAGACCGAACACCAGCAGGCGCTCACGCGCGATGACCTGTTCGTATTGCAGACCTTCCGCAGCCACGATCAGTACAACACCACGATCTATGGAATGGATGACCGCTATCGCGGCGTCTATGGCGAACGCCACGTCATCTTCATGAACCCGAAGGACATGGAGGCGCTTGGCGCCCATTCGCGCCAGCGCGTCGATGTCATCGGCGAATATGGCGACGGCGTGCAGCGCATCGCGGAAAATTTCCGGCTGGTCCCCTACAATATCCCGCAGGGCAGCGTCGGCGGTTATTATCCGGAACTGAACGTACTGGTGCCGCTGTCGAGTTATGGCGAAGGCAGCTTCACGCCGACATCGAAATCGGTGCTGGTTTCCGTCCGCCTGCGCCAGGATGCCTCCTGATGGATGAGGAACAATCCGCTGCCGCCTTCATGGCGGCGGTGGAGCGGCTCCAAGACGGGTCTTCGCAAGCGCTGACCGCCACGGGCGCCGCCATCCTCTTGGCGGTCCATCTGGATATCGCCACCGACAGCCGCAGCATCGCCAACCGGCTGGGTCTCGCCCATGCCTTCGTTCTGCGTGAAATCGCCGCCCTGTCGCCCCGCTATGTGCGGGTGACAAAACGCGACGCCCGCACCCAGCGCAGCTTTCTGGAGACGACGGCGCAAGGACGGACACTCGCCGCCTCTTCCTCGCGGATTTGAAACGAACGGAGCATTCCTTGGCAATCAGGCCGATCCTGCCCTACCCCCATGCCGGTCTTTCCGATGTCTGCGCGCCGGTCACGGTTTTTGACGCGCAGCTGAACGATCTCGTCACGGACCTGACCGACACGATGCGCGCCGCCCCGGGCGTCGGCATCACCGCCGCCCATATCGGCGTGAAACACCGGGTCTTCGTGCTGGAGCTGACGCCGGGAACCGTCCTGACCTACGTCAATCCCGAAATCATCCGCCGGTCGGCCGTGACCATGCGGCATGTCGAGGGCAGCGTCTCCATGCCGGGCTTCACCGACGAGGTGGAGCGGCCGGCCGAGGTCGAGTTAAGGTTTCAGGACGTATCCGGCAAGGAGCACCGGCAGACCGCCGAGGGTTTCCATGCCGTCTGCATCCAGCATGAAATCGACCAGCTCGACGGCATCTTCTGGCTGAAACGCCTCTCCAAGCTGAAACGCGACCGGCTGGTGAAAAAATGGGAAAAATCCCGCAAGCCTTGACGGTCAGCCCGCGAGCGACAGCACGAATTGCGCGTCACCCTTCAGCGTGTTGCTGACGGTACAGATATCTTCGGCGGCATGAGCGATCGCGGCGCGCGTCGGCCCGTCGAAATCCCCCTCGATCCCGATGCGAATATCGAAACGGACAATCCGCGATGGTTCCTCTTCCGCCTTTTCGCCGGAGACATGCACGGTGACCCTTTCGAACCGGTCGAGAATTCCCATACGGCTCGCCGCTATCCGGGCGCTCAGCGCCAGACAGGCGGCCAGAGATGAATAGAGAAGATCTAGCGGGTTGAAACCCGGCTCCGAAGCCGCCGTCACAACCGTCAGCGCGCCGCCGGTTGCGGTGACGACATCGGGATGCCCGAGACGGGCAAGCGTAACGGTCGCGCCCGTCGGTCGCTTCTTGACCCTGAACTGATTCACACGCCGCCCCGTCTCTCGATTTTGGCCAATGGAACCAAAACTAGCCTCGCGCTTTTACTCACGCAACGGTGAACGACCGTTGAAGATCGATTAAAAAGGGAGCTGGGACATATGGTTACATCTACGCTCGTCAGCATTCTGATCACCTTCCTGGTGATTGTGCTCGTCTTGTGGCTCATCGCGCGACTGCCCGTCGGCGGCGGCGCGAAACAGATCGCCCAGGTGATCGTCATCATCATCGGCATCATTTCTCTGCTGAAATATCTCGCGGTTTTCTGATGTCCCGGTGACACGCGAACAGAAAAAGGCGGCGAAAGCCGCCTCTTTTATATCGAAAATTGAAAAGGCTGACGGTTACTGGCGCGGCTCGAACTGATACGCCTTCTTCAGGGTTATGTCCCGAACGCTGCCGATACCGAGAAACGGCGTATTGTCCGCATCAAAAATCGCCCTGCCCTTGGCCACGATCCAGCGAACCGAACCATCCGGCAGATTGACCTTATAACGCTGGTCGAAAAAGACACCGGTGGTGATGCTGTCGAAAATCGCCTGCGCCACCAGGTCTCGCATCTCGACATCGATTTTTTCAAGAACCTCTTCGATCGTCACCCCGAGCGAGGCCACCGGTTCGGAAAATCCATGACATTCCGCGGTAACCGCGTCCATGATCAGCCTGTTGTCCGAAATGCTCCACATATAATAACCGAGCGCATTGTCTGAATCCGCCTTGTCCCCCAGCACGAAAACCCCCGGACATTTTTTCCTGACAAAAGCTAACATCAGACCTCTAAGATTCCACCCCTCGTTTTTGCAGGGTGAACGGCATAGTTGTCATGCGCCTTCCCGATATCCACCAAAAATTGGCGGTTCGGAACAAACCGGTACAGCTGATGTGAGAATTGAGGAAACGACGCCAATGAACTGGCTGAAAAAGAAAAAACCCGCCGAAGCGGGTTTCTTTGGTGCGGTCGAGAAGACTCGAACTTCCACGGGTTGCCCCACAGCGACCTCAACGCTGCGCGTCTACCAATTCCGCCACGACCGCATCGTGGTAGGTATCGACTTGCGCCGACGGGGGTGCATGTAGCAAAAGGATTTTCGGTGCACAAGAGCGTCGTGACAGTTTTTTGAAATTAAAAATCCCACCACGCCACCCTATATGCAGGAAGCCCGGAAATGCTGGGCTTGCCGGCCTGCCGCCATTTTGCGAGAAGGCTGTGGAAAGGACTTTTTCATGCTCACACGCACCGATATCGAGACAAACATGCTGCCCGCCGCCGGTTCGCCGCCGGTTCGCTGGCGAATCTCGGAAGGTCTCGTGCCCTATGGGCAGGCAATCGAGGACATGGAGCGGGAAGTGGCCGCCATTGCCAGCGGCGAGGCTGACGAACTCGTCTGGCTTCTGGAGCACCCGCCGCTTTATACCGCCGGCACCAGCGCCGACGCTGCCGATCTGATAGAACCGGATCGTTTTCCCGTCTTCGCCACGGGGCGCGGCGGCGAATATACCTATCATGGGCC
Source organism: Agrobacterium sp. NPDC089420 (assembly GCF_044900305.1). Lineage (NCBI taxonomy): Bacteria > Pseudomonadati > Pseudomonadota > Alphaproteobacteria > Hyphomicrobiales > Rhizobiaceae > Agrobacterium > Agrobacterium sp. NPDC089420. The sequence goes on along the minus strand of NZ_JBJDMY010000007.1, from coordinate 219,141 downwards.
GGGCCAGCGGGTCGTCTACGTCATGCTCGACCTGAAGCGCCGCCGGCAGGATGTCCGCGCCTATGTCGCCGCGCTGGAAGCGGTGATCATCCGGACGCTCGACAAGATGAATGTCCGCGGCGAGCGGCGCGAGGATCGCGTCGGCGTCTGGGTCAGGCGGCCGGAAAAGCCGCTGCTGCCCGATGGCGGCATGGCCGAGGACAAAATCGCCGCACTCGGCATCCGTTTGCGTAAATGGGTGAGCTTTCACGGGCTGTCGATCAATGTCGATCCCGACCTCACGCATTTTTCCGGCATCGTTCCGTGCGGCATCAGCGCCTATGGCGTCACCAGCCTTGTCGATCTCGGATTGCCGGTTATGATCGGCGACGTCGACGTTCTGCTGCGCGAGGCCTTCGAGGAGGTTTTTGGCCCGGCAGTGCCCGAAACCGGCGCGGGCGGCTGATCCCACCGCAACCTTTGCCGCCGGCCGGTGTTTGCAGCATCGATCACCACAAGAGGAGGAACGACCATGTTCACAACGTCCGCCTATGCCTGCGATGACGGTTCATCGCCGATGAAGCTCGCGGCCATCAAGCGTCGCGATCCGGGTCCGCGCGATGTCGAAATTGAGATCGAATTCTGTGGCGTCTGCCACTCGGATATCCACACGGCCCGCAGCGAATGGCCGGGATCCCTCTACCCCTGCGTTCCCGGCCATGAAATCATCGGCCGGGTCGGCCGGGTGGGTTCGCAGGTCACCAAATTCAAGACGGGCGACCGCGTCGGCGTCGGCTGTATCGTCGACAGCTGCCGCGAATGCGCAAGCTGCGCCGAAGGGCTGGAGCAATATTGCGAAAACGGCATGACCGGCACCTATAATTCCCCGGACAAGGCCATGGGCGGCGGCGCGCATACGCTTGGCGGTTACTCCGCCCATGTGGTGGTGGACGACCGTTATGTGCTCAATATTCCCGAGGGGCTCGATCCCGCCGCGGCAGCGCCGCTTCTCTGCGCCGGCATAACCACCTATTCGCCGCTGCGCCACTGGAATGCCGGTCCCGGCAAGCGCATCGGCGTGGTTGGCCTCGGCGGCCTTGGTCACATGGCCGTCAAGCTTGCCAATGCCATGGGCGCCACGGTGGTGATGATCACCACCTCGCCCGGCAAGGCGGAAGACGCCAAAAAGCTCGGCGCCCACGAGGTGATCGTCTCGCGCGACGCCGAGCAGATGAAAAAGGCCGCCGCAAGCCTCGATCTCATCATCGATGCCGTCGCCGCCGATCACGACATCAACGCCTATCTGGCGCTGCTGAAACGTGACGGTGCGCTGGTGCAGGTGGGGGCGCCGGAAAAGCCGCTTTCGGTGCTGGCCTTCAGCCTCATTCCAGGACGCAAGACTTTTGCCGGCTCGATGATCGGCGGCATTCCCGAGACCCAGGAAATGCTGGATTTCTGCGCCGCAAAAGGCATCGCCGCCGAAATCGAGATGATCGACATCGATCAGATCAATGACGCTTATGAACGCATGATAAAAAGCGATGTGCGTTATCGCTTCGTCATTGATATGAAGAGCCTGCCGCGCCAGAAGGCCGCCTGACCTTGAGAGGGGACGGCCTTTCGGGCGTCCCCTTCCTCCTTGGACCTTTCGGTCGAAAGCACAGCCTGACCCATGAGCAGCCAGACCGGTTTCAGCGATATCGCCAAGGGCATGACCATCATGGCGGGCTGCATGTTCGTGCTGCCGGTCATGGATGCCATCGCCAAATACATGGCGGTGAGCGGCGGCATGTCGCCGGCGCAGGTGACCTTCTACCGCTTCTTCTTTCAGGTGCTCTGCACCCTGCCGCTGCTGCTCGTGGTTTCGCCCAGAGCGCTGTTCAGCGCCAGACGGCCGTGGATGAATTGCCTGCGCGGCGTGCTGCATGCCTCAGCCAGCCTGATGTTCTTCGCCGCCGTCAAATACATGCCGCTTGCCGATGTCTTCGCCATCTATTTCGTCGAGCCCTTCATGCTGACGATGATGTCGGCCCTCTTCCTCGGCGACAAGGTCGGCTGGAAGCGCTGGACGGCGATTGTCGTCGGTTTCGGCGGCGCGCTGATCGTCATTCAGCCGAGCTTCGAAATCTTCGGCTGGACCTCGCTGCTGCCGGTCGCCTGCGCTTTTCTCTATACGCTTTACCTGTTCCTGAACCGCGCCATCGGTGACGCGGACAGCCCGCTGGTCATGCAGACCATGTCCGGCATCGCCGGCACGATCTTCATGGGCGCGGTGCTTCTGGCCGGCGATACGCTGGGCGACAGGGATTTTGCGATCTCGCTGCCGCAATCCGGCTTTGCGCTTATGCTGCTCATCCTGTTGGGGTCGATATCCGGCTACATGCACCTGCTGATCGTCAGGGCTTTCCGGCTGGCGCCTCTGTCGCTGCTGGCGCCGTTCCAGTATTTCGAGATCATCTCGGCGACGATCCTCGGTTATGCACTGTTTTCGGATTTCCCGACGCCGTCGAAATGGCTCGGCATCCTCATCATCGTCGCATCCGGCCTGTTCATCATCTGGCGGGAAAGCAAGCAGGCGCACGCGACACCGCCGCTCGACGGGCAGTGACGGCGCAAAGCCGCACGCCTTCAGGCGCCGGAGGGCAGCGGCCCCTCATCGTGGTGGTCCTGCGCCTCCACGAGGCTGCCAAGCAGCCACAAAGAAACCTCTGCCGCTTCACCGGCGGATTTGAAGCGGTATGAGCCGCTATATTTCGGCATGTCGAAGAAAGTGACGACGAAGCCGTCGCCGCTCTCCAGGCTTTCGACCCTGATACGCTCCGGATCGATCATCACGCAGACATAGTGGGACCCCATATTGCGCATGAAACCAGCCTTGTTGTCGTGCAGCCGCACGAAGGCCGCCCCGCCATCCGCTGTCATGTGCAGGCTTCTGATCGCCTCGTTGGGAAAGGCGCGGGCGAAGTCCATGATCGCCTGCCCCACATCATGGCTGTTGTCATCCTCCGTCGCCCGCGACATGCGCCAGGCATAAACGGCAAAGACCGCAAGCAGCACGAAAACGATAATCCAGATTGCTAGATTCATCCGGAACGCTCCCTCAGCACCAAAACTTCTCGATTCGCGACTCGAAACGACGCGAACCCGGTTCGGGTTCATAAAGGCCGAGGCTTGCGTGAAGTGTGGCTCCTTGCGGAGCGGCGGCGGTTTTCTCCGCGATGCGCGGTTTGCGCCGTCAGAAACGCTTGAGGAAAGACGCCTTTGCCAGCAGCCATTGCCGGCGAAGCTGCGACAATTGCAGGTCGCCATCGAACACGCCTGCGCCCGCCCTTCGGGCGGCGGCAATGACCGGACCGGATAAAGCAACGGGAAGATAGGCGGCAAAGACGTTTCTCGACATAGTCGCGCGTCGCGCCTTTTCGATATGATCCAGCGCGTGGGCCGCGAAAATCTCGATGGCAATGCCGATACGCTGCCTGTCCTGACCTTCAAGGAAGGTCTCGCGGTCAAGCCCTGCCGCCGCCAGCATGTCGGCGGGAATATAGACCTGGCCGCGGCGCCGGTTGAGCGGCATGAGCAGCAGCATGCCGGCCATGGCCTGCGCCACGCCCGCATGGCCCGCCGCTTCGGCGTTCTCCGCGGCGTCTTCCGCAGAAAGCACGAGGCTTGCAAGCTGTATCAACGCCGAAGCGGTTTCGCCGGCATAGCCTTCAAGCGCATTGCGATCCTCGAACAGATCGTCATAAAGATCGAAGATACGCGCCTCGATCATATTGACCAGCACCGGGCGCGGCAGGCGATGCCGCTCGATCGTCGCCAGAAGTGCGGCGGCGACGGGGTGGGACTGGCTGTCCCCATGCGCATTGCCCTCAAGCAGGTCGCGCCACCATTGCATGCGCACTTCGCCGGGCAGAGCCTCGCGCACCGAATCGCGGATACGGGCGATTTCGGCATTGAAGGCGTAAAGTGCCGCCAGCGCATTGCGTTTATCGGCAGGCGACAGAAGACAGGCGAGATAGCGGTCGCGATCGGTATCGCGCAGCGTCGCAAGGCAGACGTCGAGATTTTCTATGGGTGCCATGGTTCCCCGCGCGAAACGTCCTGTCAGCCTTCGACGGCAATCAGCGCCGCGGCGACAGCGCGCGATTCCGACAGCATGATGTTATAGGTGCGCACGGCAGCGCCCGTGCTCATCGGATCGACGGAAATGCCCGCTTCCTTGAAGGCCGCGCGCAATTCCTTCGGCAGCACCCGCATGCCGTCACCCGTACCGATCAGCAGCACCTCGATATCCTGCGCTTCCGCCAGAACCTTTTCGAAATGCCCGACGGTCAGTTCTTTCGCATCGACCGGCTCCCACCCGTAAATGCCCGAAGGCAGGAGCAGAAGCGAGCCGCGATGCGACATGTCGGCAAAACGGAAACCGCCATTGCCATAGACATCGATGGGCGCCCGGCCGGGAAAATGGGCCGGGCGTATTTCGATCCCGCCAGCCATCAGACGGCAGGCTTGCCGCCGACGGCATTGCCGGATTTTTCGTCCTTCTCGTCTTCCGCATCCTTGCTGTCAGGACGCAGCTTGAAGGCGATCAGCACCGGAGCGGCAATGTAGAGCGAGGAGAACACGCCGATACCGACACCGAACAGCATGGCGAAGGTGAAGGAACGAATGACCTCGCCGCCGAAGAGGTAAAGCGCAAGCAGCGCCAGAAGCACGGTCAGACCGGTGAGGATCGTGCGCGACAGCGTCTGGTTCAGTGACACGTCGATGATCATCGACAGCGGCATCTTTTTATAACGCCTGAGGTTTTCGCGGATACGGTCGTAGATGACGACGGTGTCGTTCAGCGAATAACCGATGATCGTCAGGATCGCCGCGATACTGGTGAGGTTGAACTCTATCCCCAGGAAGACGAAGAGGCCGATGGTGAAGACCACGTCATGCACCATCGAGATGACCGCACCCAGCGCGAACTGCCACTCGAAGCGAACCCAGATGTAGACCATGATCGCCGTCATGGCGAGCAGGATGCCGATCGTGGAGGTAAAGGTAAGGTCACCCGACACGGCCGGCCCGACGACTTCCACACGGCGGAAATCGTATTTGTCCTCCAGCTCGCCGCGCACCATGGTGATGGCCGACTGCTCGGCATTTTCGCCGCCGTCCTGCGCCTGGATACGGATGAGGACATCCTGCGGCGTGCCGAAATTCTGCGCCTGGATTTCACCGAGATTGAGCTGGTTCAGACGCTCGCGGATATCGGCGAGATCGGCTTCACCCTGCTTGGCGCGCACTTCGATGACCGAGCCGCCCTGGAAGTCGATGCCGAGGTTCAGGCCCTTGCCGATGAAACCGCCGATACAGGCGAGCATGATGGCACCGGTGATCATGAACACCACGCGGCGATAACGCATGAAGGGAATGTCGCGGCCATCGAACATGGCGGTGCGGACACCCTTCGGCAGGTGTTTCGGGCGGCTGCGGCGAACCCAGTAACCGAACATCCACGCCGTCAGCGTATAGGCGGTGAAGACGGTGGTGATGATGCCGACCGCAAGCGTGACCGCAAAGCCCTTGACCGGACCGGTGCCCATGTAGAACAGCACGCTCGCCACGATCAGCGTCGTCAGGTTGGCGTCGATGATGGTCGCAAAGGCGCGGGTAAAGCCGTTATCCAGTGACTGGATCAGCGGTTTGCCGCTCTTCACCTCCTCGCGTATTCGCTCGTAGATCAGAACGTTGGAATCCACCGCCATGCCGATGGTCAGCACGATACCGGCAATACCGGGCAATGTCAGTGTCGATCCGATCACACTGAGAACGGCGAGCAGCATGACGACGTTGACGACAAGGGCGATGTTCGCCAGCAGGCCGAAGAAGCCATAAAAGACGAACATGAAGATGAGGACGCCGACAGCGCCGATGGCGCTCGCCGTCAGGCCGGCGGTGATGGAGTCGTTACCGAGGCTCGGGCCGACGGTGCGTTCTTCAACCACGGTCAGCGTCGCCGGCAATGCACCGGCGCGCAGCAGGACCGCGAGGTCGTTTGCGCCCTGCACCGAGAAATTACCGGAAATCTGCCCCGAACCGCCGATGATCGGCTCGCGGATGACCGGCGCGGAAATAACCTGATTGTCGAGCACGATGGCGAAGGGCTTGCCGACATTCTGTTGTGTCGCCTGTGCAAAGCGCTGCGCGCCGCGGCTGTCGAAGCGGAAGGTGACGACGGGTTCGTTGGTCTGCTGGTTGAAGCTTGCCTGTGCGTCGACGAGATTGTCGCCGGAAACGAGCGCGCGGCGTTCCACCAGATAGGGAACCGGTGGATCGTCCTGCGAATAGAGAACCTCGGAGGTCGCGGGCGGACGGCCGTTCATCGCTTCCTGCACCGGCATGGTGGTATCGACCATGCGGAAGGACAGCTTTGCCGTCTGGTTCAAAAGCGATTTCAGGCGCTGCGGATCCTGAAGACCCGGCACCTGCACGATGATGCGGTCTGAGCCCTGGCGCTGGATAAGCGGCTCGGTGGTGCCGACTTCATCGACGCGGCGGCGCACGACTTCGATCGACTGCGATACGGCCGACGACAGGCGGTAATCGATACCCTCATCCGTCAGATTGATGCGCAGCAGATTGTCGCCGCCGTCATTCATCGTCACTTCGGTGATAGAACCGCCGACCAGCGTGCCGGCGGACACCGGCTGCGTCAGGTCGCGAAGTGCGGTCTTGGCGGCTTCCACCTGGGCGGGATCGCTGATGCGGACCTGAATCTGCTGGCCGTTGCCGGTCAGCCCCGAATAGCGGATATTGGCGTCGCGAAGCTGCGTGCGCACATCGCCGACGATCGTTTCGAGCCGTTCCTTGACAATGTCGGAACGCTCGATCTTGAGCATGATGTGCGAGCCGCCCTGAAGGTCGAGACCGAGCGTTACCTTGTTGTCCTTGTACCAGGCGGGCATGCCCTCCAGCTGTTTGTCCGTGAACAGGTTGGGAGAGGCGATGAAGACGCTTGCCAGCACAAGCAGCCAGATGAAGACTGTTTTCCAACGGGAAAAATGAAGCATTTCGATCTCGGTCAGGGTTGGGGGTCGCGCGGATGGCGCAACCCGTCAAAATTCGGAAGCAGGCATCGGTTATCCGGCAGGATCAGGAAGCGGCTTCCGTCTTGACCACTTCGCCCTTCACGCGCACTTCGGCGATATAAGCGCGCGCGGCACGGATTTTCACGCCTTCGGCGATTTCGACTTCGAGTTCATTGTCGTCGATGACCTTGGTCACCTTGCCGACGATGCCGCCGCCGAGAACGACCTGGTCACCGCGACGAATGCCCGACAGCGTTTCCTGGCGCTTCTTCATCTGCGCCCGCTGCGGACGGATGAGGAAAAAGTACCAGACCACCATCAGCGGCGCAAACAGGAAAAGCATTTCAAGGCCGGAACCGAAGGCCGATGCGCCGCCCGCTGCGTCCTGGGCAAAAGCTTGACTAATGAACATATAAAACTCCTCAGAATTACGGCACGACCTTGGATGCCGCCCCAGCTTTCAAGCCGCCGGAATATAGTGGGGAACGCCGGGATTGCAACAGATGCAGGGGCCTCGCCGTACCGATTCCGGACCTCTTAACCTTTATGGGCCGGAAACACCATGCTAGGCCGGGCGCAAAACAGAGTTTTGAACACCAGACAAGCGGAAGAAACACCATGATTCGAGAAGAAACGGCCACCCTGCTTCTTGCCGAACTGCGTCGGCTGAACATTGCCGTGGAGCGGCTTGCCGGCCCCGCCCCCGCCGTAAACGACTGGAATGCGGCCGATTGTTTCGTCTGGTCGCCCGTCAACTCGTTCCTGCAGCCCGTCCAGCGCCCCAACCGCATCGCCCTGAAACTCATCCGCGGCGTCGATCATGTCCGCGATATACTGCATGAAAACACGCTGCGTTTCGCCGAGGGTTTTCCCGCCAACAACGTGCTTCTGTGGGGCGCGCGCGGCATGGGCAAGTCATCGCTGGTCAAGGCCGTTCACGAAGATGTGCGCGCCGCGACCGGCATTTCCCTGAAGCTGGTCGAGGTGCACCGCGAGGATATCCACACCCTGCCCGCCCTGCTCGACATATTGAAGGCGTCCGGAGAACGCGTCATCGTTTTCTGCGACGATCTTTCCTTCGACCACGACGACACGGCCTACAAGTCGCTGAAGGCGGCGCTTGACGGCGGCATCGAAGGACGGCCGGACAACGTCCTGTTTTATGCGACCTCCAACCGCCGCCATCTGCTGCCGCGCCACATGATGGAAAACGAGCAGTCCACCGCCATCAATCCGTCCGAGGCGGTCGAAGAAAAGGTTTCGCTCTCCGATCGCTTCGGCCTGTGGCTCGGCTTCCACAAATGCGGCCAGGAAGATTATCTGACGATGATCGACAGCTATGCCGAGCATTTCGATCTGGGTCTGGACCGCGACACCCTGCATCACGAGGCGCTGGAATGGGCGACCACCCGCGGCGGCCGCTCCGGCCGCGTCGCCTGGCAATATATTCAGGACGCCGCCGGACGCCTCAGAAAACCCATCGACCGATAACGCCACCGTGACTTCGGGCGAAAGCCGGTGTCGTTAAGGCTATAGGCGTTGTCGTATTCCCGAACGCCACCGTCCCCGGCACATGGTTTGCTGCACATACGGTTTCATCCTGCCTGCGGAGGAGCGGGCGGGTGCCGGTGTTCAAACCATGGAGGAGATGGATATGAGCAGGAACAGAGGCGTCGTCTACATGCGCCCGGGCCAGGTGGAGGTTCGCGACATCGACGACCCCAAGCTTGAGGCGCCGGATGGCCGCCGTATCGAACACGGCGTTATTCTCAAGGTGATTTCCACCAATATCTGCGGCTCCGACCAGCACATGGTGCGCGGCCGCACCACGGCGATGCCAGGCCTCGTCCTTGGCCACGAGATCACCGGCGAAGTCATCGAAAAGGGCGTCGATGTCGAAATGCTCGAAATCGGCGATATCGTCTCGGTGCCGTTCAACGTCGCCTGCGGCCGTTGCCGCTGCTGCAAGTCGCAGGATACCGGCGTCTGCCTGACGGTGAACCCGTCGCGCGCCGGCGGCGCTTACGGTTACGTCGACATGGGCGGCTGGATCGGCGGACAGGCCCGTTATGTCACCATCCCCTATGCCGATTTCAACCTTCTGAAATTCCCCGACCGCGACAGGGCGATGGCGAAGATCCGCGACCTCACCATGCTGTCCGACATCCTGCCGACCGGCTTCCATGGCGCGGTCAGGGCGGGCGTCGGTGTCGGCTCCACGGTCTATGTCGCAGGCGCGGGTCCCGTCGGGCTTGCGGCTGCCGCCTCCGCCCGCATTCTGGGCGCTGCGGTCGTCATGATCGGCGATTTCAACAAGGATCGCCTCGCACATGCGGCAAAGGTCGGTTTCGAACCCGTCGATCTTTCCAAGGGTGACCGGCTGGGCGACATGATCGCCGAAATCGTCGGTACCAACGAGGTGGACAGCGCCATCGACGCCGTCGGCTTCGAGGCACGCGGCCATGCGGGCGGCGAGCAGCCGGCCATCGTTCTCAACCAGATGATGGAGATCACCCGCGCCGCCGGTTCGATCGGCATTCCCGGCCTCTATGTCACCGAGGACCCCGGCGCGGTCGACGCCGCGGCGAAACAGGGCAGCCTGTCGCTGCGTTTCGGCCTCGGCTGGGCCAAGGCGCAATCCTTCCATACCGGACAGACGCCGGTGCTGAAGTACAATCGCCAGCTGATGCAGGCGATCCTGCATGACCGCCTGCCGATTGCCGATATCGTCAATGCGAAGATCATCGCGCTCGACGATGCCGTGCAGGGTTATGAAAGCTTCGATCAGGGCGCGGCGACCAAATTCGTGCTCGATCCCCACGGCGATCTGCTGAAGGCCGCCTGACGCCTGCCGCGAACAGGCCGGAATGACGAAACGCCCGCGACACATCCGGTCGCGGGCTTTTTTAAAAGCCAGACATGTCTCCAGCCGGAGATGTTAGATGTCGCTCTCGACAAGCGCCTCGAGCTCGGCCTTTGCCTCGGCGGAGAGATAGGGCCGGAACAGGCTGGAGACCTGCTGCAGCCCCCAATCCAGCTGCTGCGGCCCGAATTCGCCGACACCCTCCTGCAGATTGAGATAGGCAGCCCAATAGGTCGAGACGATCCATAGGTTCGTCAGAACCGCATCGCGCTCGCTTTCGGGAATGGTCACCAATCCGGCTTTCTGCATCCGTCCGACAATGTCGCCAACCGCCAGCCGCATGGTGGCGCTTATGGCCCTGACCGGCTCCACCAGCCCCGGCGCCAGCGCGACGAGCCCGACCAGATCGCGAAACAGAAAGCGGTAGTTCCACACCAGCGAGAACCATTGCCGAAGAAAACCGGCATAGGTGGCCGCCGCCGCCTCGTCTGCCCCGTCAACGGTCGCGACAAGCGCCATCGTATCGGCTTCAAAGCGCTCAAACAGCGCGAGCACCAGCGATTCCTTGGTGCGGAAATGATAATAGAGATTGCCCTCGTTGATATCGACCGCAAGGGCGATCTCGGCCGTCGTTACACGATCAGGCCCGCGCCCGTTGAAGAGGTCAAGGGCGGCATCCAGAATTCTGTCCCGCGTGCGCCGTGGTCGTTTCGCATCATTGTTCTTCATCAAAATCGCGCCCCATCATTGAAATATAAGGCATGCACCTTAAATATCTAAAATAAGGTATACACCTTAACAGCAAAATCCCGTTGTTCAACACGCATTGAGGAGCTGTCGATGATTGGAACCGGCCCTTCCACCTCGCCCATCAACAGGACCGAGACAGAACCCCTGTCGAAATTCGCGGCGGCGCGTCTCGCACTAGCGCTCGTCCGCAATCCGTTGAAGGCATTGCCGCCGGAAATCTTCAGCAAACCGGCTGTCTTCACCCGTCTCGCCGGCACGATGCGTGTGCATCTTGCCGATCCCGCGCTCATTCATGAGGCCCTGGTCAAGAACGCCCAGTTGCTCGGCAAGGGCGAGGACGTACGCCGGGTGCTCGGCCCTGCGCTCGGACAGGGTCTTCTGACCGCAGATGGCGACCACTGGAAATGGCAAAGACAATCCGTCGCCGCCGCCTTCCGCCATGAAAAACTGCTGGACCTGCTGCCGGTCATGATCGACACGGCGCGACGCACGCAGGCACGCTGGCGCTCCGCTTCCACGGGCGACATCGATATCGGCCATGAAATGATGCGAACCACCTTCGACATCATCGTCGAGACCATGATGTCCGGCGGATACGGCATCGATATTGCCCGGGTCGAACGGAGCATCACCGATTATCTGAGGCCCACGGGCTGGACATTCGCGCTGACCATGCTGGGCGCGCCGGAATGGCTGCCGCATCCCGGCCGGCGCAAATCCCGCGCCGCCGTTGACTATCTGCGCGCCAGTCTCGCGAAGGTGATCGCCGGGCGACGCGAGAACCCGACCGACAGAACCGACCTCGTCTCCATGCTGCTGGAAGCCCGGGACCCGGAAACGGGTCGCATGATGAGCGATACGGAAATCATCGACAATCTGCTGACCTTCATTACCGCCGGCCATGAAACGACGGCACTGGGCCTTGCCTGGACCTTCCACCTTCTGTCGCAGAACCCGGAAACGGAAAGAAAAATCGTCGAGGAAATCGAGGCCGTCACCGCCGGCGACCCGGTTGCGGCGAACCATATCGCCAGTCTCACCTACACCCGGCAGGTGTTTTCCGAGGCGATGCGGCTTTACCCGCCCGCCCCGGTCATCACCCGCACGGCATTGCAGGATTTCAGGCTCGGCGAGCACGATATCCCGGCCGGGACCGTTCTTTACGTGCCGATCTACGCCCTGCACCGGCACGCCGCATTGTGGGATGAACCAGACCGCTTCGACCCGTCACGCTTCGAACCCGAAAAGGTCAAGGCGCGGCACCGTTATGCCTATATGCCCTTCGGCGCCGGCCCGCGCGTCTGCATCGGCAATGCCTTTGCCATGATGGAAGCCGTGGCGATCCTTGCCGTCCTCCTGCAGACGATCCATCTCGACAATAAATCAACGAATGCGGCGGAGCCGCTGATGCGGGTGACATTGCGGCCGCAGGAACGGCTGATGATGACGATCACGCAGCGAAAAAACAGATCGCCCGCGGCGTGAACCACCGCGGGCGACTGATGGACAAATGCGAAAATCCACCCGTCACCGGATGGTGACGGTCAGAGGTCGACGTCGAGGATCGCCATGGAGAAATTATACGAGCGGTCGCCATCTTCGTCGTCGATATAGACAACGCCGAGAAACTCTTCGCCAAGATACACTTCGGCGGAATCGTCCTTGCGCGGACGCGCCTTGACCACCATCGTCGGATTGAAGGTGCGCTTGAAATAGGCGTCGAGTTTTTTGATTTCGTCGGCTTTCACCACTATTCTCCTGTGCGGTTCGCGTTGGCCCGCTTTTGGCATGGGACAAAGGCCAAAGTAAAGTGAAAGCGGCACATCGCCCCTGTCTTCCACACGGACGAGTACAATATTACGCCCTGTCAGATGTCGGCGCCGATCACCTGATCCATCAGCCGCGAGGGTTCGGAACACCCTGCTTCTCCCACCACCCGCGCCGGCACGCCGGCAACCGTGGTCTTAGGCGGAACGGGTTTCAGCACCACCGAACCGGCGGCGATGCGCGAGCAGCTGCCGATCTCGATATTGCCGAGAATTTTCGCACCCGCCCCGATCATCACGCCATTGGCGATCTTCGGATGGCGGTCCGCCCCCTCCTTGCCGGTACCGCCAAGCGTCACACCATGCAGGATGGAAACATTGTCACCGATGACGGCCGTTTCGCCGACCACCAGCCCGGTTGCATGGTCGAGGAAGATGCCCTTGCCGATGCGCGCGGCCGGATTGATATCGGTCTGGAAGATGCTCGAGGAGCGGCTTTGCAGATAGAACGCGAAGTCCTTGCGGCCCTTGTGCAGCAGCCAATGGGCAAGGCGATGGGTCTGGATGGCCTGGAACCCCTTGAAATAAAGCAGCGGCTCCATGAAGCGCGTGCAGGCCGGGTCGCGATCGTACACGGCCTGGATATCGACGCGCAGCACGCTTCCCCATTCCGGCCAGTCTTCCAGCATGTCCTGGAAGGTCTGGCGCAAAAGCACGGCCTGCATGTCGGGGTGATCGAGGAGTTCGCAGATACGGTAGATCACGCATTCTTCGAGGGACCGGTGATTGAGGATCGTCGAATAAAGGAAGGCGGAAAGCAGCGGGTCCTGTGCCGCGGCACTTCGGGCTTCATTGAGCAGGCTGCCCCAGATGGGATCGACGATCGCCAGCTGTTCCGGCTGACGGGCCTCGGTACGTGCGACCATGAATGGTCTCCTCGTTTGCAGTGGTCGTTCTTTATACAGAAAAAGACGTGCATTAGAAATGGGATTCGAATGACGACTTTAAAGGCGACAAGGCTTCAGTTTTTCTGCATGCAACATGAAAAACCGTTTCTTGCCGTCCTGAGCTTTGCCGCATTTGCGGACGGAAAACCGGGCTCCGCTTTTCCTGAAAATGCTCCAGATCAAAGCGAGCGGTAGAAGTCCAGCACCGCCGCCTTGAATACCCGGTCGCCGACAGCCAGCATATGGTCGCGGCCGGGAATGTCGATCGCGCTGGCATGCGGCATGATCGCGGCAAGCTCCGCGCCCGATCCGGCGATGTCGTCCTTCGTTCCGACCGCGATCAGCGTCGGCGCGTCGATCTTTTCCGCCTGTTTTCGCGTGACGAGAACCCGCGATGTCTCGATACAGGCGGCAAGCGCCAGCCGGTCGCTTTTCGTCTGGTCGGCAAAGGCGCGGAACATGCGGCCGCGCTCATGGGTGACGACATCGAGCGACGGCGCCAGAAGCGCCTCGGCAATCGGATCCCAGTCGCCGACGCCTTCGACCATGCCGATGCCAAGCCCGCCGAACACCAGCGACCGCACACGCTCGGGATGCGCCATGGCCAGAAAGGCGGAAATGCGCGCGCCCATGGAATATCCCATCACATGGGCTTGCGCGATGCCGAGATGATTGAGCAGCGCCACCGCATCCCCGGCCATGACGGGTGGATAATAGGCTTCCGGATCGTGCGGCTTGTCGCTTGCGCCATGGCCGCGATTGTCGATGGCGATCACGCGGTAACCCGCCTCGCCCAGCGTCTTCAGCCAGCCGGGATGCACCCAGTTGACATTGGCGCTGGAAGCAAAGCCGTGGATCAGCAAAACCGGATCGCCCGCCGGATCGCCCTCGTCGAAATAGGCAAGGGAGAGGCCGTCATGGGTAAAATCGGAAAATTGCGGCGTGTTGAGATTCATCAAGGACATCCTTTTTGCCGGACCATATGGCAGGAATTAGCGATGTTGACCATGTTTTGCTGACGATTTTTATGGAGATGCAATGCGTTTGAGGCTACATATCCGCAACGACGGGCCGACGCGCGAAGACCGATCGCGGCCCGATAACGATATTGCATTTGGAGACGAACATGGCCGGCCATTCCATTCCCCACTTCCAGAACGATGGCGGACACCGCATGATCGAGATCGGCGTCAAGGAATTCATGTGCACCGGCGCTTCGGTGCCCTACGACCATCCACATATCTTCATCGACATGGGCGACGACAACGAGAAGGTCTGTTCCTACTGCTCCACCCTTTACCGCTACAATCCGTCGCTGAAGGCCGAACAGACCAATCCTCCGGGCTGTGTTTTCCATGTGAAGGCCGCCTGACCTTCCTTCTTTCCTGATCGGGGCGCATCATGCCCATGAAATCCGTAGCCATTGTCGGTGCCGGCATCGCCGGTCTCACCGCTGCCCTTTCCTTTGCCCGGCACGGTATCGACTGCGAGATCATCGAACAGGCCGGTGAACTGACGGAAGTGGGCGCAGGCCTGCAGCTGTCGCCCAACGCCGCCCGCATTCTCGCCGAACTCGGCGTCTTGCCGGAGATAGAAGCGCGCTGGACCGAGCCGGTCAGCGTCGATCTCGCCTCCGGAAAATCGCTGGCCACGCTGCTGTCCCTACCTATGGGCGCGGTGGCCCGCCGCCGCTGGGGTGCGCCTTACGGCGTGCTGCACCGCGCGACGCTGCAAAATGCGCTTCTCCAGGCGGTCCAGCGCAATCCGCTCTGCCGGCTGCATCTCGGCAAGCGCATTGAAAACGCCACCGCCGACATCATCGCCGCAACCACCTTCCGCGATCACGAGCTGATCGTCGGAGCGGATGGCGTCTGGTCGGCGGCGCGCTTTGCCGTTCCTTCCGCGCCGACAGCCACCTTTTCCGGCAATATCGCCTGGCGCTTCACGGTCAGCGAAAATGACGTTCCTCCCGCCATCAACAAAAGCGCCGTCACGGCCTATCTCGGTTCCGGCGGCCATATCGTTGCTTATCCGCTGAAGGAAGTCGGCGGCTTCAACATCGTCGCCATCGCGCTCGGCGCCGATCCCGGCGCCACCTGGCGCGCCGAATCGAGCGGACGGCAGAAGGCCATGCTGCTCGAACAGTTTCGCGGCTGGAGCCCGGAGCTGCTGCGGCTGCTGGAAAAAGCCGATGATCCAACGTTCTGGCCGCTCTACCAGGCCGGCCCGGGCCGCTGGCATAACGGCCGCGACACTGTCCTGATCGGCGACGCGGCACACGCCATGATGCCCTTCGCCGCCCAGGGCGCTGCCATGGCGATAGAAGACGCTTTCGAACTTGCCGGCATGCTTGCCGGAGAAACCCGGCAAACGCTCGCGGCTTTCGAAGCCTTGCGCCTGTCGCGCATCGAAAAGGCCCGCAAGCGGGCCTCTCTCAATCGTTTTGCCTATCACGCCACAGGCCCGGTTCGCATTGCCCGTGACCTGGTATTTGCCACCCGTCCCGCAGAAGCCTTCCTGAAGGACTTCGACTGGCTGTACGGCTATCGCGCCAGGGGCTGAGGTCAAGCGCCGACTGCGGCGGCCGCCGCAAAGCCGGCCTCGAGGTCCTTCTTGAGATCGGCGACATCCTCGAGCCCGATCTGAAGGCGGATGACCGGTCCTTCCGAGGGGCCTTTTGCAATCGTCCTGTCGACAAGCGAGACAGAAACGGCAAGCGATTCGTAGCCGCCCCAGGAATAACCGAGCCCGAAGAATGTCAGCGCATCGAGGAAGGCTGCCGCCGCCGGCTTGTACTTGCCTTCTTCAGCCTTGAGCACGAAGGAGAAGACGCCGCTCGCGCCCTTGAAATCGCGCTTCCAGAGGTCGTGCCCGGCAAAGCTCGACAGGGCCGGATGCAGCACCCGCACCACATCGTCGCGGCTTTCCAGCCATTGCGCGATATCGAGCGCGCTTTTCTGATGGTGTTCCAGCCTGATTCCCATGGTGCGCATGCCGCGCAGGATCTGGTAGGCCTCGTCCGAGGTAACGCAGATGCCAAGATTGGTATTGGCCTGATAAAGCGCCTTCCAGTGCTTTTCATTGGCCGAGACGAAGCCCATCAGCACGTCGGAATGGCCGGAAGGATATTTCGTGGCGGCGTGAATGGAAACGTCGACGCCGAAATCGAGCGGCCGGAAATAAAGCGGCGTCGCCCAGGTATTGTCCATCGTCACGACGCAACCATGCCTGTGGGCGATCTCGGTGACCAGCCGGACATCCTGAATTTCGAAGGTGTTGGAACCGGGCGCCTCGAGATGCACCAGCTTCGTATTCGGGCGGATGAGCGCCTCGATGCCCGCACCGATCGCCGGATCGTAATATTCCACCTCGACGCCCAGTTTCCTCAGCATCGTGTTGCAGAAACGGCGGGTGGGAAAATAGACCGAATCGACGATCAGCGCATGATCGCCGGCGCCGAGATAGGCAAGGAACGGCACGGTAATCGCGGCAAGTCCCGAGGGCACGAGAATCGTTCCGAACGATCCTTCCAGCGCGTTGACGAGATTGCACAGCGCATCGGTCGTCGGCGTGCCGTGGGTGCCATAGGTGTATTTCTGGTTTTCGGTCGAAAGCGTCTCGGCATCCGGAAAAAGCACGGTGGAGCCGCGCACGATGGGCGGGTTCACGAAACCGAAACAGTCCGCGGGATCGTTGCCGCCATGGGTCAGGCGCGTATTCACACCTGCGGCGGAAAGCAGGTCATTTGTCTTGGTCATTTCAGATCAGCTTTCGAAGGAATATTGACGCGTGCGACAATGGGGAGCGCGCAAGGCAAGGTCAAGTCCCGTCAGCGCCCGCCGGAAGGGCAGATTGATCCAACGCGAAACAGCATACAAGAAGTATACAAAAATCGTGCAAGTGCAAATTTCCGCAAAAATATGCTTATATTTTCACCCTTTGCACACTTCCCGACCAAAATCTGGAAAATTCCGTTTTATAGGCACAATTATTGCCGGCACGTCTTGACCCCGCTGCCAATTGTGATTGTGATAGAAAAAGCGGATCGAAAAGATTTCGCTGAGGGGGGAGCTGGGGCAAAACAAACATGCCGGTCCCCTTGCGATTGACGATAACAAACAAAGGTTGGGAAAAATGAAAAAGGCAATTCTGTCAGCCGCCATCGGCGCAGCAGTTTTGGGAGGAGCCTCTGTCGCTTCGGCTGCGACGCTTCAGGACGTGAAGGGCAAAGGTTTCGTCACCTGCGGCGTAAGCGCGGGCATTCCGGGATTCTCCAATCCCGATGACAAGGGTGAATGGTCCGGTATCGACGTGGACTATTGCCGTGGTATTGCCACCGCGATTTTCGGTGACGCTTCGAAGGCCAAGTTCGTCGCCCTTTCGAGCAAGGACCGCTTCCCTGCCCTTCAGTCGGGTGAAGTCGACGTTCTGACGCGTAACACCACCTGGACGATCAGCCGCGACACCTCGCTCGGCTTCAACTTCCGCACCGTCAACTATTATGACGGTCAGGGTTTCATCGCCAAGAAGAGCCTCAACGTGAAGTCCGCTCTCGAGCTTTCCGGCGCCGCCGTCTGCGTTCAGACCGGCACGACCACCGAGCTCAACCTCGCAGACTACTTCAAGACCAACAATCTGCAGTACAATCCGGTCGTCTTCGAAAAGGAATCCGACGCGACCTCCGCTTACGATTCGGGCCGTTGCGACGTCTACACTACCGACCAGTCCGGCCTCTACGCAATCCGCCTGAAGCTGAAGAACCCGGACGAAAACGTCGTTCTGCCGGAAGTCATCTCCAAGGAGCCGCTTGGCCCGGCCGTTCGCCAGGGTGACGACCAGTGGTTCGACATCGTCAGCTGGGTTCACTATGCGATGGTCAACGCCGAAGAGCTGGGCGTCACCTCCAAGAATGTCGACGAGCAGAAGAACAGCGCCAACCCGGACGTGAAGCGCCTGCTCGGTACGGAAGAAGGCACCAAGATCGGCACCGATCTCGGCGTGACCAACGACTGGGCCTACAACATCATCAAGCTGGTGGGCAACTACGGCGAAGTCTTCGACCGCAACGTCGGCGCCGGCTCGCCGCTGAAGATCGAGCGTGGCCAGAACGCGCTGTGGACCAAGGGCGGCCTGCAATACGCACCGCCGATCCGCTGATCGGCCCCATCATCGGCTAGATCATGACAGGAGGCTGGGCAACGCCCGGCCTCCATTTGGAATTATATAAATAAGCTCGCAAAGAGCATATAAAAGGGAAAGGTGCCTATGGCAGGCAACGCGGTCAGTTCGCAACGATCGCGCGCGCAAAGCGCGTCGTCACTTATCTACGATCCACGCATACGCGGCATTTTTTATCAGGTCCTGACAGTCGTCATCCTGGCCGCCTTCGTCTGGGTCATCGTGACGAATACGATCACCAATCTTCAACGATCAAACATCTCGTCCGGCTTCGGCTTCCTCAACGGAAGAGCCGGTTTCGACATCGGCCAGTCGCTGATCGCATATACCAGCGACGCGACCTATGGCCGTGCATTGCTCGTCGGCATTCTCAACACGATCCAGGTTGCATTTTTCGGCATCATCGCCGCCTCGATCATCGGCTTCATCGTCGGCATCGCCCGGCTCTCCAACAACTGGCTGATCTCGAAGCTCGCGCAGGCCTATGTGGAAATCTTCCGCAACATCCCGCCGCTGCTCGTCATCTTCTTCTGGTACAAGGGTGTCATCTCGGTTCTGCCGCAGGCGCGCGAGTCGCTCGAGCTTCCGCTTGGAAGTTATCTCAACAATCGCGGCTTCTTCTTTCCCAAGCCGCTGTGGGGAGAAGGCACCTGGCTGATACCGCTCGCCTTCCTCGTCGCCATCGTTCTCAGCTTCTTCGTTTACCGCTGGGCGAAGGCCAGACAGGAAAGAACCGGACAGCAGTTCCGCACCGGCATGACGGTGACGCTTCTCATCATCGGCCTGCCGCTGGCGACATTTCTGGCGCTCGGGGCACCGCTGACATTCGACTATCCGATTGCCGGGCGGTTCAATCTCTCGGGCGGCGCGGTCGTTGCGCCTGAATTCATGTCGCTGTTCCTGGCGCTTTCCTTCTACACCGCCTCCTTCATCGCCGAAATCGTTCGCGGCGGCATCAAGGCCGTGGCGAAGGGGCAGACGGAAGCTGCGGATGCGCTCGGGCTTCGTTCCAGCACCACGACGCGCCTCATCGTCGTGCCGCAGGCGATGCGCATCATCATCCCGCCGCTGACGAGCCAGTTTCTCAACCTGACGAAGAACTCCTCGCTTGCAGTCGCTGTCGGTTTCGCCGACATCGTCTCTGTCGGCGGCACGATCCTGAACCAGACGGGTCAGGCAGTCGAAGTCGTCGCCATCTGGCTGGTCATCTATCTCTCGCTGTCCCTGCTCACGGCCGTGGTCATGAACTGGTTCAACGCGAAAATGGCCCTGGTGGAGCGATAATCGATGACAACAAGCAATCACGCCTTCGTGCGACAGACCATCGAGGAAGCCCGGCCCGCCCCTTCAAGCGCCGTCGGACCGAGCCATTGGCTGCGCACCAAACTCTTCGCCACGCCGAAGGATACGGTCCTTACGGTTCTTGCCCTTGCTCTTCTCGCCTATCTGGTGCCGCCGATCGTCAACTGGCTGTTCATCGATGCGGTGTGGACCGGCAGCGACCGTATCGCCTGCCTGACCGCCTCGCAGGGCGGTGCGCTGCCGGACGGCCAGTCCGGCGCGTGCTGGGCCTTCGTATCGGCCAAGCTCGGGCAGTTCGTCTTCGGCCGCTATCCGCTCGATGAGCGCTGGCGTCCGATCCTCGTGATGGTGATGTTCACCATCCTGTTGATCCCGATGCTCATCCCGAAAGCGCCGTTCAAGCGCCTCAATGCATTGGCGCTTTTCATCATCCTGCCCTTCATTGCGTTTTTCCTGCTCATCGGCGGCGTCTTCGGCCTGCCGAAGGTGGAAACGCAGCTCTGGGGCGGCCTGATGGTGACGCTGATCCTGTCGTTCTTCGGAATAACGGTATCCCTGCCCTTCGGCATTCTTCTCGCACTCGGCCGGCGGTCCAACCTGCCGGTGATCAAGATGCTCTGCGTGCTCTTCATCGAGATCATTCGTGGCATTCCGCTGATCACCGTGCTGTTCTTCGCCAGCATCATGCTGCCGTTGTTCCTGCCCGACGGCTGGACCTTCGACAAGTTCCTGCGCGCGCTCGTCGGCGTGTCGCTGTTCTCGTCCGCCTATATGGCGGAGGTGATCCGCGGCGGCCTGCAGGCCATTCCCAAGGGACAATATGAAGGGGCGGATTCGCTCGGCCTGAACTACTGGCAGAAGACGAGACTGATCGTGCTGCCGCAAGCGCTGAAGCTCGTCATTCCGGGCATTGTCAACACCTTCATCGGGCTGTTCAAGGACACGTCGCTGGTCTCGATCATCGGCATGTTCGATCTGCTCGGCATTGTCACACTCAACCAATCGGATGCGAACTGGGCCACACCGGTCACCGCCATGACTGGCTATATCTTCGCTGGTTTCGTATTCTGGATATTCTGCTTCGGCATGTCGCGTTATTCGCTGTTCATGGAACGGCACCTCGACACCGGGCATAAACGATAAGGGACGCTCAAATGGCAGAAACCCAAGCAAAAAAACTGGCCGTCTCGACAACGGACGTGGCAATCGAACTCATCGGCATGAACAAGTGGTATGGCGACTTCCACGTGCTGCGCGACATCAATCTCAAGGTGATGAAGGGCGAGCGTATCGTCATCGCCGGTCCTTCGGGATCGGGCAAGTCGACCATGATCCGCTGCATCAACCGGCTGGAAGAACATCAGTCGGGCACGATCAATGTCGATGGCATCGAGCTTACCAACGATCTCAAGAAGATCGACGAGGTGCGCCGCGAGGTTGGCATGGTATTCCAGCACTTCAACCTCTTCCCGCATCTGACGATCCTCGAAAACTGCACGCTGGCGCCGATCTGGGTTCGCAAGATGCCCAAGAAGGAAGCCGAGGAAGTGGCGATGCACTATCTGAAGCGCGTCAAGATCCCCGAGCAGGCCCATAAGTACCCCGGTCAGCTCTCCGGCGGCCAGCAGCAGCGTGTGGCGATTGCCCGCTCGCTGTGCATGAAGCCGAAGATCATGCTGTTCGACGAGCCGACCTCGGCGCTCGATCCGGAAATGGTGAAAGAAGTGCTCGACACCATGGTCAGTCTTGCCGAAGACGGCATGACCATGCTGTGCGTGACCCACGAAATGGGCTTTGCCCGCCAGGTCGCCAACCGCGTCATCTTCATGGACCAGGGCCAGATCGTCGAACAGAATTCGCCCGCCGAATTCTTCGACAATCCGCAGCACGAGCGCACTCGGCTGTTCCTCAGCCAGATTCTGCACTGAGACTGCAGTCATTATCGTATTATCCAGCGGGGCCGTTTCGGCCCCGTTTTTGTTGCAGGAACAGTGCGCCACACCCACCGTCATCCTCGCCCCTGAGGTGAGGATCCATGCGCGGCTGAAGAGTGGATCCTTGCCTCGAGGGCGAGGATGACGGTAAACGGGTTCTCCCTCATCACGCCCTGGCTGTTCGGTTGCAATCCCGCCAAAATCGCTCTGAGTCGTCTTTTCACCGCCCGCGCCCCCCAGCGAAATGCCTCAAAAACGGCAACGCCCCAATCATTTAACCATTTGTTACGAAACAGGAATCCTTGTTTTACAGGGCTTGTGGCCGCCCATGTCATTTTTTTGTCAAATCATGCGTTTTTCCGCTTGCAGACCATCGGGAGCCTGACTATAAGGGCGCCACACCACAAGCGCACGCGCCCTTCGTCTATCGGTTAGGACGTCAGATTTTCATTCTGAAAAGAGGGGTTCGACTCCCCTAGGGCGTGCCACTTGCTTTCGTGTTTCCCCTCTAAAATATCTCTACAATCCGCTTATCGTCGCGAATTTTTCGCACGTCATCATTGCCGCGGAACCGATTCCCGATCGGCACGTTAGAATGGCGTCCCCCCGATGGAAGGCAAGCCGGATGAAATGCCACCCGGCGGATCATCCGGCTTGCCTTTCCCCTCATCCCGACCACAGCGTCCATTCGTCCCGGACTGCAGCTTGATGCCAGCTAAGGGTTGGAAATCCGCCATACTGACCCTCCACGCTGTATGAGGGCACTATCGCCCGCAGCGATTGGAGCGATATTTCAAGGTCTTGGCCGGTTCCGTCACAGTTTTCCACAGCCCTTTCGGCTTCCATAAAAAAACTCGTCGCGAAGCGAAAAAAATCAATTTTTCCGCTTGCAGACCTTCCGGAGCCTGACTATAAGGGCGCCACACCACAAGCGCACGCGCCCTTCGTCTATCGGTTAGGACGTCAGATTTTCATTCTGAAAAGAGGGGTTCGACTCCCCTAGGGCGTGCCACTTGCTTCTCCTTGAAAATCAGGCTTCTGCACGTAAAACTTCACGTAACGCGTGAGTTTCGGAACGTTTGCCGTTGACGGCGCGCCAGTCGGGCTGATCCGCAAAAATTCGAACCGATCCGCAGCCGTCAAGGCGCGAAGGCCGCGTCCAGAACGCGCAGCTGCACACGTCTCTGCCCCTGCCAGAGATCGGCGCCCACGGTGCCTGCGACGTGAATGTTCCTGCCGCGCGCATTCATCAGCATCTGCCCCAGAGGGGCTTCGGCGGCGCGAAAGGCGATGCCATCAAGCCGCGAGCCGTCCATGGCCTCCAGCGTGATCTTGACGTGAGCTGTACCCACAAGCCGCACATCGCGCAGACGATGCGCCGGCACGGCAAAGATGGGCTGCGAATGACCGGAGCCATAGGGACCGGCCTGCTCCAGCTGGTCGACAAGCTGCAATGTCGCGCCCGACGCGCCGATGGCGCCGTCGATCTTCAGCACGCTGCTTTCCACCAGCTCGTTCACGGTCTTTGCCGCCGCTTCCTCGAAGAAAGTCCTGAGTTTGCCGAGATTGGCGCGCTCCACCGTCAGGCCGGCCGCCATGGCATGCCCACCGCCCTTGACCAGCAATCCCGCCTCCACAGCGGCGCGCACCATGCGCCCCATATCGAAGCCGTTGATCGAGCGGCCGGAACCCGTGCCCTTGCCGGAAGGATCGAAGGCAATGGCGAAGGCGGGACGGCGGAAACGGTCCTTCAGACGCGAGGCAAGCAGTCCGACGATGCCGGGATGCCAGTTCTCCCGGGCGGTGACGATGACGCCCGCGCCCGAGCCGTCACCATATTCGAACAGCGCCTCCGCCTCTGCTTCCGCCAGCATGGCGGCTTCCATGGCCTGCCGCTCGCGGTTCAGCTCATCCAGCCGCTCGGCAATCACCTCGGCCTGCAAAGCATCATCGATAGTCAGGAGGCGGCTGCCGAGCGCGGCATCGCCGATGCGGCCGCCGGCATTGATGCGCGGCCCGATCAGGAAACCGAAATGATAGGGCGTGACAGGCCCGCCCAGCCCGGCCTTTTTAAACAGCGCCGCAAGCCCCGCATTGTTCATATGGCGCGCGGCAATCAGCCCCTTCACCACATAAGCGCGGTTCAGCCCCTTCAGCGGCACCACATCGCACACCGTCGCGAGCGCGACAATATCGAGCAGCGACAGCAGGTCGAGCGTGAAGGCCTGCCGGTTGCGCCTGTCCTTCAGCATGCGCAGCGTGGCCACCAGCACGAGGAACACCACGCCGGCGGCGCAGAGATGCCCCTGCCCGGACAGATCGTCCTCACGGTTGGGATTGACCAGCGCCACGGCCGGCGGCAGTTCCGTGCCGACCTGGTGATGGTCGATCACCACCACATCCGTTCCCGCGTCTTTTGCGGCCTGCAGCGATTCATGGCTGGTGGAGCCGCAGTCGACCGTCACGATCAGCGTCGCGCCATTGGCGGCAAGCTGCTGCATCGCCGCCGGGTTCGGCCCATAGCCTTCGAAAATGCGATCGGGAATATAAATTTCCGGCGTCAGCCCGAAATGCGCGAGAAAGCGAAACATCAACGCCGAAGAGGCCGCGCCGTCGACATCGTAGTCACCGAAGATCGCCACCTTCTCACCGGTCTCGATGGCGCGCACCAGCCGCCCAGCGGCCTTCTCGCAATCGGTCAGCATATGCGGGTCGGGCATCAGCGAGCGTATGGTCGGATCGAGGAAGGCCAGGGCGTCATCGACACCCACCCCACGCCCAGCAAGCACCCGCGCGATCAGTTCGGGAATGGCGTGGATCTGGGACATGGCCAACGCACGGTTCTGTCCGGCCTGATCCAGCCGTGACACCCAGCGCTGTTCTGTCGCCGACCGCTCCACGCTTAAAAATGCGCGCGCCACGGTATCGGCCGGCTCCATCATCGCCATCCTGTCCATTCGTCCTGTCATGCGCCTATATCGGCGCTTTAATGCTTAGAACGGGCTAAATGGCGATGGGACGTTTTTCAAGCAAAAACGCCTGATCCGGCTGTCACACCGCAAAAATCGAAAAAAACGGGCTGACGATCGATACAGCGCCCACCAGCAGCAATAACGAAAAGACGGCCAGCGAACACCAGTTGCGCTCATGCTCGGCCATGTCGAATTCCATGCTGCGAATATTGTCGTTGGCATTATGCGGCCGCAGCCGGTGATGGGTGACCGGAACGCCGGCGCGTTTGTTGTCCTTGAACAGAATGATCGATGTCACGGCCACGCCTCCCTCGCTTGGTGAACAGGATTAACCATAGTGCCGAATCGCCTTGTTTTCCAGCGGTTCCGACGCCTTCCCCTCAAATTTTATGGACTTCGGAACACCGGCGCGATGCGGGCAGCTAGGCAACAAAAAACCGCGCCTCCAGATGGAAGCGCGGCTCTCGATGTCATCAAGATAACGACGAGTCTCAGGTCCGCTCGATGCGGATGACCTGCGGCTCGCTGACCAGATATTTCTCGTTCTTGATCGCCTTCACCGCCTTGCGGATCGCATCTTCCATCGTCGCATGGGTGACGAGGATGATGGTCTGCGGCGCGCCTTCCACATGCACGCGCTGACGCTGCACGATGGATTCCAGCGAGATGTTGTTATCCGCCATGCGGCTGGCGATGGAGGCGAAGACGCCGGCCTGATCCTTCACCGTCAGGCGGATGAAATAACCGCCCTCATGGCTCTTCATCTTGGCGCGGCGATAGTCCGTCAGAGATTTTGCCGGACGGCCGAGAACGGGCACCTGCTGGGCGCCCGGGCGGCTCTTGGCGATATCGGCGATGTCGCCCAGCACGGCAGATGCCGTGGCGTTGCCGCCGGCACCCGGGCCGACCATCAGCAATTCGCCGAGAATGTCGGATTCGATCGCCACCGCATTGGTGACGCCATCCACCTGGGCGATGACGGAATCGAGCGGCACCATGGTCGGATGCACGCGCTGCTCGATGCCGGATTCGGTCACCTGCGCCACGCCGAGAAGCTTGATGCGGTAACCGAGGTCGGCGGCCGCCTGAATATCCTCGCTGGAAATATTGGTGATGCCTTCCAGATAGATGTCGTCGGCCGAAATCTTGTTGCCGAAGGCAAGAGTCGTCAGGATGGCGAGCTTGTGGGCGGTGTCGTTACCTTCGATGTCGAAGGCCGGATCGGCTTCGGCATAACCCAGCCGCTGCGCTTCCTTCAGACAGGCTTCGAAGGACAGCCCTTCCTTCTCCATCTTGGTGAGGATGTAGTTGCAGGTGCCGTTCATGATGCCGTAGATGCGCGACACATGGTTGCCGGTCAAAGACTCGCGCAGCGCCTTGATGACCGGGATGCCGCCGGCCACCGCCGCTTCGAAGTTGAGAAGCGCGCCCTTGTCTTCGGCTATGGTCGCCAGTTCAACGCCATGCTTGGCCAGCAGCGCCTTATTGGCCGTCACCACATGGAGACCGCGCGCCAGTGCAGCCCGCACCGCATTTTCCGCCTGGCCGGAAGCGCCGCCGACCAATTCGACAAAGACGTCGATATCGGCTTCGCTCGCCAGCTGCTCCGGCGTATCGAACCAGGCAATACCCTTGAGATCGATGCCGCGGTCGCGCGAACGGTCGCGCGCGCTTACCGCAATAATCTCAATCGCGCGTCCGCAGGTAATCGCAAGTTCGTTGCTTCTCTGCTGGAGGATGCGCACGAGCGAAGCGCCGACAGTGCCGAGGCCCGCTATGCCGATTCTCAATGAATCTGCCATGGGTATGTTCCTGATTTGCTGGTGATGATGGCGGCCGAGGCCCGGCCGCCTTGGGTTGCCCTTATCTGTGGGCGTTGAGCGAAACGACGTTATGCATCGTTTCGTCTGCGCTCGACAGGAAACGCTTCAGATTGCGCGCTGCCTGACGAATTCGATGCTCGTTCTCCACGAGCGCGAGACGGACGTAATCGTCGCCCATCTCGCCAAAGCCGATGCCGGGAGCAACGGCAATATCGGCCTTCTCGACCAGAAGCTTGGAGAATTCCAGGCTGCCGAGATGGCGGAACTTTTCCGGGATCTTCGCCCAGGCGAACATGGTCGCCGCCGGCGGCGGAACCTCGAAACCGGCCTTGCCGAAGGTGTCGACCATCACATCGCGGCGGCGGCGATAGACATTGCGCACTTCGGCAATGTCGGAACCGTCGCCGTTCAGCGCATGGGTCGCCGCAACCTGGATCGGCGTGAAGGCGCCGTAATCGAGATAGGACTTCACGCGCGTCAGCGCCGCGATCAGCCGCTCGTTGCCGACGGCAAAGCCCATGCGCCAGCCGGGCATGGAGAAGGTCTTCGACATCGAGGTGAACTCCACCGCAACGTCGATGGCGCCGGGAACTTCCAGAACGGATGGCGGCGGATTGTTTTCGTCGAAATAGATTTCCGAATAGGCAAGGTCGGACAACACGATGATCTCGTGCTTCTTCGCGAATGCGATGACGTCCTTGTAGAAATCGAGCGAGGCGACATGCGCCGTCGGGTTCGACGGGTAGTTGATGATCAGCGCCAGAGGTTTGGGAATGGAGTGGCGCACCGCGCGCTCCAGCGGCCCGAAGAAGCTCTCATCCGGCTCGACATTCATCGAACGGATGACGCCGCCCGCCATCAGGAAACCGAAGGCATGGATCGGATAGGTCGGGTTCGGACACAGGATGACGTCGCCAGGTGCGGTAATGGCCTGCGCCATGTTGGCGAAGCCTTCCTTGGAACCGAGCGTGGCGACAACCTGCGTGTCGGGGTTCAGCTTCACGCCGAAACGGCGGGCGTAGTAGGCGGCCTGCGCGCGGCGAAGGCCGGGGATGCCCTTGGACGAGGAATAACGATGGGTGCGCGGATCCTGAACGACCTCGCAAAGCTTGTCGACGATCGCCTTCGGGGTCGGAAGGTCGGGATTGCCCATGCCGAGATCGATGATATCGGCCCCGGCCGCTCGCGCGCTCGCTTTCAAACGGTTGACCTGTTCGAAGACGTATTGCGGCAGACGCCGGACCTTGTGAAACTCTTCCATCTCTTTCCTCATGGGAATGGACCGGTACTGCCGGCCCATAACGAAGGTTCGTTTTTGTTTTTAAACGCCGCCGACACGAACCGATCCGGCAGGCGTTATTCATTGTACCGCAAAGCACGGGAAAACCTACAAGGCTTTTCTCGGCCCACGCGGCGCGCGGTCATTGCCCTTGCCTTCGGCACGGCTTTCCAGCGGCCTGCGGCAAGACGGATCGCGCAATGGGATCAAGGAACTTGCATAACGCCAGATTCTTGGAAAATGCAAGGCAAGCCATGCTCAAGAACGGCCATTCCTGCCGTTCAGCCGCGCTCGCCCTTCACAATTGCCGCGCGGATGAGCGAAAGCACGCGCTCCGGCTCGATATCCGTGCAGACGAGCTGGCTCGGATGCCCGTCCCAGTCGCCCGGCGGAAAGGCGCGGCCATCCGGCTTCTGGATGGTCTGGCCGTCGGCAAGTCCGCCGCAGACGACGCGCACCGGGCCGCTGCGGGTGGTAAACAGTTCCGGCGCGACGAGATAGACGCAGGCGCAGCTGTCATGCACCACCATGCCGTCGCCGGTGCGGGTCTTGTAGAAATCGATATAGAACTGCGACAGGTCGGAAAGCAGCTGCACCGGCTTGCCGCCGGCCTCTGCCATCTCCGCCATGAAGGCGCTGGTCATCACGGTCCTTGTCGTGACATCGAGACCGACGACGACCACCCGCCAGGGGGCGGTGAAGACGAGATCGGCCGCTTCCGGGTCGCCATGAATATTGGCCTCGGCCGCCGGCGAGACGTTGCCGTTGATGTCGAAGGCACCGCCCATGACGATGACCTCCTTCACCAGCGCAGCGAAATCCGGCTCTTCTCTCAGCGCCAGCGCCAGATTGGTCATTCGGCCGACGGCGATCAGCGTCACCTCGCCGGGATGGGCCTTCACCGTCTCGATGATGAAACGATGCGCCGGGCGCGGATCGAGCGGCAGATCGATGGTCTCGGGGATATCGATGTCACCGAGCCCGTTTTCGCCGTGGATGAAGGTGGGCCAGTGGCCTTCCTTGCGGGCAGGATCGAAGGTCATGCCCGCACCCCTGGCAACTGTCGCTGTCATCTGCCATTCCCGCTTGAGGAAAAGCGCATTGCGGGTGGTGATATCGATGGGGGCGTTGCCGAAAACCGTGGTGACGCCGATCAGATCGATATCGGGGTGGCGATGCAGGAACAGAAGCGCCATGGCGTCGTCCACACCGGGATCCGTATCGAATATCACTTTATGCATAATGCCCTCATCCATGTGTCTCAGGCGTCAACCGTCCTTCTGGCGACGCGCCACGGAAACATAGCGATAAGCGGCCACACCGCAATCCCCTGCCCGCAGCCGAACGCACAGAAAGAGATTGCGCAGTCATCCTTTCGGTGAAAGAAGAAGCCCTCTCCTTCCGCCTGCCCGGACATATCAAGTGCAAGACATCGCCCTCAACGTTTTTCTCGTCCTTTTCTGCGTCGCCATCTTTGCCGGATTTATCGATTCCATCGCCGGCGGCGGCGGTCTCATCACCATTCCGGCGATGCTGATCATGGGTATCGCGCCGCTCGATACGCTCGGCACCAACAAGCTGCAATCGCAGTTCGGCTCGGCCTCCGCCACCATCGCCTATGCCCGGCGCGGCCATGTCAATCTGAGGGAACAATTGCCCATGGCCGTCATGGCCATGCTCGGCGGCGGGCTCGGCGCCGTCACCGCCGCCTTCGTGCCGGCCGACCTGTTGCGCACCATCATGCCGTTCCTGCTGATTGCGATTGCGCTTTATTTCGCCTTCAAGCCGCAGCTCACCGATATCGACAGCCACCGCCGCATCACGCCTTTCGTGTTCGGCCTTACCGTCGCGCCGCTGGTCGGTTTTTACGACGGTGTTTTCGGCCCCGGTGCCGGGTCCTTCTATATGCTGGCTTTTGTGGCGCTCGCCGGTTTCGGCATGCTGAAGGCGACCGCCCATACCAAGCTCTTAAACCTCGGTTCGAATTTCGGCGGCTTTGTCGTCTTCGCCATTGGCGGTGCAGTTCTTTGGAAGCTGGGATTGGCCATGGGTGTGGGCCAGTTCATCGGCGCGCAGATCGGATCACGCTTCGCCATGAAAAACGGCGCGAAGATCATCCGCCCGCTTCTCGTTCTGTCCTGTATGGCAATGGCGACGAAGCTGCTCGTCGATGCGTCGTCCGCCTGGTCCATCGCCACGATCTGGGAAACAATCTTCCCGAAATAGGCGATGACGAAGCGCCGTGCCCCCGTCATCAACGGGCGGACGGCAGGCGCTCCGACAGGTCAGCCGGCGGCGCGGCGCCGGCGATCGGCGATTTCCCGGATCACCACCATGGCGCCCACGAGCTTGTAGGCGGAGGAGTAGCAGGGCGACATTTCCAGCGATTTCACGACCGTGCGGCCGTTCTGGTCTTCCGCATAGGTATATTTCGACGTGTCGCCCTTGAAGCAATTGTCGAGCTTTTCCCTGAGGTCGTTCTGGAAACGATGCACACCGACAAGCTCGGCAATGTGGCAGCCCAAAAGCCCTTCGGGCGCATTGCGCTGGAAGGCATCGAGCGCATTGGCAAAGGAGACCCTGTAACCGGGGGAAACAATGACCACCGGTTCGTCAAGATCGTTGAGCATGTCCTCGTCGAGGATCAGGTGACGGTGGTGCCACTCCAGAGTGTCTTCGTCCTCGTCGCCGATGACCTTCGCCTTCGGCGGCATGCCGACATAGCGATCGACAAGCGTGCGCAGAAGCTCGGAATTGCGCTGCACGCAACCAAGGTCTTCCGCTTCATGATTGAGGAGATCGATGGCGAAACGGAACTGCTCGCGAATATCTTCGGAGCTCTCCGTCTGACGCCCGACGACACGCTCGAGAAGCTGCTCCAGTTCACGCTCCAGCACCGCGATCTTGTCGGCTTCGTTTTTACCAACGGCAGATTGCAGTTCCGTATAACGCAGCCAGAACAGCTCAATCAAATCTTTCAACCCAATTCTCCCTGAGCGGGCAAACACCCCGCTCCCAATCCGAAAGGATAAACCCTTTACCCCCGATTATAGCGTCTTCGCGCTTAAAAATGACGTAACGAAGCGCGGAAACGCCGTGGGGATTGTTGTCCAAAATATCACAGCCACCGCTATTTTTTCAATTTCGATAATCCATGAACGAAAAATGAGGTTCCACTAATATGGAAAAATATCGAAACGCACAATTTCGCGGTCGAATTTAATATGAATTGTGAAAAACGCACTGGCGGCTGAAGGCCTCAGATCTGGTGCTTCACGTCCCAGCGGTCGTGATACCACAACCATTGTCCGGGATATTCCCGCACCCAGCTTTCCACCTTGTCGTTCAGAAGCTGCGCCGTTGCCTGAATATCGACATTGCCTCTTTCATCGCGGGGAATCTCGACCTTCGGTTCGATTTCCAGACGGTAGCGGTTGTCCGGCAGGCGCACGCAGCGGGCGGGATAGACATCGCAGTTGAACTGCCGCACCAGCTTGGCCAGGAGTGGATTGGTGCGCACCTCGAGCCCGAAGAATTTCGTCGTCAAACCCTTGCTGAATTTCTGGTCGACAAGCACGCCGACACCGCCGCCCTTTTCCAGCTGCCGCGCTAAGGCAAAGGAGGAGCCCGCATGCGATGGCACAAGGTTGCCCATGCGCTCCTTGCGGAAATTGAACACCTTGTCGGCCACGAAAGGATTGTTCGGCGGCCGGAACAGTACCGTTACATCAAGGCCGAAGGCCGAGCCGGCCACCGGCAGCAGCTCGAAATTGCCGCTATGGGCGGTAAAGACGATGAAGGGCCGCGGATTGTCGCGCAGCTCGAGAAAGGTCGGGATGCCCTCGACCTCGATGCGGCCCGGCTCGTTCTTTTCCGGATCGAAATCGAACAGCCGGTCGAGAAACACATATTCCGCCGCCAGCCGGCCCATATTGGCCCAGCTGTCCATGGCGATCTCAAGCCGCTCTTCTTCGGATTTCTCCGGAAAGGCGCGCGCCAGATTATGAAGCATCAGCTTGTGGCGGCCGGTTTTCGGCCCCACGAAGCGCGCCAGCCGGTCGGCGGCGCGAATGCCCGCATCGGCGGGGAAAAGCTTCAGCAGGTTGAGCAGGCCGAAAGCGAATGTCGCAATCAGCCACTGCCGGAAGTGGTCCAGTTTCAGGACGATCCGCGTCAGGAACAGTTTCACGATGGTCAGTCCATCCGCAGAACGATCTTGCCGAACACCTGGCGCGTCTCCATGCGCTCCAGCGCCCGGTCGATATCGTCGAAGGTAACTTCGGTGTCGATGACGGGATGAACGATGCCGCGCGCCATCTTCTGCATGGCATTGGCCATGTTTTCCATGCGGCAGCCGAAGGAGCCGAGCAGTTTCAGCTGCTGCTGGAACAGCATCATCAGATTGATGTCGGTGGAAACGCCCGAGGTGGAACCGCAGGTGACGAGGCGGCCGCCGCGCTTCAGCGAGAACATCGAGGCGACGAAGGTGTCCTTGCCGACATGTTCGAAGACAACGTCGACGCCCTTCTTTTTCGTCAGCTTGCGCACGACGCCTTCGAAACGGTCGGTGCGGTAGTTGATGACGTGGTCGGCGCCCAGCGCCTTCGCCCGTTCGATCTTGTCGTCGGAACCGACGGTGGTGATGACGGTGCAGCCCATCTTCTTGGCAAGCTGGATCGCCGCCGTGCCGATGCCGGAACCACCGGCATGGATGAGAATGGTTTCGCCGGGCTCGAGCTTGGCATTGTCGAACAGCATATGCTCGACGGTGCCGAAGGTCACCGGCGCCAGAGCCGCAGCAACGGCGTCAATGCCATGCGGTGCCGGCACGAGCTGACGGGCGGGAATATTGATCTTTTCCTGCGCGAAACCGTCGAGATGGAAACCGTGCACGCCCTGGACATGTTCGCACAGATTGTCACGGCCTTCGCGACAGGGCTTGCACAGCCCGCAGGTGCGCGCGCCATAGATCGCGACGAGCTGGCCGGGCAGCACGTTCGAAACGCCCGGACCGATGGCCTCGACCACGCCCGAAGCCTCGGCGCCAATGGTGAGCGGCATCTTGCGCTTGGCGAAAGCCATGCCGCGCCAGCCCCATACGTCGATGTGGTTGAGCGCCACGGCCTTGACGCGCAGCGTCACCTCGCCCGGTGCCGGCGCATCCGGTTCGGGCAGGTCCACTTTTTCGAGCTTCCGGTCGTCCACGAGTTGAAGAGCGCGCATATATCAGTCCTTCGCCCGAGGGCGTTTATCTAAAAATCATTCCAGCAAAACTCTGTAACGGTTTTGCGGCCGGAATGCGTAATCAAAGAAGCGAGAGCGTTTCCGCAATTGCCTCGGAAACGCTCCTGTTGATGGCGAAACCGGTTAAGCCGGTTCCCGCGTCATGACAAGGCTTGCATTCTGCCCGCCAAACCCGAAGGAGTTGGAGAGAACCGCGCCCACCTGCGCATCCCGCTTCACATTCGGCACCACGTCGAGCGTGATGGTCGGATCGGGATTGTTGTAGTTGATCGTCGGCGGCAAAGTGCCGGTCAGCATGGTCTGCAGCGAGAATACCGCTTCCACGGCGCCTGCTGCGGTCAGGGTATGACCGATCATCGACTTGTTGGACGACAGCGGAATATCCTTCAGGCCTTCGCCGAAGACGGCCAGCATCGAGCCATATTCCATCTTGTCGTTTTCCGGCGTCGAGGTGCCGTGGGCGTTGATATAGCCGATATCGCTTTCGGCCACGCCCGCATCGGCCAGCGCCGCGCGGATCGTCGCAATCGCCGGTCCGCCATCGGGCGAAGACCGGGTGCGGTGGAAGCTGTCGGCCTTTTCACCCGCACCCTTGATGATGCCGAGCACCTTCGCACCGCGTGCAACGGCCGCTTCGAGCGATTCCAGCACCAGCGTCGCAGCGCCTTCGGCGATCACGAAACCGTCGCGGTCCTTGCTGAACGGCTTGGAGGCCTTTTCCGGCGGGTCGTTCTGGGTCGAAAGCGCGGAGAGAAGCGAAAAGCGGATCAGCGCTTCGGCGCTGACCGAACCGTCGGTCGCAACCGTCAGCGCCCGCTCCGTGCGGCCCTGGCGGATGGCTTCGACGCCAAGCTGGATCGCGGTCGCGCCCGATGCACAGGCGGTGGACAGCGTGACCGGCAGGCCGCGTGTGCCGAAACGGTCGGAAAGACGCTCGGAAATCGCGCCGAACAGGGCCGCTTCCTGGAAGGCCGGGTCGGGACGCTGCCGGAAGGCCGTCAGGAAACGTTCATAGGCATCACCCGGCTGGGCGGCCGGCGGAGACCGGTCGGCAAGCTCGAAACGGGCGCTCCATTCCGGTTCGATCGGCGGCGCTGCGAGAAACAGCGGACCGTCGAAATCGCCGGAGATGCCGGCCTGCGCCAGAGCCTCGATGGTGGTTTCGCGGGCAAAAGCATAGGAACGCTCGACGGAATTCGGAACCGGGATATCGATGAAATCCACCGTGCCGCTGATCCGCGTCGAAAGCCCCTCGGTCGGGAAACGGGTGATCTTGTGGATGCCCGACTTGCCCGACGTCAGCGCCGCCCAGTTATCGGCAAGCCCCTGCCCGAGCGAGGTGATGATGCCCATGCCGGTGACGGCGACGATCGGGCGACCGAGATGATCCCTGAAATTGGAAGTCATGGTCTTTCTCCTCAAACGTCGCGCGACAGAACGGCGACACCTTCGCCGCGCACATGGCCGACGGTGGTGACAACGGCTTCGCTCGCCGCTTCGCCCATGGGCTTTTCCGCAGCCGCGTCGAAGGTAGGAACCTTCGCGCCGCTTTCAAGCGTCAGCGCCGCGAGCGCGAGGCCGAGCGGAAACTGTGCTTCAAGTCCATGGCCGGTGATACCGCCAAAACCACGAATGGCAGCATTCGGCAGGGCTTTTTCGAGAATGTCCTTCTCGCGGGCCGTCACGCCGTCATGACCGCTGGCGCCGGAAAACACGACGGTCGCAGCGCTGTCCTTTGCAGGCGCAAGCAGGCGCTCCATGCGCTTTTCCATCTTGCCGTCATCGCGGCTGCCGCGGTCGCCCTCAATGGCGTCGATACGGGCATAAACCCGCGCGCCGCGCGCGCTGGCATGCTTGCGCGATTCCAGCACGAGGAAGGCGCCGAGCGAACCGGAAATCATGCCGCCGCCGTCCTGGCTTTCACGCGACCACAGCGGCTGCCAGCCGCCCTGCGCATGCGCGCCGATGGCTTCAAACAGCAGGATCATGTCGGGACGTTCAGCCGAGAAGGCGCCGCCGACAAGGGCATGGCTCGATTCGCCGGAACGGATGCGGTGGAATGCGGTTTCGACGGCGGAAATGCCGGCCGCTTCTTCGCCCATGAAGGTGCGGGACGAACCGGTGACCTTGTGCACGATGGAGATATTGCCGGCCATCAGGTTGGAAAGCTGGGCGAGAAACAGCGTCGGGCGCAGTTCCGTCGTCAGCTTCTCGTTCAGCAGCTTTTCACGGTCGTTGCGCTTCAGGGCCTCGTCGACGATCAGCGTATCGACATTGATGTCGCGCTCACCGCCGCCGGCCGCCACGATCATGTCCATGGTGGCGCAGGCCTCGGCATTGTCCTTCAGCCCGGCATCGTCAAGCGCCAGACCCGCGGCGAACACGCCGAGACGCTGCCAGTTTTCCATCTGGCGCTGGTCGCCGCGCTTGGCGATCTGCGCCGACCAGTCGATCTCCGGCATGGGATGAACCGGATAGGGCTTGAACTTTTCGGTCTCGACAATCGTCGCCGGCGCAGCGGCTCCAGAAAGAAGCGCCACATGCGCCTGGCTGCCGACGCCGTGACAGGTCACGATGCCGACCCCTGTTATCACCACATCATTGTCAGATTTCATCGTCTGTCATCCTTTGCAGCCGGCCCCACCGAAACGGTCACGGCTATCCACAGCGGTTGCGAACAACCACGTCATGTGTTGCGGAATAAAGCCCGCGATGCGGATTGGCAATGGTGAAGGCCTGTTCCGCCGTCGCGAGCCCACGATTTTCATGCTTCGAAACCGGGCCGGCGGCAAAGCGGCCCTCTTCGAAACGGGTGGAAACGCTTAACCCTGCGCGTCTGCGGCAATGGCGGCGATCAGGCCGACTTCCTCGGCCCGCTTCTTGACAATCGGACCAAGCGGGATTTCGCTGAACGGCATGGTGCGCAACTTCAGCTGCGCGTCGCAGACCTTCTTGCCGGCAGAGGTGATCTTCGCCTTGGTGACCGCGAAACCGGAACCGTCATGCTCCAGCACGGCCTCGATATCGAGAACCGCGCCCGGCTCCACGAAGGTGCGCATCTTGGCGCCGTCGACCGACATCAGGAACGGCATGGAGGCAAAATCGGAAAATGCCAGAACCAGCATGCCGGAGGCCTGCGCCATGGTCTCGATCAGAAGCACGCCCGGAACCAGCGGCATGCCAGGGAAATGGCCTTCGAACACCGGGCTCTTGTCGGGAACGACAGACTGCGCCTTCAATGTGCGCGCCGTCATGTCCACGGCTTCGACCTTGTCGATCATCTGAAAATATTCAAGCAGCATTCGTCCGGCCCGTTTCTGGTCGGTTAGTCATGGTTTGCGCGCAGGCGGCATCAAAAGAAAATGCCCGCCGGAAGCGGGCATCGTCACATCAGCCCTTGGCTGCACGCAATTCGTCGATCTTGGCGCAGAGGTTCTTCAGCACGAAATATTCTTCGGTGGAAACCTTGCCTTCGTTGACTTCCTGCGTCCACTGCTCGAGCGGAATCTTGATGCCGAATTCCTTGTCGATGGCAAAGACGATATCAAGAAAGTCGAGGCTGTCGATGCCCAGATCGTCGATCGTGTGGCTCTCCGGCGTAATGGTCTCGCGGTCGATTTCGCTGGTTTCGGCGATAATGTCGGCAACCTTGTCGAATGTAGCTGTCACGCCCATAATCCTTATTGTCGTTCGTATGAATTATCCTGTCTGACGCACCACATAGGCAAGTCGCACAAAAAAGCCAATGGTTTCGTGACGTAACTTTGAAATTTGCCCCAAAACTGTTGCCTAAACAGCAACCGAATGGCGGCCGCGTCCATTGCCGAGATAGGTGTCGAAGATTGCCGCTATATTACGCACAAAGGGCCTTCCGGCCTCCGTTACCGCAAAAATATCGGCGTCGAAACGCACCACCCCGTCCCGGTCGCTTGCGGCAAAATGCTGAGCCTGCATCCTCACCGAACGGCTACCCTTGCCGAAACGCCGTTGCAG
The DNA here is from genome assembly GCF_044900305.1 of Agrobacterium sp. NPDC089420. Lineage (NCBI taxonomy): Bacteria > Pseudomonadati > Pseudomonadota > Alphaproteobacteria > Hyphomicrobiales > Rhizobiaceae > Agrobacterium > Agrobacterium sp. NPDC089420. Next base: position 182,032 of record NZ_JBJDMY010000007.1, on the reverse strand, counting down.
ATCCGAAAGATCGATCGAGAAATCGCACATCAGCCTCTCGATCACATGCGAGCGCAGATGATCCTCGTCCGACAGTTCTATTCCCCTGACGACGGCAAGCCCGCCGTCGCCCGCCAGACGCTGATATTCCCCCGTCGCCGCCATGTTCTGCACATAACCCTGCGGCAGCCTGCCGATCGACGAGGCGCCGAGCCCGATCAGCGCATCGGCCGTGTCGGTGGTATAGCCCTGGAAATTCCGCCTGAGGGCGCCCGCTTCTGCAGCCTGGCAGAGAGTATCGGCCGGCCTGGCGAAATGATCGATGCCGACCGCCCTGTAACCGGCCGTTTTCAGCATCTCGCCTGCCATCGTCATCTGGCGGTAACGCTCGCCAATGTCAGGCAGCGCGTGTTCGGGGATCAGCGACTGGTGTTTTTTCATCCACGGCACATGGGCATAACCGAAAAGCGCGATGCGGTCGGGATCGAGCGAGACGATCTGACCGACGGTCTTTTCCAATGTCTCGCAGCTCTGGAACGGAAGGCCGTAAAGGATGTCGCAATTGACCGAATGCACACCCCTCGCCCGCACGGCATCCACCACCGATTTCGTCTGTTCGAACGACTGGATACGGTTGATGGTTTTTTGCACTTTGTCATCGAAATCCTGCACGCCGAGGCTCGCCCGCGACATGCCGATGGCGGCAAGCGCGTCATAGCGGCCGTCATCCAGATCGTTGGGGTCCATTTCAACACTGATTTCCGGTGCGAGCCCGAAGGTGAAGTGACGCCGCAGACAGTCCATCAGGCTCCGCAGGTCCTGCGGCTTCAGCATGGTGGGAGAACCGCCGCCGAAATGCACCGCGCTCACCACGGCATCGGGTGAAACAAGCGCGCCCACCGCCTCGATCTCCCGCTTGAGCGCTTCCAGATAAACGGCAATCGGTTCGTATTTCAGCGTGTGCTTGGTATGACAGGCGCAGAACCAGCACAGCCGGTCGCAATAGGGAATATGCAGGTAAAGCGATATCCGGTTCCTGTGACCCAGCGCGCCGAGCCAGCCGCGATAGGTGGCGTTATCGATTCCCCCGTGGAAATGCGGCGCGGTGGGATAGCTGGTGTAACGCGGCACGGCGCCCGAATATTTGCGAAGAAGTTCGGTATTCATCACCGGATTTGCCTTTTATCAAGAAAATGTCGATTTCCTCTCTTTCAGTAACGGCTGCGACAGTTTGCAACTTTGACTTCAATCAAATTGCACCGTAAGTTCTTGCTAAAGTAGACGCGGGGGCGACGGCTACGCGGCGCAAGCCTTCAGAGGGACCGGATCTGATACCCACGGTCGCAATCGTTCCGAAAAAGCCAGCATTGGAAAAGGCTTATGGATACGCTGCAGAAAACCATCCACAATTCGGAAGAGCCCGTCGTCTGCCGCTCGTGCGAGGCGCGTCACGGCGGTCTATGCAGCACGCTGACACCGCAGCAACTATGCGATCTTAACCGCCATTCCAGCCGCAAGAAACTGCAAGCCGGCAACGAGCTGCTTGGCCAGGGCGAACTCGTCACCTCCTACGGCAATATCCTCAATGGCGTGGTGAAGCTGTCGAAAATGATGTCGGACGGCCGCCAGCAGATCGTCGGGCTGCAATTCGCGCCGGATTTTCTCGGCCGGCCGTTCATGGCCGAAAGCAAGATGACGGCGGAGGCGGCAACCGATGTGGAAATCTGCCTTTTCCCACGCCGCGTCGTGGACCGCATGGTCTGCGAAGTGCCGGACATGGAGCGCAAGCTCCACAATCAGTCGCTGAAGGAACTGGACGAAGCGCGCGACTGGATGCTGACGCTCGGCCGCAAATCGGCGCAGGAAAAGGTTGCCAGCTTCCTTTATATGATCGCCACCCATATCGATCCGGAAAACGATGACAAATCGGCTTTCGACCTGCCGCTGTCACGCGCCGACATTGCCGATTTCCTCGGCCTCACCATCGAGACTGTTAGCCGGCAAATGACCAAGCTGCGCAAGGAAGGCATTATCCGCATCGAGAACAACCGCCATATCACGGTGCCTGATCTCGATGCGCTGAGCGAAGCCGCCGGCAACGACTGACCAGCGCTTCGCCGCCTTCTTCATCGTCCCTGAAGCGCGGATGTTCCGATATTGACATACGGCGCGCGCGCCTGAGCCGGCGCGAGCGCAAAACCGGCAAGAACCAGCAGAGCGGCAATGCATCTCATGATATTTCACCCTGTATGCCGCCTTTTCAGCGGCCTGTTTGTTATGGCTGCAACATAAGCGGAAAACCGCATCCATCCGCTTAACATCTTCGGTAAGCAGATGGTTCAAAGGCAGGGTAAAGAAGGGGTTATGACGTCCTTGGCCATTCTCCGGTAAGAACAGCCTGTCGAGGAACATCCGTCAGGCCGGCATGCATGCGCATGGCGGGCGAGACATGCCAAACAGCGGGAAGACGGCAAAGCAGGCGGCCGCTTTAGCGATAGACGTGCAGCGCCAGGGCTGGCGCACCGACAATCGCCGCATCAACCGGATTGAGCCCTTATTGCGAAGCAGGCGTCGCAACAGGCTTCTGGTTTTCGGCAAGCGCCCGCAACTCTGCCACCCGGCGCTTGTATTCGGCTTCCGAAATCTGGCCGTTGCGGCGGGCTGCGCCGAGGCGGGAAAGGCTCGATTCCATTTTGGAGGCCTCATCGTCACCCATCTGCGTTCCGGCGGCCGTCATGGGGGCGGAAAAGGTCGGATAGGTGCCGGTGTCGCGCTTCTGGCTCACCGCATTGTCGCTGACGGGGCGCGGACCGACGATTTCGGCTGTCGGGCGGCGCATATGGGCAGGTGCCACGATCGGTTCGGGAGCCTTGCAGGCGGCGAGCGTGGTGACAAACACGGTGCCGCAGAGCGAGAGAACAGCGATTTTCGCGGCGTTTTCCGCATATGTTCCCCATGTGCCCCATATGCCCATGTGCTTGCCCATCGTCCTGTTCCGCCTGTAAGGATATCTGCCGATATCGAATTCGACCATGGTTCGGCCTTTTGCGGCCTCCCCTTGCTGGTGGAACTTGTATTCGTTTTCATGCAGAATGTGCAAATACAAATTTGGTGGAGGATGATGCATGGCAGGTGTTGACGGCGGCGCTGAGAAAAAGGGTGGCAAAACCCCCGGCTTCGACGCCAGCTCCGCCGAGGCCTACCTGATCCGCGACCCCGAAACCTTCGCGATCAACCTCGCCCGTGCGCTCGAAAATCTCGGCAAGGCCGCATCCGAATGGCTGGCGCCGCGCGAACGCGGTGAAATCCCGAAGACCAGCGCCGATCCGCTGACCGACCTCGTCAAGACGCTGTCCGACGTCGCCGAATATTGGATGGCCGAGCCGAAACGGTCGCTGGAGGCGCAGACCCATCTGCTTTCCAGCTATTACGATCTGTGGGCAAAATCGGTGGCGCAGTTTTCCGGCGATGCCGATTCGGCCCCGCAGAAACCCACCGAAAGCGGACCTGCGGAACGGCGCAACCGGCGTTTTGCCGATGCCGACTGGCAGGCCAATCCGTTCTTCGATTTCCTTCTGAAAGCCTACCAGACCACCGTTGGCTTCGCCGACCGGATGGTGACGGAGGCAGAGGGGCTGGACGAACATACCCGCACCAAGGCGCTATTTTACATGCGCCAGGTGACGGAGGCGCTTTCGCCGGCCAATTTCGTCTTCACCAATCCGCAGGTCTTCCGCGAGACGGTCGCCTCCAGCGGCGCCAATCTCGTCAAGGGCATGGCGCAGCTGGCAGAGGATGTCGCGGCCGGCAATGGCCATCTGAAACTGCGCCAGACCGACTACAGCAAATTCGTCATCGGCCAGAATATCGCCGTCACCCCCGGCAAGGTGGTGGCGAAAAGCCCGCTCTGCGAAATCATCCATTATGCGCCGACGACGAAAAAGGCCTTCAAACGGCCACTGCTGATCGTGCCGCCCTGGATCAACAAATTCTACATTCTCGATCTCAACCCGCAGAAATCCTTCGTCGGATGGTGCCTCGAGCAGGGCCACAGCGTCTTCATGGTCTCGTGGATCAACCCGGATGCAGGCCTCGCCGACAAGGGCTGGGACGATTACATCCGCGATGGCATCGATTTCGCCCTCGACACCATCGAGGAGCGCACCGGCGAGAGGCAAATCAACGCGATCGGTTATTGCGTCGGCGGCACGCTCCTGTCCTCGGCGCTGGCGCTGCATGCGCAGCAGGGCGATGAGCGTATCCGCAGCGCCACGCTGCTTGCCGCCCAGACCGATTTCATCCATGCCGGCGATCTCAAGGTCTTCATCGACGAAGGCCAGCTTGCCGCACTCGACAAGCACATGCAGGCGGTCGGTTATCTCGACGGTTCGATCATGGCCACCGTCTTCAACATGTTGCGCGCCTCCGATCTCATCTGGCCCTACATGGTCGATAATTACCTGCGCGGCGCCGAGCCCCTGCCCTTCGATCTGCTCTACTGGAATTCCGATTCGACCCGGGTGACGGCCGCCAGCCACTCCTTCTATCTGCGCAATTGTTACCTCGAGAACAATCTCGCCCGCGGGCTGATGCGCATTGCCGGCAAGCGGATCAATCTCGGCGATATCACCATACCCGTCTATGATCTCGCCACACGCGACGACCATATCGCGCCTGCGAAATCGGTCTTCACCGGTGCTGCGCTGTTCGGCGGGCCGGTGGAATTCGTGCTCGGCGCGTCCGGCCACATCGCCGGCGTCGTCAACCCGCCGCAGCTTGAGAAATACCAATATTGGACCGGGCCGTCACCCGCCGGAGACTTCGAGGCCTGGCAGGCTGCCGCCACCGCCCACAAAGGTTCCTGGTGGGTGCACTGGCAGAACTGGATCGAAAGCCAGAATGCCGAAAAGGTCAAGGCGCGCAAACCCGAAGACGGCAAGCGCCCCGTGCTCGGCGACGCGCCGGGGACGTATGTGCTGTCATAGAACGTCCGTGAAAATGACCAGTACAGGATAGAAAGACGTCTTCCACCAGCGATCCCTCCACCCTCATTCCTGTGCTCTTCACAGGAATCCGGCCGATGCGCGTCTGCGCCGCGACAGAGGCCGTTCAGCCCAAGGACTTGGCTGGCTGGATCCCTGTGACAAGCACAGGGATGAGGGTGTAAGACAGATCCCGCAAAACACACGCTTACCGTCAAGGCCCCATGTTCTTCACACCCCCGCTCATTCCCGCCACGCTTATTTCCCGCTACAAACGTTTCCTCTTCGATGCCGTGCTGGAAGACGGAACCGCGATCACCGGCTCCTGCCCCAATACCGGCTCCATGCGCGGGCTGACGACGCCGGGTTCGCGCATCTGGCTGTCCGAACATGACAGTCCGACCCGCAAATATCGCCATATGCTGGAAATGGTCGAGGCCGATGGCACCGTCGTCGGCATCAATACCGGCATGCCGAACCGGCTGGCGGAAGAGGCCATCCTCACCGGCCGCATCCCGGAGCTCGGCGGTTATTCGACGATCCGGCGCGAACAGAAATACGGCCGCAATTCCCGCATCGATTTCCTGCTGTCGCAACCCGGCCGGCCGGATGCCTATGTGGAGGTCAAGAACGTGCATTTCATGCGCGAGAAGGGGCTGGCCGAATTTCCTGATACCGCCACCAAACGCGGCGCCAAACATCTGGAGGAACTGGGTGACGCTGCGCAAGCAGGTTACCGCTCAGTGATGCTCTATCTCATCCAGCGCGACGATTGCGCGCGGATGCGCATCTGCGATGATCTCGACCCCGTCTATGCGCTGGCGTTTCAGCGGGCGATGGCGCGCGGCGTGGAGGCCTATGCGGTGAAATGCACGGTCTCGCCCTCACAAATTTCGGTCAGTGGAACGGTTAAGATGGACGAATGGCGTCCCGCTGTTTTATGAACAGGGACGTAAAGAGACAGAAAGCACTCAGATGGTCACCTATATCGACGCAGCCTCCGCCCCCCTCAAGAATACCGGCGTCATCCGCCTTTATACGCTCGAGGACTTTGACGGCATGCGCAAGGCGTGCCAGCTGACGGCGCGTTGCCTCGATGAGCTGGCGGCCATCGTCAGGCCGGGCGTGACGACCGACGCCATCGACCGTTTCGTCTTCGAATTCGGCGCCGACCATGGCGCGCTGCCGGCGACGCTGAATTATCGCGGTTATACCAAATCCGTCTGCACCTCGATCAACCACGTGGTCTGCCACGGCATCCCGGATGAAAAACCGCTGCGCGAGGGCGATATCGTCAATATCGACGTGACCTATGTGCTGGATGGCTGGCATGGCGATTCGAGCCGCATGTATCCGGTCGGCCAGATCAAGCGCGCCGCCGAGCGGCTGATGGAAGTGACCTATGAATGCCTGCTGCGCGGCATCGCGGCGGTAAAACCCGGCGTGCGCACGGGTGCGATCGGCGCGGCGATCCAGGCCTATGCGGAGGCCGAACGCTGCTCCGTCGTGCGCGATTTCTGCGGCCACGGCGTCGGACGCCTGTTCCACGACACGCCGAACATCCTGCACTACGGCCGCCCCGAGGAAGGACCGGAAATCCGCGAGGGCATGATCTTCACCATCGAACCGATGATCAACCTCGGCAAGCCGCATGTGAAGGTGCTCTCCGACGGCTGGACGGCGGTGACGCGCGACCGCTCCCTCTCCGCCCAATATGAACATGCCGTCGGCGTCACGGCCACCGGCTGCGAAATCTTCACGCTGTCGCCGGGCGGCTTCGACCGTCCGGGCCTGCCGCCGCTTCCCCCCGCATAAGGCCAGACCGCCTATGGCAAAACGCCCCGCCCCGCCTCCCGCCGATCTTTCCACACCCCCCGGCTTTCAGGCGGGCGAAGGCGACCTTTTCGACGCGGCGGATGAGCGCGGCTTTTTTGCCGAACCGCGAAACACCCCGAAGAAAGCCGAACGGGCCGTTGCGGACCAGGAGGCGGATGCCGTTCACTACCACGGCCACCGGGACCGGCTGCGGGCACGTTACCGCGATGGCGGCGACGCAGCCCTTGCCGATTATGAATTGCTGGAGCTCGTGCTGTTCCGGCTGATTCCGAGACGCGATACCAAACCCATCGCCAAAGCGCTCATCGCCCGTTTCGGAACGCTTGGCGGTGTGCTCGGCGCGCCCTTGCCGCTATTGCAGGAGGTGAAGGGCGTGGGCGAGGCCGTGGCACTCGATCTGAAACTCGTCGCCTCCGTTTCCCAGCGCATGCTGAAAAGCGAAATCCGCAACAAGCAGGTCCTGAGTTCCTGGTCATCGGTCATCGATTATTGCCATGCCGCCATGGCCCACGAAACGCGCGAGCAGTTCCGCATCCTGTTCCTCGACAAGCGCAACGTCCTGATCGCCGACGAGGTGCAGGGCCAGGGAACCGTGGACCACACGCCGGTCTATCCGCGCGAAATCGTGCGCCGCGCGCTTGAATTATCGTCCACCGCCCTGATTTTAATTCACAACCATCCGAGTGGAGACCCCACTCCTTCGCGTGCGGATATCGAGATGACCAAGACCATCATCGATACGGCCAAGCCGCTCGGCATCACCGTCCACGACCATATCATCATCGGCAAGGATGGCCACGCCAGTTTCAAGGGCCTGCGGCTGATCTGAAATTTATAAAAAAATACAAAGAGATAGATAGAGCTCGCTATTCACGAAGGGCGGAAGCGCCCTTGCGGTGACGCGAAGATCCATTCCCGCCTGCAACCCATAAGAGCGACATCAATACAAAATTAACACCTATAAATTAGCATTTCCGAAAATAATAAATCAAGGCATCGAACCTTGATGCCTTAGGAACGGGGGTGCTTTATGCGTAATGGAGTACGTTTATTTCGCGACCGATCCGGCTCGTCAGCCGTCGAATTCGCCATCGTCGCGCCTATCTTCTTTCTCGTCCTGCTGACCATGATCGCCTACGGCATCTACCTGATGGCGGCCTATTCGGTGCAGCAGGTCGCCGCCGATGCGGCAAGGACGGCGGTTGCCGGCCTCAATACGACCGAGCGTCAGCAGCTTGCCCGGGATTTCATCGCCAGAAGCAATCTCGGTTACGCCTTCATGGACAAGAAGCGTTTCACCGTCGATGTCGCTACCGATCCGGCCAATGCCAACCAGTTCACGGTCAAGGTCGAATATGACGCCCGCGATCTGCCGATCTGGAGCCTCTACAGCTACACCCTGCCCGAGCCGGTCATCCGGCGTTTTTCCACCATCCGGATCGGAGGAGCATGACATGCGGACCATCCATTCCCTGCTTCCCGGCTTCCTGAAGGACCGCGGCGGCAACATCGCCATCTCGGCCGGACTGACCGCGCCGCTTTTCATCGGCATTCTGGCGCTCGGCGTCGACTACGGTTATCTGACGCTGCAGAAACGGCAATTGCAGCAGACCGCCGATCTCGCGGCCATTTCGGCGGCCGCCAGCGCCGCCGACCCGGAAAAGGCCGTGCAGCAATATTTCGCCCTCAACGGCATGAACCTCGGCGTCAAGACGGCGCAGGGTCTCCTGACCGAGAAGGGTCTGCAACCCTTCGATCCCTTGAACGAATTTGCCAGCAGCAACGGTTACGCCGAAGTCATCAAGGGCCACTATGAGCCGGACGCCACCGTTCCCGTCGGGCAACGCTTCGTCGAAAACGCCCTGCCCACCAATGCGGTGAAAGTGAATATCGTCGAAAAGGGCGAGATATTCTTCGCCTCCGCCTTTACCAAGCCCCCCAAGGTCTCCGCCGTCGGAACCGCCTCGTCCCAGAGGATTGCGGCATTTTCGGTAGGATCGCGGCTCGCCAGCCTCGATGAGGGGATCATCAACAGTCTGCTCGGCGGCCTGCTCGGCACCACCGTCTCGCTGAAACTCATGGATTACAAGGCGCTCATCGCTGCCGACGTCAACGCGTTGCATGTCGTCGACGCCCTGGCGATCGATCTCAAGCTCACGGCCGGCACCTATAAGGATGTTCTCCAGACGGAAATCACCTATGGCAAATTCCTGGACGTGCTGACGAAAACCACCGGCGTGCAGCCTGCCGTCGCGACAATTCTCGGCACGCTGCAGAAGGTCGCCAATAAAAGCAACATCAAGATCAAGCTGGAGGAAATCCTCAATCTGGGGCCTCTGTCGGACAAGCTGATTGGCAGTGGCGAAAACCTCAAGGTCAATGCCAGCGTGTTCGATCTCATCAACGCCGCCGCCATCGCCGGTAATGGCGGAAGTCAACTCGGGCTCAATCTCAATGCCAATCTTCTGGGCCTTGCTTCGGTCAAGGCAACGCTTGCCATCGGCGAGCCGCCGGTCGAAACCCCCTCGCTCGCGGTCGGCGGACAGGGAACCATCGTCCGTACCGCGCAGACCCGGCTGGCGCTGAATGTCGTGGTCGACGGTCTTCAGGCCATTGCCGGCCTCAAGGTCAATCTTCCGCTTTATGTGGAAGTCGCCCATGCCGAAGCGCGGCTTGCCGATATTCGCTGCACCGGCGGCGGACAGGGCACGGTGGATGTGGAGGTTGTGCCGGGTGTTGCGGAAATCGCCCTCGGCAATGTCGATACCTCGGCCTTCGCCAATTTCGGCAAGGACCCGCGCGTCACCAAGGCGGCAATCGTGGATTCGGCGCTGCTTGCCATCAATGGCAGCGCCCTCATCAACGCCACCAACATGACAAAGACCAAACTGACCTTCACGCAGTCGGATATTACACAGGGCAAGATCAAGAGCGTCTCCACCAAGGACACCGTGACCACCCTTGTCAGCTCGCTGCTGAAGAACCTCAATCTGGATATCAGGCTGCTGTTCCTCAACCTCGATCTGGGAGGTCTGGCGGGCATACAGTCGGCGCTGGCCAACACGCTTGCAGTTGTCACGGCGCCCGTCGATCAGCTGCTCTACAACGTGCTTCTGGTTCTCGGCGTCAAGATCGGCGAAGCCGATGTGCGGGTCACGGACGTCCGCTGCCAGCAGCCGGCGCTGGTGCAGTAATTCCATCTTCACGCACAAAAAAGCCGCCGGGAAATATCCCGGCGGCTTTTCATGTGATCGCTTTTTGTATCAGGCGTTGGCAATCGCCAGACGCTTCTCGTCACGGCCGCTCTTCATGCGTTCGGACAGCAGGAAGGCCAGTTCCAGCGCCTGATCGGCGTTGAGACGCGGATCGCAATGGGTATGGTAACGGTCGGACAGCGAATCCGCCGTCACGGCGCGCGCGCCGCCCGTGCATTCCGTCACGTCCTTGCCGGTCATCTCGATATGGATGCCGCCCGGATGCGTGCCTTCGGCACGGTGAATCTGGAAGAAGCTTTCCACTTCCGACAGGATGCGCTCGAACGGACGCGTCTTGTAGTGGTTGAGCGTGATCGTGTTGCCATGCATGGGATCGCAGGACCAGACGACCTTGCGGCCTTCCTTCTCCACCGCGCGAATGAGCTTCGGCAGGCTGTCGGCAACCTTGTCATGGCCGAAACGGCAGATCAGGGTCAGGCGGCCGGCCTCGTTCGTGGGGTTCAGCGCATCGATCAGCTCGATCAGATTATCGGGCGTCAGCGACGGACCGCATTTCAGGCCGATCGGGTTCTTGATGCCACGGAAATATTCCACATGCGCATGGTCGAGCTGGCGCGTGCGGTCGCCGATCCAGATCATGTGGCCGGACGTGGCGTACCAGTCGCCGGAGGTGGAATCGACGCGCGTGAGCGCCTCTTCGTAACCGAGCAGCAGCGCCTCATGGCTGGTGAAGAAATCGGTTTCGCGCAGGCTGGGATTGCTCTCCGCCGTAATGCCGATCGCCTTCATGAAATCCATGGTTTCGGAAATCCGGTCGGCCAGCTTGCGGTAACGGTCCGCCTGCGGGCTGTCCTTGATGAAACCGAGCATCCACTGGTGAACGTTTTCAAGGTTGGCGTAACCACCCATCGCGAAAGCGCGCAAGAGGTTCAGCGTCGCGGCCGACTGGCGGTAGGCGTCGAGCTGGCGCTCCGGGCTCGGCACGCGCGAACCTTCGTTGAATTCGATGCCGTTGATGATGTCGCCGCGGTAGGACGGCAATGTCACGCCATCCAGCACTTCCACGTTGGAAGAGCGCGGCTTGGCGAACTGGCCGGCAATGCGACCCACCTTCACGACGGGCAGCTGCGCGCCGTAGGTCAGGACGACGGCCATCTGCAGGAAGGCACGGAAGAAGTCGCGGATATTGTCCGCGCCATGTTCGGCAAAGCTTTCGGCGCAATCGCCGCCCTGCAGCAGGAAGGCGTTGCCTTCCGCCACATTGGCGAGCTGTTTTTTCAGGCGGCGGGCCTCACCGGCAAAGACCAGCGGCGGATAGGTCGCAAGCGTGGCTTCCGTTGCCGCAAGCGCTGCCGCGTCCGGATATTCGGGAACCTGCTGGATCGGTTTCTGCCGCCAGCTGCCGGGGGTCCAATTCTGTGCCATGTTCTTACCCTTTTCTCGCCCGCGTGACTGCCGCGCGGCCGCCTCGAAAAATTGAGCGGCTTATAGCCTCAAGCATCGGCTTTGCATAGCCGATCCCCGTTCCATCCGGCTCATTCTGGCCGTTTTGGGCGCTCCAGATGCACAAAAGTCAATTCAAACGATTTAACCAACCCGCCGCGCTTTGAAAAACACTGGTTTTCGAAGGGCGGCGGGCAAATTCGGACAAGGATCATATCACGCTGACATCAGCGCTACACCCGTTCGCCCTTCACCACGCGGTAGCTCGGCGAATACATCGTCACCAGCTCTTCGGCGGCCGTCGGATGAACCGCCATGGTGCGGTCGAAATCGTCCTTGGTGCAGCCGGCCTTCAGCGTGATGCCGAGAAGCTGCGCCATCTCGCCCGCCTCGTGGCCGAGAATATGGACGCCGACGACCCTGCGGTCGGCGGCATTGACGATCAGCTTCATGATCGTCTTTTCCTGGCGGCCAGACAGCGTCGCCTTCATCGGCCGGAACTGGGCGCGATAGACTTCGAGTTCCGGATATTTCCTGCCCGCTTCCTCTTCCGAAAGACCGACGGTGCCGATCTCCGGCTGCGAGAACACCGCCGTCGCGATCAGCTCGTGATCCGGCTTGGTCGGGTTGTTCTTGTATTCGGTCTCGATGAAGCACATGGCCTCGTGGATCGCCACCGGCGTCAGCTGTACCCGGTCGGTGACGTCGCCCAGCGCGAAGATGCTCGGCACATTCGTGCGCGAATAATCGTCGACGATGACAGCGCCGCGCCCATCCACCTTCACGCCGGCATTTTCGAGGCCAAGACCCCTGGTGTTCGGATCGCGGCCGAGCGCCAGCATCACGGTTTCGACGGCAAGCGTACCGTGGCTCTTCGTGCGGGCCTGCAACGTGCCCTCGCCCTTCGTCACTTCTTCGATGACATCGCTGAGCAGGATCTTGATGCCCTTGGCCTCCATCGCTTCATGCAGGCCCTTGCTCATGTCCTGATCGAACCGCGACAGGATTTCCTTGCCGCGATAGATCAGCGTCGTTTCGACGCCGAGCCCATGGAATATATTGGCGAATTCCACGGCAATGTAACCGCCGCCGGCAATCAGGATAGATTTCGGCAGTTCTTCCAGGTTGAAGGCCTCGTTGGACGAGATCGTCAGCTCATGACCGGGCAACGACCTGTGCTCGTTCGGCGTGCCGCCGACGGCAATCACGATGCGCTCGGCGGTGAAGGTCTCGCCGGTTTTCGTCAGCCTCACGGTATGGGCATCCACCAGCTCCGCGCGGCTGTCGAAAATATCGGCCTTGGCGTTCTCCAGCCCCTTGCGGTAAAGCCCTTCGAGCCGGGTGATTTCCTTGTCCTTCGCCGCGATCAGCTTTTTCCAGTCGAAGCTGCGCTCCCCGACGCTCCAGCCGAAGCCTTCCGAATCCTCGAAATGCTCGGGAAATTGCGAGGCATAAACAAACAGCTTCTTCGGCACGCAGCCGCGGATGACGCAGGTGCCGCCATAGCGATATTCTTCCGCAATCCCCACACGCTTGCCAAGCGAGGCCGCCACGCGGCCGCTGCGCACGCCGCCGGAACCGCCACCGATGACGAAGAGATCGTAGTCATAAGCTGTCATAGTCAAAACCCCTGATCAAAACCGCCATACAGGCCTCAAGACCGGCGGCGGTGCATTCACGCCACATATAGGTGCTGCGACGCACAAATGAAAAGCCCGGTCTTGCGGCCGGGCTTTGAATATTTCTGAACCTTTATGGGTCGGCTTACGGCTTGGGAGCCGGAGCGCCGCCCGTGGCGTTCTGATCGGCCGGAAGCGGCTTCAGATCGGCGCCGGCAACCTTCTGCAGTTCCGACATGCTGGAAGCGTTGAGGTCGCGGTTGATGCCGGCGGCCCAGATGTCGGCGGCCTTCATCAGTTCGCGCGTGGCGATCGGGCCGTCCTTCAGAAGCTTCTTGCCGGCTTCGCTGCTGTAGAAGGTGGAAATGGCGTTCAGCTCTTCGACGGTGAAGGCGCGCGCATAGGTGAGTGCTGCCTCGCGCTCCAGATCGGCGCGGCGCGGCGCAAGCTCGAGCGCCTTGGCGTCGACGGTCTCGGTAATGGCATCCTGAACGTTCGGCGAGGCCTGGATGAGTTCGGCCTTCAGCCGTTCGGCCAGACCCGGCAGAATGTCGTCGAAACGGTCGGTAACGCCAAGGGAGGTGATCGCCTGCCGTGCGGCAGCGATATGCGCTTCGGAAATTTCCTGAGCGCGTGCGGCAGTACCGAACACGATGCCGGAAATGAGGATCGAAGCAGCGGCAGCTTTGCCCAGTCCCGCTAATTTGCCCATGAAAATCTCGCTCCTGTTATACTGCCTGCATCACGCGGGCGCCTTCAGGACCCGCGATAATGGCAAGCGATGCCAAATTTATGAAAAGTCCGTGCTCGACGACACCGGGAATCGTGTTCAGCTCGCGTGCTAGCGCTTCTGCATCAGGAATACGGCCAAAAGATGCGTCGAGGATCAGGTGCCCGCCATCCGTCATGAAGGCGCCGTCGCCGGAAGAACGCAGCGTGAGCGTACCGGAAAGCCCGGACCGCGACGCCAGTTTTTCAATGGCGATGCGCGTCGCCACCTGGCCGAACGGATTGATTTCGATCGGAAGCGGAAACGCGCCCAGCGTCTCCACCACCTTGCTCTGGTCGGCGATGACGATCATGCGGGCGGATGCCGCCGCCACGATCTTTTCGCGCAGCAGCGCGCCGCCGCCGCCCTTGACGAGACGCAGCGCATGATCGACCTCGTCGGCGCCGTCGATGGTCAGATCCAGCTCCGGCAATTCATCGAGGGATTTCAGCGGCACGCCAAGTTCGACGCACAGACGCGCGGTACGCTCGGATGTCGGCACGCCCTCGACCTTCAGGCCGGCGGCGACCTTCTCGGCCAGCAGCCTGACGAATTCCTCCGCCGTCGAACCCGTGCCGATACCAAGCCGCATCCCGTCCTGCACATGGGACAATGCGGCCTCGGCGGCCTTGATCTTCATCTGGCGGGCATCCATGCGCCTGAAACTCCGGTAGCTTTGTCGTCGCCGTGCTGTTTACACGGGTCGAAAGCCAAACGAAAGCCTTTTTCAAGGCAACGAACAGAACGTTGTGGTGCGGTTGCAAAGACAGGTGGCTTTGCCTAGGCTTGGTGCGAATGAAAGCATGAATATCTCAGCACCCGCATTCTCCAAGAGGCCGTTTCCGTGACATCCCGCCCGCTCTCCCCGCTCGCCATTTTCGATCTCGACGGCACGCTGGTCGATACCGCCGCCGACCTGGTGTCGAGCCTCAACCACACCATCGCCGCAGCCGGGCTTGCACCCGTCAGCTATGACGACCTGACCCACCTCGTCGGCCAGGGCGCGCGGGTCATGATCAAGCGCGCCTTCGCGCTTCGCGAGACGGAACTGCCGGAAGCCGACATCGAGCCCCTCTATGAGCGCTTCATCACCCACTACCGCGCCGACATGCCCGGCGAAAGCCGCCCCTATCCCGGCATCGTCAACACGCTGGATGCGCTCTCGGACGCCGGCATCACGCTCGCCGTCTGCACCAACAAGACCGAAATCCTCGCTCTGCCGCTGCTCGAAAAGCTCGGTCTGACACGCTATTTCGCCGCCATTACCTGCGGCGACACCTTCGCCTTCCGCAAGCCGGACGCCCGCCATATTCTCGGCACCATCGAAAAGGCCGGCGGCGACATCAGGCGCTCGGTCATGGTCGGCGACAGCATCAACGACATTCTCGCGGCAAGGAACGCCGCCGTACCGTCGATCGGCGTCACCTTCGGTTATACGGATGTGCCGATGGCGGAACTGGCGCCGGATGTCGTGATCGACGGTTTCACCGAATTGACGCCGGCGCTGTTCGAAGAACTCGTTGCGAAGGGTGCGGCGGCGGCCTGAGAGACTGGACCAGACAAGTAAAGTGCCAGGGAACGGCGATTCCGACGTCGATGAGAGCTGAACAACCTCTCATCCGTCATGCCGGACTAGATCCGGCATCCAGCCACGGCGCGTCTGCGCCGTGAAAAGACTCTTTTGCGATCAAGGACTTGATCGCGCTGGACCCCGGATCAAGTCCAGGGTGACGGAGTACGGTGTTACCGTTGACGCCAAATGTAGCAGGCGGACTCCAGCACCAAACAAATTGGGAGGCCTTTCCTTCAAACAAAAAGCGCCGTCTCCGGCGCTTTTTTTCTTGATGCTATTCTGATCAGATCGACGCGGCCCGCGCCTTTGTCGTCACGGCAAAGGCCTTCTGCACATAGCTGTCGCGATCATAGACGTCGTCGAAGAACTGCACCTTGCCGTCCTTGTCCGGCCAGGCGGTGAAATAGGCGACATAGACCGGGATTTTCACCGGCACCTGCACGGCACGGTTCTTGCCGGACGCGATCTGCTCGCTGACCTTTTCGATGCTGGTGCCGAGAACCGCGGCCGCCATGCGGCGCGGATCGACGAGGCGGATACAGCCATGGCTCAGCGCCCGCATGTCGCGGTTGAAAAAGCTCTTGGCCGGCGTGTCATGCATGTAGATCGCATGTGCGTTCGGGAACAGGATCTTCAGGTCGCCCAGCGCATTGTCGCTGCTCGGCGGCTGGCGCACGGAAATGGAATTGGTGGAGCCGTACCAGTTGACGCTGGTGGAGGAGACGGCACGGCCGCCAACCTGCACTTCGTAACCCAGCCGGTCGAGATAGGACGGATCGCGGCGCAGCTTCGGCAGCATCTCGTTGACGATGATCGACTGCGGCACGCCCCAGTAGGGATTGAACTCGACCGTCTGGATCTCATCCTGGAAGAAATAGGTCTGGTTGGCCTTGGAGCCGACCACCACCTTCATGCCGAACTGCTCCACCCCGTCATTATGGTAATAGGCCATGAAGGCGGGCTGGTTGATGAAGACGTAACGCTGGCCGAGATCGGCCGGCAGCCAGCGGATCTGCTCCATCGCCACCTGCACCTTGGCGATCTTCGCATCGTTGCTTTCGCCGACCATGGCGCGCACGGTCGCGCGGCCGATCACGCCGTCGGGCTTCAGGCCGTTCTCGCTCTGGAACGCCTTCACCAGATCGACGAGATCAGGCGTATAATCCGGCGTCTGCTGGTAGGCGGAAATGATCGCCGCATGCTCGGCCTTGAAGGCCGGCGACGCGCGATGTTCGATCGCCTTGACGACGTTCGCCATATCGGCGCTGCTGTTGCCGGGTTTGAGCACCAGATCGGCGGGAACGCGGACGGTGTGCGCCGCATCTCCCTCGCCGCGCAGGCGCGCAAGCTCCGCCTTCAGCGTCTGATATTCGGCGCTATCGGGTTCGCGGCTGCGCAGATAGGCGGCGACATCGGGGCTCAGGCCCGCAAGCTTCAGCACGGGCGCAAGGTTCACCGTCTTGCGCTTGAAATCATGGTAGCCGGAGAGCCGGTTCGGATCGACGCGGCCGCGGATGGTATCCTGCACATAGGCCAGAACCTTGGCCGACAGCGCCAGCTCGAACTGCATCTGTGCCCGCTGGTAGACGTCGGAGGTCGATGCCGAGGCCGTTTCCACCGGCGTCCCGGTCGCGGTCGTGCCCGTCGTATTGCTGCCGATGCTGGCTGTCACGTCCTTTGCCGGCGCGGAAATGCTGTAGTCGGCCGGATCGAGGCCGCTTTCGCCAACCGTCTCGAAGAAGGCGATGACGGCATTGGCGCGCTCGGTCAGCTCGCCGCCGGAAACCCACAGCGTCTTCCCGCCGGCGCCGTAATAGGCCTCCAGCGCCTTGGCGATCTCGGGCGTGGCGCTGAATTTCAGATTGGCAAGGCCCTCGCCGAAATTCGCCGTGTTCACCACGCGGGCGGCATCCGCTTTGTAGTCGTAATAACGCGGGCCGGAAACGCGCGGCAGCGGCTCGGGATCGGAGGCATCGGCGCTCATCCGTGCGTTCGGCGGCGAGGTGACGACGCCGGCCGGCGGCAATTCACCGCGATCGCGCGCAACCTTGCCCGGGCCGCCGCGCAGGAGGTCCATCAGGGTCACCGCGCCGGCGCTGCCGGGAAGAGCGGTGGAAACGGAAAGACCGAGAGCCAGCACCAGCGCTGCCGATGTTTTTCCAGATGTGACTTGCAATTTGATCCTCGTAGCACCCAGCACCGCCAGCGAAACGGCGGGCATCAGTTTCATGCCTGTCTAGCCGATAGACGGCCCGTTGAAAAGAAAACGCGAAAAAGCCCATAACCGTGCCGAAATGAACCTTATGATACAGCCAAAGCCATAAAAACGTAATTTCCAGAATTGGCGAGAATGGTTAAATTTCTATTTATTTCATTCACTTTGCCGTGGCCTGACGCGCCGGTGACATGCCGCCGAAAGCCCGGTTTTCCGGCCGTTTCGCGACGTAGTAAAAATGACACGCCGGCCGGTTTTTCATCCCCGCCCTGCCCTTCCGCCAAAATCGCTTTCGCATGGCGGCAAATATCTGCCCCTGCCGCATTGCAGCGGCTTTCCTTGCCGGCGCGATGATTCTATATATCGGCCGCGCAAGGCGGGCGAAGGCGCCGTTTTGGCGGAGGAACACGAGTAAAAAGGCAGGACTGATGACAGCCACACGGACGGAAACCGATACATTTGGACCCATTGACGTTCAGGCCGATCGCTATTGGGGCGCGCAGGCGCAGCGCTCGCTCGGCAACTTCAAGATCGGCTGGGAAAAACAGCCCGCCTCTGTCGTTCGTGCGCTCGGCATCGTCAAGCAGGCGGCCGCCCGCGCCAACATGGCGCTGGCCGGCCTCGACCCGAAGATCGGCGACGCCATCATTGCCGCCGCGCAGGAAGTGATCGACGGCAAGCTGACCGAGCATTTCCCGCTCGTCGTCTGGCAGACCGGCTCCGGCACCCAGTCCAACATGAACGCCAACGAGGTGATTTCCAACCGCGCGATCGAGATGCTCGGCGGCGAAATGGGCAGCAAGAAGCCGGTCCACCCGAACGACCATGTCAATATGAGCCAGTCCTCGAACGACACCTACCCGACGGCGATGCACATTGCCTGCGTGGAAGAGATCGTTCATCACCTGCTGCCGAGCCTCAAGCACCTGCACAAGGCGCTGGAAGCCAAGGTCAAGCAGTTCGAGAAGATCATCAAGATCGGCCGGACCCACACCCAGGACGCAACGCCGCTGACGCTCGGCCAGGAATTCTCCGGCTACGCCGCGCAGGTCGCGTCCGCCATCGCCAATATCGAAACCACCCTGCCGGCGCTCTCCAAGCTCGCCCAGGGCGGCACCGCCGTCGGCACGGGCCTCAACGCTCCCGTCGGTTTCGCTGAAAAGGTCGCCGAGGAAATCTCCAAGATCACCGGCCTGCCTTTCGTGACCGCGCCGAACAAGTTCGAGGCGCTTGCCTCGCACGATTCCATGGTCTTTTCCCATGGCGCGATCAATGCGGCTGCGGCGGCGCTCTTCAAGATCGCCAACGACATCCGCTTCCTCGGCTCCGGCCCGCGCGCCGGTCTCGGCGAATTGTCGCTGCCGGAAAACGAACCCGGCTCGTCGATCATGCCGGGCAAGGTAAACCCCACCCAGTCGGAAGCGCTGACGCAGGTCTGCGCCCACATCTTCGGCAACAATGCGGCACTGTCCTTTGCCGGTTCGCAGGGCCACTTCGAGCTCAACGTCTATAACCCGATGATGGCCTACAACTTCCTGCAGTCGGTCCAGCTTCTGGGCGATGCTGCCGTCTCCTTCACCGACAATTGCGTCGTCGGCATCGAGGCCCGCGAAGACAATATCAAGAAGGGCGTCGAAAACTCGCTGATGCTGGTGACGGCGCTGAACAGCAAGCTCGGCTACGACATCTGCGCCAAGATCGCCAAGACCGCGCACAAGAACGGCACGACCCTGCGCGACGAAGCCGTCGGCGGCGGATACCTCACCAACGAGGAATTCGACCAATATGTGCGCCCTGAAAACATGATCGGCCCGAAATAAGCCGGTCTCATATCCAGTTGACATCGAAACGGGCCTTCTGGCCCGTTTTTGTTTGTGCGATTGCCGCATCGCAGCGGGGCCGTGACAGGACTGGCTCGGACCGGAATATCGGGTTGCCTCCATATTGACCTGTTGATTTTATACCATCCTCATAAACTGTTCTTCCTGGAGAACGACGCAGCCGAATGCGCGATTGAGGACGACTTGATGATCTGCCGCCGTAGCCTGCTTCTTGCGGGTGCATTCCTCGCCACAGTCGGAAAAGCCGCAAACCTGCCTGCTCAGGACAATCGGCCTCGCATGGCCCTTTGGCCCGGCCAGCCTCCCGGTGGTGGCGGTCCGGACGGACCCGCGAATATCAGCAAAAAAGGCGCCGTCACCAACATCGCCATGCCGAGCCTTGAGATATTTGCCCCCGGCAAGCCCAATGGGTCTGCAATGATCATTGCCGGCGGCGGCGGATATAAGCGCATCGAGGAAGGCAAGGAATCCTATCCCGCCGCGCGCTGGCTTACGGCCAGAGGCATTTATGCCTTTGTCCTCAGTTACCGCCTGCCGATCGAAGGATGGGCTGCCGGACCGCTGGCGCCGCTTCAGGATGCGCAGCGCGCATTTCGTCTGGTACGCGCACGCGCCTCGGAATGGCAGATCGATCCGCACAGGATCGGCGCGCTTGGTTTTTCGGCCGGCGGCCACCTGATGGGGCTTGCCGCCGCCCGCTCGGCCTTCACATCTTACGAAGGCGTGGATGAGATCGACAGGCAATCAGCCCGGCCGGATGTCGCAGCGCTGATCTATCCGGTCATCACGCTTGCAGCCCCCTATGACCGCACATCAACCCGCCGATCGCTTGTCGGCAGACACCCGACGGACGAGGCAACGCGGGAATGGTCGGTGGAAAGCCATGTGGGCAAAGACTGCCCTCCGATCTTCCTCACACAGGCGGATGACGACGAGATTTCCAATCCCGCCAACAGCCGTATCATGCGAGAGGCCTGCGAAAAGGCTGGCGTGGATGTCGAATTTCATACGGTCGCGTCCGGCGGCCACGGTTTCGGCATGGGCAAGCCCGGCACCCCCACAGAGGAATGGCCCGACTGGTACGAGACGTGGTTGCGCAAGCATGATTTTCTGGAGTGAGGCACGCTCGCGAACAATTACACCGCGCATCTTCGGACCAGTTGTACCCTCTCCTCCGTCATCCTCGGGCTTGACCCGAGGATCCATAACCGCCGAGCAATGGATCCTCGGGTCAAGCCCGAGGATGACGGAGTAAAACGCATCGTCGAGACTTTGGCGGCGGATGCGTGCACCCAAAAAAAGGGCCGCTGTCGCGACCCTTTTCATATTCTTCAAACCGTCACACCAGCCGGCTCTGCTCCACTGCCGCTTCGATGAAGCTGGCGAAAAGCGGATGCGGATCGAGCGGACGGCTCTTCAGTTCCGGGTGGTACTGGACGCCGATGAACCATGGATGGTTCGGATATTCCACCGTTTCCGGCAGGACACCGTCCGGAGACATGCCCGAGAAGACCAGACCGCATTCTTCCAGCCGGTCCTTATAGTCCACATTCACCTCGTAGCGGTGACGGTGGCGCTCGGAAATATCGGTGGAACCGTAGATCTCGGCAATCTTGGTGTCCTTCTTCAGCGCCGCCTTGTAGGCGCCAAGACGCATCGTGCCGCCGAGGTCGCCCTTGGAGGAGCGCTTCTCCAGCTCGTTGCCCTTCACCCATTCCGTCATCAGGCCGACGACCGGCTCGGAGGTCGGGCCGAATTCAGTGGAGGAGGCATGTTCGATGCCGGCCAGGTGACGCGCCGCTTCCACGACCGCCATCTGCATGCCGAAGCAGATGCCGAAATAGGGCACATTGCGCTCACGCGCGAACTGCGCCGCCATGATCTTGCCTTCCGAACCGCGCTCGCCGAAGCCGCCCGGCACCAGAATGCCGTTGACCTTTTCGAGATAGGGTGTGGGATCTTCCTTTTCGAAGACCTCGGACTCGATCCATTCCAGCTTGACCTTGACGCGGTTGGCAAAACCGCCGTGATGCAGCGCTTCGATCAGCGACTTGTAGGCATCCTTGAGGCCGGTATATTTGCCGACGATCGCAATCGTCACTTCGCCTTCCGGCGTGCGGATGCGGTTGCAGACCTCTTCCCACTGTTCCAGACGCGGCTTCGGCGCCGGCTCGATACCGAAGGCGGCGAGCACTTCCGAATCGAGGCCTTCCTTGTGATAGGCGATCGGAACGTCATAGATATTCGCCACATCCAGCGCCTGGATGACGGCGGACGGACGCACGTTGCAGAACAGCGAAAGCTTGCGGCGTTCCGCTTCCGGAATTTCCCGGTCGGCGCGCACCAGCAGGATGTCGGGATGAATGCCGAGCGCCTGCAGTTCCTTCACGGAATGCTGGGTCGGCTTGGTCTTCAATTCGCCGGCTGCCGGAATGTACGGCATCAGCGTCAGATGGAGATAGATCGCCGTGCCGCGCGGCAGGTCGTTGCCGAGCTGACGGATCGCTTCCATGAACGGCATCGCCTCGATGTCACCCACCGTGCCGCCGATCTCGCAGATGACGAAGTCGTAATCGTCATTGCCTTCGATCACGAAATCCTTGATCTCGTTGGTGACATGCGGAATGACCTGAACGGTTGCGCCGAGATAGTCGCCGCGCCGTTCCTTGTCGATGATGTTCTTGTAGATGCGGCCGGTGGTGATGTTGTCGGTCTTGGTGGCCGAACGCCCGGTAAAGCGCTCGTAGTGACCAAGGTCGAGGTCCGTCTCGGCACCGTCATCCGTCACGAACACTTCGCCGTGCTGTGTCGGGCTCATGGTGCCGGGATCGACGTTCAGATAGGGGTCGAGTTTACGAAGCCGCACCCGATAACCACGGGATTGCAACAAAGCTCCGAGTGCTGCCGCGGCGATGCCCTTGCCTAGAGAGGAGACCACGCCGCCTGTGATGAATACATATCGCGCCATGGGATTCACCGGATACCTTTTTACCTCTGATTCCGCCAGCCCAAATTTCATGCTTTCGAAAATTCGCTGTTGACGAATTTGCGATGGGTCAGGCCGGAATGCGAACAAAAGAAAACCGGCAGGCTTTTGGCCTGCCGGAGCGTTAAATCAGAACCGGGCTTATTGACCGGTCGGAACTGCGTTCGGATCGGCGGGCTGCGCCGGGGCCGGAGCGGCCGTGCCGGAAGCGGCCGGAGCCGGGGTGGTCTGCGCCGGAGCGGCAGCACCATTATTGGTCGGAACGCCATTTTCAGCCGGAGCCGGAGCGGGCGTCGAAGGCGTCGTCGCCGGGCCGAGCGTATCGAGAATGCCGTTACCCTGGCCCTGCGTGGCCGGAATACGGTTCAGAATGTCGGTCGGGCGCGATTCGTAGCGCGTTAGGAGACCGAGGCCGAGCGAGGTCGCGAAGAACAGCGCGGCAAGGATCGCCGTGGTGCGCGTCAGCGCATTGGCCGTTCCGCGCGCGGACATGAAGCCCGAACCGCCGCCGATACCGAGGCCGCCGCCTTCGGAACGCTGGATCAGGACCACGCCGACAAGCGCCAGCACGATCATGAGGTGAATAACAATCAAAACGGTCTGCATGACAATCCATTCCATGCCCCGCGCGGAGCACCATAAAGAAGGTTTTGCGGCTCTTTACATGAGGCGACGGCTTATTCCAAGCCCCTTTCCCGCTCCACTCGCAGGAAAGCTCGGATCAAGCCGTCAGTTGCTCGTATGCCGCATAGATGGACAGGAAGTCCGAAGCTTTCAAGCTCGCGCCGCCGATCAGCGCGCCGTCGACGTTGTCGACGCCCATCAGTTCCAGCGCATTGGCGGGCTTTACCGAGCCGCCATAAAGGATACGCATGGTCTTGCCGGCCCCACCGAAGCGCTTGACGAGTTCGTCGCGCATGAAGGCATGGGCCTCGCGCACATCGTCCACGGTCGGCGTCAGGCCCGTGCCGATCGCCCAGACCGGCTCATAGGCGATGACGGTGTTTTCCGCCGTCGCCGCATCCGGCAGGGAGCCCGCAAGCTGACGCTTGAGGATATCGAGCGTCTGGCCCGCCTTGCGCTCATCCGCCGTCTCGCCGATGCAGACGATGGCGATGAGATCGGCCTCGTGAGCGGCGGATGCCTTGGCGCGCACCAGATGATCGGTCTCGGCATGGTCGGTGCGGCGCTCCGAATGGCCGACGATGACATGGGTGCCGAAGCAGTCGGCGATCATCTCGGCGGAAATATCGCCGGTATGGGCGCCGGAGGCGTTCTGGTGGCAATCCTGCGCGCCGATCATCAGCGGGCTGTCATCGCACAGCGCCGTTGCGACGTAGAGCAATGTCGAGGGCGGGCAGATCAGCGCATCCACCTTTTCGGACAGCGCGCCCTTGACGCCCTCTGCCATGGCCTTGATCTGATCGAGCGAGGCACGGGTGCCGTTCATCTTCCAGTTTCCGGCAACAAGCGGTCGAACATTCGGCGTCATGCGTATCCCATTCCCTTTGTCTCGTGTCCGCCTGTGGCGGCACCCCTTCCCTCAGCCGTGTGACGGCCCATAATCGCGACAGAAACACTGCCGGAAATCCCGGGTTATTCCTTTAACCTCAGCCGGCAGCAAATGGTACAAAAAAGCGGCCCAAAGGTTCAAAACGATGGGCAATTTCCAAAAAATTGCCGTTACTGACCCAAATAGAGGCCTTAGCGGCTCAAAATCCAGTTCAGAACCGCCCGCCAGTCGGTCATGCGCACCGGTGTGCCGTGGCTGCCGGTCTCATACCGCGTGAACCGCGCCGGCTCACCGGCCTTCAGCAAGGAGCGGAAGATCGTTGCCTGCTGATCCGCCGAATAGACCTTGTCGGCGCTGCCATGGGTGAACCAGACGGGCTTCTTCGCCTTGGCAAAGACGCTTTTCGGAAAATCCGGATCGACCGCCCCGCCGAGGATCGCCATGCCCTTGAGATTGGCGACGGCCGCCTTGTCGCGGCTGATGCCGTAACAGATGAAACTGCCCATCGAGGCGCAGGTCAAAATGACAGGCCTGCCGCCCGATTTTTTGGCCGCATCGGCAATCAGCGCCGCGATATCGGCAACGCCGTTCTCATCGAAGGAGCGCACGCTCGGGGCGTAATAGGTGCCGCCATTGGCGACGGCAAGATTTTTCAGCCGGTTGAAATTGCCGCCGAAGGTGTAATCGTTCATGCCGAGCCGCCGGTCGCCGCCGCGCCCGTGGATGAAGATGACCGTGAAGGCCTGCCCGCTTGCCGGCCCGACACGGCCGACCTCGAGCGCCCTGCCCTCGGCGGACACACTTTCCAGCACCTGCGCCTTCTTCGGCGCCATATCGACATATTGCCGTTTCACCCGCCGCTCCGGCACCTCGTCGCGGCCGTTAATGTCGCGCATCTCCTGATAGTCGATGACCTCGGAAGCGCCGCCATCGCCGGTGGAAAGCACCGTCTGGGCGGAAAATAGCTCATCCTTGAAGGGGCGCAGCGGTCCTTCTGCGGCCGGGGCTGCAACCGGCATCACCGCAACAGTCAGGCTGAAAAGAGTACAAAACGTGAAATGAGCTGTGGACATGCCTTGGCTAACCGTTCATTCGTGGCTGCGAGACTTGCCATCGCAAGGCCGGCAGCGCAATCCTCCTGTTGCGAAACCCTGACACAATCGTGGCATAGGATGCGCCGCGTTTGCCAGACGGACCCGCTTCAAATCGGACGGGAACCGCGTTTGGCGTTATGATTGACGCTGATGGCATAATGATTCGCATGGCGAAATTCTGACACACGCTTTTGAACTTTGGACATGATGGACGACAGCAACGATCTCTTCTCCGGTCTTCCGGCGGCACGAAACAGCGAAACGGAAACGGACGGGGATGCCGCCAAGACACCGGCGACCACGGCCGCCACTGTGCCCGCAAACCTGAATGTGCAGCCGAAACCCGCAGCCGTTGCGGCCGTGACGCCGCCTGCCCCTCCGGCCCCAGTGTCTCCGTCCGGTGACGATTACGGCGCGTCCTCGATCCGCGTGCTCGAAGGGCTGGAGCCCGTGCGCATGCGCCCCGGCATGTATATTGGCGGCACCGATGAAAAGGCGCTGCACCATCTCTTCGCCGAAGTCATCGACAATTCCATGGACGAGGCCGTCGCCGGCCACGCCAATTTCATCGAGGTCCATCTCGATACCGAAGGTTTTTTGACGGTCACCGATAACGGCCGCGGCATTCCCGTGGAAAACCACCCGCAGGTGCCCGGCAAGTCGACGCTCGAAGTCATCATGACCAAGCTGCATGCCGGCGGCAAGTTCGACGGCAAGGCCTATGAGACGTCGGGCGGCCTGCACGGCGTCGGCGTGTCCGTGGTCAATGCGCTCTCCGATCTTCTCGAAGTGGAAGTGGCGCGGAACCGCAAGCTTTACCGCCAGCGCTTTTCGCGCGGCCTGCCGATCGGTCCGCTGGAAGAGCTTGGCGACGTGCACAATCGCCGCGGCACCCGCGTCCGTTTCCATCCCGATCCGCAGATCTTCGGCGATCACGCCAAGTTCGAACCGGCCCGCATCTTCCGCATGGCCCGCTCCAAGGCCTATCTCTTCGGCGGTGTCGAAATCCGCTGGAGCTGCGATCCCGGCATGGTGCAGGCCGGTGGCGAAATCCCCGAAAAGGCGGTTTTCCATTTCCCCGGCGGCCTAAAGGACTATCTTGCCGCCACACTCGGCAAGGAATTCACCGTCACCCGCGAGATTTTCTCCGGCCGTACCGAAAAGACCGGCGGCCATGGCGCGCTGGAATGGGCCGTCACCTGGTATGGCGGCGACACGCAGATCCATTCCTATTGCAACACCATTCCGACCCCCGAAGGCGGCACGCATGAGGCGGGCCTGCGCATCGCGCTCACCAAGGGCCTGAAGAACTATGCGGATCTGACCCAGAACAAGCGCGCCAAGGACATCACCACCGACGACGTGATGATCTCCGCCGCCGGCATGCTCTCGGTCTTCATCCGCGAGCCGGAATTCGTCGGCCAGACCAAGGACAAGCTCGCCACCGTCGAAGCCCAGCGCATCGTCGAAAACGCGCTGCGCGATCCATTCGACCATTATCTCGCCGGCAATCCGGGCGAAGCGGCGAAGCTGCTCGACTGGGTGATCGAGCGCGCCGAAGAGCGCCTGCGCCGTCGCAAGGAAAAGGAAGTCAACCGCAAGACCGCCGTGCGCAAGCTGCGCCTGCCCGGCAAGCTGGCGGATTGCGCCCAGAACACCGCCGAGGGTGCCGAGCTTTTCATCGTCGAGGGTGACTCGGCTGGCGGCTCGGCCAAGCAGGCGCGCAACCGCGCCAATCAGGCCATCCTGCCGCTGCGCGGCAAGATCCTCAACGTCGGCAGCGCCAGCCGCGAAAAGCTCTCCGCCAACCAGCAGATCGCCGATCTCATCCAGGCGCTCGGCTGCGGCACGCGGACGAAGTACCGCGAAGAGGATTTGCGGTATGAGCGCATCATCATCATGACCGATGCCGATGTCGACGGCGCCCACATCGCCTCGCTGCTCATCACCTTCTTTTATCAGGAGATGCCGGAACTCATTCGCGGCAACCATCTCTATCTGGCCGTACCGCCGCTCTACGTCATCCGTCAGGGTGCCAAAAGCGCCTATGCCCGCGACGACGCGCACCGCGCCGAGCTGATGGAAACCGTCTTCAAGGGCAAGAAGGTCGAAATCGGCCGCTTCAAGGGCCTTGGCGAGATGATGGCCGCCCAGCTCAAGGAAACCACCATGGATCCCGAAAAGCGTACCCTGCTGCGCGTCGAGATCGACGATGTGGATTTCGAGGGCACGCGCGAGGCGGTCGACAATCTGATGGGCACCAAGGCCGATGCCCGCTTCCGTTTCATTCAGGAACGGGCGGCCTTTGCGGATAATCTGGATATCTGATCATCCCGATGAACCCTTTAAAGGCAGCGCATGGCGCTGCCTTTTGTGTTGATGTGGAGACAACATCATGCGGATAGTGCTGACGGGCAGCTCCGGTCGGGTCGGCCGTGCAATTTTCAGTGCGCTCGCCGGCCGGCATGATGTTACCGGAATAGACCGCTCGCCTTTTTCCACCACCCATATCGTCGGCGATTTCGTAGACGAGGCATTGTTGCGCTCCGCTTTCGAGCAGGCGGATGCGGTGATCCATGCGGCGGCGCTGCATGCGCCGCATGTCGGCATCGTTGCCGATGCGGAATTCCAGCGCATCAATGTCGAGGGAACCCGCATGGTGGCGCAGGCGGCGATGGCGGCGGGCGTGCCACGGCTGGTTTTCACCAGCACCACCGCGCTTTACGGACATGCAGTGTCGGCAGGGTCCTGCACCTTCATCGATGAAGAGACGCCGCCCCGGCCAAAAAGCATCTATCACCGCACCAAGCTCGAAGCCGAGCAGATGCTGGAGGGAATGGCAGGCCCGCATCTTGCCGTGCGCGTGCTGCGCATGTCCAGGAGTTTCCCGGAGCCCGCCGACGTGATGGCGGCTTACCGGCTGCATCGCGGCGTCGATATCCGCGATGTCGCCGATGCCCATGTGCTGGCGCTGACCAATGCGGGAGACGATTTCCAGCGCTATATCATATCGGCAAGCACGCCGTTTTCGCCGGATGATTGCGACAGCCTCGCAAGGGATGCCGCTTCCGTTCTCCGGCGCACCCCGGCCCTCGTCGAAGCTTTCGCGCAAAGGGGATGGGCGCTGCCGGCAACGATTGACCGGATCTATTCCCCCACCCGCGCGGCAGAGAGGTTGGGCTGGACATCCCGGTTCGGCTTCGGGGAGGTACTTGCACAATTGGACCGGCACAGTCTGGAGGTCCTGCCTGTGGGCGCCGATACCAGCAGGAAATCCGAATAAGCGTCCGGCCTTATGCCGCCACATCCTCGCGAACGCCCAGAATACGATCGATCAGGCCCCATTCCAGAGCTTGCTCCGCCGTCATGAAAAAATCCCGGTCCATGGCCGCTTCGAATTTTTCATAACTGCGTTTGTAATGTTCGGAATAAAGCCGCGTCATGCGGTGCTTGGTCTGCCGCATCTCTTCAGCATGGATCAGCATGTCCGACGCCTGCCCCTGGAAACCGCCCAGAGGTTGATGAATGTGGATGCTGGCATTGGGAAGGGCGCTCCGTTCTCCCGGTTCACCCGCCATCAGCAGAAACGATCCCATGGAGCGGGCCGTTCCCATGCAGAGCGTATGAACCGGTGCGCGGATATAATGCATGGTGTCATACATGGCGAGACCGCTGGTAACCACACCGCCCGGCGAATTGATATAGAGATGGATCGGCTTCTTCGGGTTTTCCGCCTCTAGAAACAGCAATTGCGCGCAGACGAGCGCGGAAACCGTATCGTTCACCTCGCCGTTGAGGAAGATGATCCTCTCCCGCAACAGGCGGGAATAGATGTCGAAAGACCGTTCTCCCCGTGACGATTGTTCGACTACCATCGGGACGAGCTGCATCGCTTCGCGCATCGGCGAACTCCTGTCGTTAAGAATGTCGGGAAACGCTCCGGATCAGGCGGCGAGCTTGATCGGCGAACGGTTGTGGTTTGCGGCGGCCTTTATCGTCCGGCCGGTATGGACGGGCAGGTCATGAATGATGCGCAGGCTGGTGCCGCCATGGGCATTCGCGGCGATCCTGAAGGTGACGGTGCTTTCCAGAAATGGCGGATCATCCTCGCGCAGCCGGTAGCGGACTTCCTCGCCGGGCTTGATATCGATTGCGTCGGGTTCCGCCAGCGCTTCTGCCGGCAACCATATGGCGCGAAATGCCGGAATGCTGATCGCCCGCCACACCTTCTGCGGCGGTTCGTCCAGGTCATATTCAAGCTCGATGGCTTCAGGTGCGTCCGGCTTGTGCCTGTTCATTGATCCATATCCTTCAGCAGGAGCTTCAGAGCTTCGATACGCTGCGGCCAGTAGGCGCGGTATTTGCCAAGCCATGCCGCAATCCGGCTCAACCCGTCCGGATCGACCTCGTAATTGACGAAACGGCCCTGACGCCTCTCAACCACCAGCCCTGCCCCGCGCAGCACCGAAAGATGCTGCGACATGGCCGGCTGGCTGATCTCGATGCCTTCGCGCAGGGCGGAAGCGTTCATGGCGCCGGCCGCCAGCTTTTCGAAAATGGCACGACGCGTCGGATCGGCCAGCGCCCGGAAAATATCGTTCTCAGTCATGACAACACATAAGCACACACTTATGCGTTTCACAAGCCCCGGCTGAACCGGCAAGTCCACTTTTTTGCTCGCGTGGCCTCCGCCGTGGTGAACGCTTTATCCCCTCGCGCGTTCTCATCGCGCCTGATACTCTTCGGGCCGGGAGCGATCAAAACAAGTGACTGAATTTACGGCCTTCATCGTCATTCTTCTCATGCTCATCGGGCCGAGCCTGTTCGTCGTCATCGGCAAGCAGCGGGAAAAAGCCATCCCCAAGCGCCCCTCCACCGCCCTGCCCGTCGCCGAAGGCGAAACGGCGCTGGACCGGCACTGGCAATCGATCAGGAACGGCTGGAACGAGAAGAATGCGCTCTGCCTGCTACATTCCAACCTCGATGCCTTTGCCGTGCGTGTGGCAGCGGCGCGGGCGGCGGGGCGCAGCCTCGATCTGATGTATTACATGTGGAATGCCGACCTGACCGGGAGGCTGATGATGCGCGAGGTCATCACCGCCGCCGATCGCGGCGTGCGCGTGCGCCTGCTGCTCGACGACCTCGGCGTCTCCATGTCAGACCGCATCTTCCACGCCATCGACAGCCACCCCAATATCGAACTCCGGCTGTTCAATCCCACCCGTGCGCGGGAAAACATCCTGCATCGCGGCCTGGAACTGGTGCTGCGCTTCCGCAGCGTCAATCGCCGCATGCACAACAAGGCATGGATTGCCGACGGGCGGACCGCGATCGTCGGCGGACGCAACATTGGCGACGCCTATTTCGACGCCGCCGAGCGGGCGAACTTCCACGATTTCGATATTCTCGGTTTCGGCAGGATCGTCGCCGACGCCACCGAAATCTTCGACGACTACTGGAACAGCGCCGTGTCCGTGCCGGTGCGGTCACTTCTGGCACGCCGGCCGAGCAAGCTTGCCAGATTGCGGCGCGAACTGGACGCCCTGCCGAAAAGCGAAGCGGCAAAACCCTATCTGGAGCGCGTCGAAAGCCAGCATGGCCGCGATCATTTCCTGATGTCGGACCGCCTGCACTGGGTGGATGCGGCGGACGTGCTTGCCGATCCGCCGGAAAAAGCGGCGGGCAAACGCCGCAAGGGCCACAATTTCCTGATGGAAAGCCTGCTGCCGCTGATGCAGGCCGCGGGCGAGAGCCTGCACATCACCTCCCCCTATTTCATTCCCGGCAGAGAGGGCATGGAGATTTTTCTCGATCTTGCCGAACGCGGCGTGTCGCTCGCCATCCTCACCAATTCGCTGGCCGCAACGG
Source organism: Agrobacterium sp. NPDC089420 (assembly GCF_044900305.1). NCBI lineage: Bacteria > Pseudomonadati > Pseudomonadota > Alphaproteobacteria > Hyphomicrobiales > Rhizobiaceae > Agrobacterium > Agrobacterium sp. NPDC089420. The sequence continues at coordinate 151,099 of NZ_JBJDMY010000007.1, read as the reverse complement.
ATGTGGCCGCCGTCCACGCCGGTTATGCGCGTTATCGCAAACCGCTGCTGCGGGGCGGGGTGCGCCTGCACGAATTGCGCGCGCAGGCGGATCAGCCGAGCTTCACCCTGCGCGGCTCGGGACAGGCAAGCCTGCACACCAAGGCCTTCACGCGTGACGGCAGGACGGGTTATATCGGCTCGTTGAATTTCGACCCGCGCTCCGCTTCCCTGAACACGGAAATGGGCGTGGTTTTCAACTCGCCGCCGCTGGTGGCGCGCATGGACGAGATATTCGCCGAAGAAATCCGCCGCTCGATGAGCTTCGAACTGGATGTCGACAACGCCAACCGCATCATTTGGATGACGGAAGAACAGGGCCGGACGAGAACATACCGGCGTGAACCCGACGCCGCTCTCAGCCGCCGCATCGTCGCCGGCATCATGCGTTTCCTGCCGCTGGAATCGCAGCTTTAGCGGCGAAAACCCGGCTCAGGCCGCCGGCCTCACGCCCGCTTTCGCCAGCTGGATCTGCACCAGCGTATCGAGGTTCTGGTTGACGCGGCAATAGAACTCCTCGTCGATGAAGGGCCGCAGCATGAAATCATTGCCGCCGGCCTTCAGGAACCGCGCGGAGAGCAGCCGGTTGGTGGAGGACGACACGCCGATGATGCGCAGCTCATGTGAGCCGCGCACAGTGCGGATGCGCCGTGTCAGCTCGAAACCGTCAATATCCGGCATGTTGTAATCGGTCACCACGAGGCCGATATCCGGATTGGCCTTGAGGATTTCCAGCGCCTTCGCACCGCTCTCCGCCAGGCTGACACGGAAATTGTAGCGCTTGAGGCGGCTCGACAGCAGCGCCCGCGCCGTCGGGCTATCATCGACGATCAGCACGTGATGGCGGTGGTTGGTGAGAAAGCGGCAGACGGATTCCGTCAGCATGTCCACGGCGAAGATATTGTCCTTCAGGATGTAATCGACCACGTCCTTGGCGATCAGCGTTTCGCGCGTCGCCTCATGAAAGGTGCTGGTGAAAACGATGGTCGGGATCGAAAGATCGATCAGATATTCCAGCGCCTCGCCCTTTTCCGCCCCCGGCAGGTTAATGTTGGAAATGGCAAGCGTCACCGGCTCGGGAGAATGTTCGTAACAGGCCTGCAATTCCTCGAAAGATCGGCACAGTTCCACGGAAACGCCCAGCATTTCCTTCAGCCGCAAGCTGACCATCTGGGTGAAGACATTGCTGTCTTCCGCCAGCAGGATTCGGTTGTTGGTGAACGGCACGCCCGAATATTGCATGCCCGTGATGCCGAGAAAATTCATTCTGCCCCGATCCCCCATCGAATATCAGGGGAAAATAGCAGGCGCGTTTTTCAGAATGATTAATAGGACTTTTGCTGGAATAGCAGTTGAACACATGCTTACCCAAACGGAAATACGGCCCACAAGGGGCCGTATTCCAGCTTTGCAAGGGAACGGTCTTAAGCGCGCAGAAGCGCATTATCCGTGTCGAACGGGCTTTCTTCCACCACTTCGGCATCATAGGAGGTGCCGAGAATGCGGATCTTGAGCTTGGTGCCGACAGCCGCATATTCCGGCTTGAGCATGGCAAGCGCGATGGATTTGCCGAGACGCCAGCCGAAACCGCCGCTTGTCGCGCGGCCCGCCAGCGCACCGCTTTCATCGAAGATCGCTTCCGAACCGCGCGCATCGACATCGGTATTGCCGGACACGGTCAGCGTCGAAAACACCCACTTCACCCCGGCCTCCTTGTAGGCCACCAGCGCATCGCGGCCGATGAAGGATTTTTCCGGGCGCAGGAAGCGGTCGAGACCGGATTCATAGGCGTTATATTCGACGGAAAGTTCACGGCCCATGTTGCGATAGGACTTTTCAAGCGACATCGACACCATGGCGCGGATGCCGAAAGGCTTGATGCCGAATTCGGCGCCCGCTTCCATCAGGCGGTCGAAGATGTAGTTCTGCATCTCGATCGGATGGTGCAGTTCCCAGCCGAGTTCGCCCACGAAGTTGACGCGCAGCGCATGCGCCGTCGCCACGCCGACGGAAATCTGCCTGCCGGTGAGCCAAGGGAAGTCCTTGTTCTCAAGGCTGGTGCGGGTCAGCTTCTTCAAAAGATCGCGCGACTTCGGACCGGCGAGCACCAGCACGCCGTATTTCTGCGTGATCGGCTGCAGCACAACGGAACCGTCGGTGGGTGCAAGGCGGCGCAACACGTCATGATCATGCGCTTCGAGACCACCGGCCGAAACCATGTAGAAGCGGCCCTGCGCCCATTCATAGACCGTGAATTCCGCCTTCACGCCGCCATTCGGCGTCAGAAGATGGGTAAGCGCGATGCGGCCGCGCTTCTTCGGCACCGCATTGGCGAGAATGCTGTCGAGCCATGCCCGCGCGCCGGGACCGGAAACCTCCATCTTGGCGAAAGCCGACATGTCGAGCACGCCGACATTCTGGTGGACGTTCTTCACCTCGTTGCCGACATGTTCGAAGTAGTTCGACCGGCGGAACGACCATTTCTCGACGATACGGCCGTCATCCAGCGGCGGCGCATGGTTGTGGCTGGTGATGACATCGGCGCCGACGCCCAGGTCTTCCTCACGCAGCGCATAACCTTCCGGCGCATACCAGTTGGCGCGCTCCCAGCCATAGACAGAGCCGAACACGCCGCCGAGCTTCTTCAGGCGGTCATAAACCGGCGTCGTCTTCAGCGGACGGGCGGCGGAGCGCTCCTCGTCCGGATAATGCATGGTGAAGACGTTGGCATAGGCCTCCTCGTTCTTGGCGATGAGGTAACCTTCCGTGGCGTAAGGGCCGAAGCGGCGCGGATCGACACCCATCAGGTCGAGTGTCGGTTCGCCATCGACGATCCACTCGGCCAGTTGCCAGCCGGCACCGCCGGCAGCGGTGATGCCGAAGGAATGGCCTTCGTTCAGCCAGAAGTTCTTCAGGCCCGGTGCCGGGCCGACAATCGGGTTGCCGTCCGGCGTATAGGCGATCGCGCCGTTATAGACCTTCTTGATGCCCACTTCGCCGAAGGCCGGAACGCGCACCATGGCGGTTTCGATATGCGGCATCAGGCGGTCAAGCTCTTCCTGGAACAGCTCATATTCGCTGTCGTCCGAGGGACCGTCGACATAACAGACCGGCGCGCCGACCTCGTAAGGACCGAGGATCAGGCCGCCCGCTTCCTCGCGCATGTACCAGGCGGAATCCGACTCACGCAGGACGCCCATTTCCGGCAGGCCCTGGCGGCGGCGCTCCTGAATGGCCGGGTGCGGCTCGGTGACGATATACTGATGCTCGACCGGAATGACCGGGATGTTGATGCCGACCATCTCGCCGGTCTTGCGGGCAAATGAGCCCGTGCAGGAGATGATATGCTCGGCGACGATCTCGCCCTTGTCCGTCGTCACCTTCCAGTGACCGTCTTCCAGCTGCTCGATGGCGGTGACTGTCGTGTTGCGATAGATGGTCGCCCCACGGTCACGCGCGCCCTTGGCGAGCGCCTGCGTCAGATCGGCAGGCTGGATATAACCGTCATCCGGATGCTGGATGGCGCCCAGCAGTCCGTCCGTTTCGCACAGCGGCCAGATTTCCTTCACCTCATCCGGCGTCAGCATGTTGACGCGCACGCCGATGGTCTCGGCAATGCCGGCATAATACATATATTCGTCCCAGCGATCCTTGGTGCGGGCGAGACGAATGTTGGAGACCTTGGAGAAGCCGACATTCATGCCTGTTTCTTCCTGAAGCTCCTCGTAGAACTTCACGGAATATTTGTGGATCTGGCCGACCGAATAGCTCATGTTGAACAGCGGCAGAAGGCCGGCCGCATGCCAGGTGGAGCCCGACGTCAGCTCCTTGCGCTCGATGAGCACGCTGTCGCTCCAGCCCTTCCTGGCAAGATGGTAAAGCGTCGAAACGCCGACGACGCCGCCACCGATCACCACCGCCCGTGCATGTGTCTTCATTTTTACAGAACCCCTGAAAAGCGCCGGCCTCGCCTTATTCCGCCGGCATTGGATGGGAGGAATATGAAGCGCTCGGCCGCCGTTCAGCCGCCTGATTGCGACATGGCCATAGGGTGCTGCGACAGGGAAGAAAATGCGCGGCAAGTTGGATGAACGCGGCGCGGCATTGTCGCCTTTTCTTCTGCCCGCCGGGGAGAAGGCGACACGCCGCTCATCCCGCCGCGCGAAACCCCGCTGCTTTAAGGTAAACGGCGGTCAGGCTTTCGCCTCCGGCTTCTCCTTCGGCTCGACGTCGCCGTCGTTTTTCGGCGCGTCCTTCTGCGCAGGCGCTGCCGCACCGGTATGGGCCACCACCGCCTTGTCCCCCTCCTCCGACAGCAGCGCTGCCAGCATCTGCGGGTTGGCGTCGCCTTCCACGTGGATGTTGAGGTTACGCTGCGGGAAGGGAATGGCGATCCCCTCTTCGCGGAAACGCTGCAGGATTGCGATCCGCAGGGCATTCTTGACACCAAGCCCGTTCGACAGATCGGCGAGATGGAAACGCAGCTCGAAATCCAGCGAAAAATCCCCGAAACGCAGGAATTCCACATGCGGCTCGGGGTTGCGCAGCACCGGCGGCTGGGCGCGCACCAGTTCCAGCAGAATATCCATGACCTGCTGCGGATCGGAATCATAAGCCACGGAAACCGGGATTTCCGCCCGCATGATACGGTTGCGATGCGTCCAGTTGCCGACCGAGGAATTGATGAACTCCGAATTCGGCACGATGATCGACTGGCCGCGGAAGGTTTCGATTTCGGTCGCGCGCACGGAGAGCCGCTTGACGGTGCCTTCCGTGGTGCCTGTCACCACCCAGTCACCCACCTTGAAGGGACGTTCCACCAGCAGGATGAGGCCGGAGACGAAGTTGGAGACGATGTTCTGCAGGCCGAAACCGATACCGACCGAAAGGGCGGAGGCGACCAGCGCCAGGCTCGAAAGGTTGAGACCGGCGGAGGAAACGCCGAAGATCGCCGCAACCGCGATACCGAGATAACCGATGCCGGTCTTGACCGAGTTGCGCACGCCGGCATCCACCTGGCCGCGCGCCATGACGTTATTGTCCAGCCATTTCTGGAACCAGCGGGTGATGATGTAACCGATGGCGAAGACGAGGACGCCGCCGAACAGGCCGATCAGCGAGATGGAGGCGTTGCCGACGGTGATGCCGGTCAACAGACGATAGGCCCAGCTTTCGATGTCGCCCGGCTGGAACCCCCAGGAGAACAGGATGAGCGGCACGCCGAAGGCGAGCGCCACGACATAGATGCCGAGCCCGGCGACAAGGCCGGCCTGGTCGAGCGGCACCGGACCGAGACCGTAACGGCGCGCGAGATAACGGCCGGCAAGCGATTCGCCGAAAGCGCCCTGCCTCGAAATCGCCTTGCCGGACAGAATGCCGATATACATCGTCGCCAGCACGGCGCCGGTCGCGACGATCTGCGTGGCGAGAAAGCGCGCCAGGCCGACATAACCGGTGAGGCAAGCGCCGATGAGAATGAGGCCGCCGACCCTCAAGAGAATGACCAGCCAGCGCGGCAGCCGCTGGTTGCCGGTCTCGTAATCCTGCCCTTCGCCGATCACCGGCCGCAGGAACGACACGGTGAGGAGGATGACGCCGATGATGATGGAGGCAACGAAACTCTTGGCGACGGTCACGATCAGCGGCGAATAGAGCGTCTCGCTGATCGTGCCGAACAGATAATCAAGCCCGTTGACGAGCGCCATCAAAAGCACGGCCGAGGACAAGGTATGGGCGCCGCGATTGGAAACCTTGAGCAGACGCCATTCCGGCTGCGTCGGCGCAAAAATCGCATAACTCAGCCGCGAGACGAAATAAACGAAGCCGGTGATCGCCATCGCCCCGAACAGGATCGGCGCTATATCGGACCGCAGCACGTTGAAATTATCGAGGAAGAAGGCCGAGGTGACGAGAAACAGGAACAGCGACAGCGACTGCACCATGGTCGACCAGAAGGCCACCGAAAGCCTTCTGAGATAGGAAGGCTCGCCCGTGAAAGCCCGCCGGTCCATGCGGCTGCCGAAAAAGCGGTAACCGCCGACCAGGAACAGCATCGCCGCCATTATCGACAACATCACCGCCCCGAACATCGGCAGCCGTTTGTAGTTCCAGACGAAGGCCGCCCAGCTGCTGAAGGCATTGTTGAGATTGGTCAGCTCGGTAACGAAGGCGGAAGAGGCATCCCCCAGCGTCTGTGCCGAAATTTCGGTGCGCTTGAACAGGGTGGCGGCAAAAAGCGCCCGGCGAACCGCCGTTATGTTGTTGGAGATCTGCGCAGCATTGGCGGCCGTGCTCTCCATCTCGCCGGCAATCGCATTCACCTCGGCGCGCTCCGCCGTCAGCCGGGCACGCTCCTCGGTCACCATGCTCGCTTCGGAAGGCTGGCCTTCGGCGGGCGGTTCGCCAAGGGCGTCGAGGCGGGTCTTGATCTGGTCGAGACGGGTGCGCAGCTTGGTATTGGCGGCGGCGGCATCGCCGGCAATGGCGTCGGCGCGGCCCTTCAGGTCCACCAGATGGGCATCGTCGCTGCCGCCCGCCTCCACCTGCCCGGCGATCGCTACGACATCGGCCTTCCATTTGTCCAAATCCGTCCGCGCCTGCTCGACGGTGGAGGCCTGGATGACCACCGGGGCGGGCGTTGCGCCATCCTGCGCCGACGCCGCCATCGTGGACAGCAGAAGGGCGCCGAACAGGGAAAATACCGAAAACAGCACCGCAGCCATGGCGCCGCTGCGCCGCCGGGCGATCGCCCGTTTGCCGAACGCCTGCCCGCCATACATCCATCCGCCGAACATCAACCGCACATCCATGCCTTTCGTCTCTTCGCCCCGTCTCAGGCTATTTAACGCCTGCAGCACGGAAAACCACCCGCAGAAAGCGAGGTTTTCAGGAGTTTACCTTGCTTTTCACCACGAGAATCATCACCTTTGACAATGCAGCAAACATGGGAGGAAATCATGGAATCTGCTGGCATTGGCTGGATTGCAGCCATCATCATCGGTGGTGTCGCCGGGTGGCTCGCCGAACAATTCATGAAAAGCAATATGGGTGTTTTCATGAACATCCTACTTGGAATCGTCGGCGCGATCGTCGCCAACGCCATTCTTTCGGTGTTTGGAATCGTTTTGACCGGCTGGCTCGGTTACCTCATCGCCGGCTTCATCGGCGCCTGCATTCTCATCGCCATCGGCAGGGCCTTCAGGCGCGGCTGAACAGAAGGGAAATCCGTAAAACCCCGGATTTCCAGGGTTTTCCAGCGCGGCTGAAATTTTTTCGTCACAAAAATCGAAGAAATTTCATTTCCGCGCTGGACAAGCCCAAACTTCCCCTTTATACGCCCCCTCACACCGCCACACGGTGCCGGTCGGGTGATTAGCTCAGTTGGTAGAGCAGCTGACTCTTAATCAGCGGGTCGTAGGTTCGAGCCCTACATCACCCACCAATCTTTCCAAGCACTTAGCTTTGAATTTGACGATAACGTCTGGAATCCTCTCGCACATTCCGAGGGGATGAATAACCTCACATTGCTCACCTGGTAACGAGATTCGCGTCCATCGCCGCGACACAGATTCCGTCTTGCAATGCTCCACCTGTCTGGACGGCAAGGGATGGCGCATCAGCATCGGGCAGGCAACGGCGCCCCTGCCCCTTGACCGATTAAACAGGTCGCATACCCTCCACTCAGTGTTATCCGCCAGCACCACACAAACCGGAGGCAGATCCGTGAAAATCAGTGCCAGAAACCGCCTGAAGGGCAAGATCACCGACATCGTCAAGGGTGCGACCACCGCTCATGTTCGCATCGACATTGGCAATGGCATCGTCGTGACATCCTCGATCACCAATGAAGCCGTTGACGAGCTGGGACTTGAGGTCGGGGCCAGCGCCTATGCCGTGGTCAAGGCATCAGACGTCATGGTCGCTGTCGACTAAGGCAATGGATTGGGCGCCGTTGCAGGAGAAGCCTGGACTTGAATACGGGTTCCCGACGAGGTCCAAATCGGCCTCTCACGACGTCGTGCGGCCTATGGCGATGCTGCACAATCCGCGCCGCCGATCGTGCCGCCAATGTCACATGCTTTGTGACTGCCTGCCGCAACGCGATATTTCGGATGATGTCTACTGAGGAAGATAGGCATCGCCGCCCCTGGCGATGATGTCGTCCTCGCTCAGGGACCGGTGCCAGTGCGAATAGAGCACGAAGCGGTCACGCGGAAGCCCCACTTCCTTCCTCAGGTGGCGATGAATTGCACTGAATGCCCTGTGTTCGCATCCGCCCCAGAAGAAGACGCCCGCCCGACATTGCGGCCAACGAATGGAGCGGATTGCGTCCTGAAGCAACGTCGTTGTGCCTGCGCCCTTGCCCTCGCGATGCAGCCATTGGATCGAAACGCCGCTGGACGCGCAAAGCGGCAATTCGTCGGCGGCCGTGTCGACTTCGATAAACGCATGACCGGTCGCCGTCGGCGGCAGATGTTCGAGAATTCTGGCGATGCCGGGCAAGGCAGTCTCGTCTCCGGCCAGAACGTAGAAGTCCGCCGGCCCGGGGCCGTTGGCGGCCGGCCCCAGAATGCCGACGACATCGCCTTGCCGTGCATGCATCGCCCACAGGGTTGCGGGACCGGGATGAGGGTGGAGCGCGAAGTCGATTGTGATTGTCTGCCTTGCCGTGTCGATGAAGCGGATCGTGTAGACGCGCGTCGGAACCGCAGTATCGTCGGGCCAGACCACATGCCCGCGATGATCCAGTAATGGCCAGCGCGGCACGGCAATGTCGCGCGGCTGGAAGATGAGACGACAGTGAAGCTGGTCTTTACGGTCGTAACGTTCGAGGTTCTCCCCTTCAAAGACGATCCTGCGAAAGCGCGGCGACAGGTCCTCGACGGTCTGCACCCGCAGAATGCGCAGATCGTGTGGCAAGGCGGGGTCCGCGTGGTCGCCTTCCCATTGAATATCGAAATCTTCACGGGCGGCAATGAAACCGATCGGCCCGACCAGGGCATGTTTCAGCCGGTTCAGGCCGCCGGGATCGGACGCTTCCGCCGTCAACCGAAAACCGTTTGCCGTCGCCTCGAATGTGGCGTCGCCGAATGGCGAATGGATATGATGAACGCCGCCTGCCTTCTCGACGGTCATGTCGTGCGTTGCAATCGATTCGACGATCGGTTCGATATAGTCGTCGATCTTTTCAAACCGGACGGCGGCATGGGCGCGGTATCGGTTGCTGCGGGTCGATGGCATCGGGTGTGGCTCCGTGTCTCAGATCGCCGCCCACAGCGGTCCCTTGATGGGAAACGCCGCAAAGTCGCGATTGATGGTGTCGAGAATGGCGGTTGGATCGATATCGGCGCATCGTTCCGGATGCAGCCATTTGGCGACTTGGGCGACGAACAGCACGTTAAGGGGCAAGTTGGTGATCAAGCCGGTCCAGATCCCATAGACACGTTTCGCGCGAACGCTCGGCAGGTGTTCGAAACTCGGGCGGCCCTCGATCAGGTGCTGCAACCCCTGCCGGCCAAGTTCCGGGTCGAGTCCGGGGCCGATGGGCGGACGGCCGCCCGACGCCCAGCCACCGCCGGAGGCGATGTAGACCTCCTGCGGTGTGGCAAGGAGATATTCGAGCGACAGTTTCTCGAACCACGGCGCCATCACGCCCGCAAGCGGCTGACCACCGGCCAGCGCCAGCAATTCGCCCCAGTTCTTTCTGCCCGCCGCCCAGCAGCAATCGTCGAGCGTCGACTGGACCTCCAGATAGGTCGTGACGGGCCTCTGCCCTGAAACGCGCCTGGCGATGCCGGCCAGTTCCCGCTCGACAAAGGCGATGTAAGCCTCGGCTTTGTCCGAAGCGCCGAGAAGTGTTCCCCACATGCGCAGGGAGGCTTTCATCGCATCCACCGGGCCGGTTGCCCGCTCCTCGTCGGTTGCGTTTGAGGAAGCGTCGCTGAACACGACCGGAATGCCAAGGTCCTCCAGCCTTTGCAGCAGGAAATTGCCCTCGCCCTGCGGCGTCATGAAGGCCGTGGTCACGATCAGATCGGGAGACAGGCCGATCAGACCTTCGAGAGAAAGCGTGTCCGGGCTCAATGTTCCGACCGTGCTGACGGAATGGCCGTTCAGCAGGCTCGTCTGCAATTCACCGCTGTCGAGCCGATCGACGGCTGCCCAGCCCACAACCAGCGACGCAGGATCGCCATGCAGGAGCGACATCGTCAGCAGGTCATGCGCCTCCAGCAGAACGATCCTCTTCGGCAGGGCGGGAAGACGCACCTCGCGCCCCGCCATATCCCTCACGGTAACCGGCTGTCCGGCCCCGGCGGGCTGAATGCCGGAAAGGATGCCGGCTGCCGCAAGGGAGATGCAAAAGCCTCGTCTTGTTATGGTCACGGCGACATCACCATTTATATCTGAGGCCGGCAAGCACCGTGCGGCCGTTACCATACTGGCAATAATACTCGGAACTGCATGAGGAATAATATTCCTTGTCGAGCAGGTTGGTCACGTTCAGTGTTGCCTGCAGCCCCTTGAGGCTCGGGTTCGTTGCTCCGAAATCATAACGAAGCGCGGCATCGAGCAGGGTATAGCCATCGGCTTTCACCGTATTGGTGTCGTTACTGTAGCTGGAGCCGACGAAACGCACGCCGCCGCCGACGCTCAGGCCTTCCAGCGCTCCGGACGAGACGGTGTAGTTCGCCCAGAGGGAACCGTAGTAACGCGGCACGGCCTGCGGGCGGTTGCCTATGATCGATGTGATGCCGGACTCGGAAACCTCCGTGTCGAGCAGGGAAATCGCGGCGATCAGCTCGAGATTGCCGGTGAGGTTTCCTCTCGCCTCGAATTCCAGCCCGCGGGAATGAATCTCGCCCTGCTGTTCGTTGAAGCCGGATGAGGCATTGTAATAGACCACATTCTGCTGGCGAATATCGAAAGCGGAGAGCGTGAAGATGGCGTCCAGCCCTGACGGCTGGTATTTGACGCCCACTTCATATTGCTGCGCTTCCGTCGGCTTGAACGGGCTGCCATTGGCCCCCACGCTGGTGGAAGGTTCGAACGAGGTGGAATAACTGACATAAGGCGCTATGCCGTTGTCGAAAAGATAAAGCAGGCCGGCGCGATAGCTTGTCGCGCTGTCGGATATTTTCGCAGACGTGCCGGCAAGGAAATTGTCAGTGTCCTGGCGGGTCCAGTCGTGCCGCACGCCGAAAACGCCGCGCAGCCCGCCGATCTCGATCTGGTCCTGAAGATAGATGCCCGTCTGGCGAAGCGACTGATCGTTGTCGACTGCCGTCATGAACGGGCCGACCGGCCGGCCGTAGACGGGATTTTCCACATCAAGCGGCGTCGCACCGCCCAGCAGATATTCCCAGCTGCTGCTTGAGCGCTGGATGTCGAGGCCGGCAAGAAGCGTATGACCGATGGCGCCGGTTTCGAACTTGAATTCAGCCTGGTTGTCGAAGGAAAAGCCTTCGGCGTCCTCGATGGAATGGACAGCCCAGCGGGGAATAATGCCCGTTGCGGACATCGGCCCGTTCATCTGGAGCGAACGCATATCGGTATCCACGCCGGAATATCGAAAATTGGAGCGGACGGTCAGCTGGTCATCGAAGCTGTGCTCGAACTCGTAACCGACGCCATACTGGGTACGTCTGAACGAGTCGTAGTTCGGATCCCCGACATTGAGGTCCCGCCTGAGGAAACCGGCATAACCCGCGGGCGCCAGAAACGTCGGATAAAGCGAGTTGAAATAACCGCCTTCCGGATCCCGCTGATAGTAGCCGGAAAGAACAAGCGAGGTATCCTCGTCCGGCTGCCATTTGAGAGATGGCGCAATGCCGAAACGCTTTTCATCCACATCGTCATAGCGCGTGCCGGAGGAGCGGCCAACAATGCCGATACCATATTGCCATGTTCCATCCGTCGTGACCGGCCCGGTGGAATAAAGACCGCTCTGGACCCTGCCATCGGTCCCGACTTCAAGCCTCACCTCGTTCGATTGCACGCTCGATGGTTTGCGGCTGACCTGATTGACAAGGCCGCCGGGGCTTACCTGGCCATAAAGAAGCGCTGCCGGCCCCTTCAGGACATCGATGCGATCCAGGAGGAAGGGATCGATGGACGGTGTCGCAAAGGCCTGCCCCCGTTGAAGTTTCAAGCCATCCAGATAGTTCACATAGCTGGTCGCCGTGCCGAATGCGCCGAAGCCACGCAGAAACACCGAATCGTAACGTGAATTCGAGTCCCGGTCGGATAACACACCCGCCGTGTAACGCAGCGCTTCACCGACCGTTTGCGGGTTCTGGTCGTCGATCTGCTTGCGCGTTATGACCGTAACGGATTGCGGTGTTTCCGCCAAAGGCGCCCCGGTCTTGGTTGCCGACCGCGTGGACTTGGCGGCGATCGTCGCAGATGTTCCAGTCGCGCCGGCATTGCCCTGCACGACGATTGTTTCCAATTGCGTGCCCTGCTCCTGAGCCAGGGCATGGGTCGCCGCCAGAAAGGTTGTGGCCGTCAGTATGTTTTTAAAGGAAAGACCTTGCTTCACGAATTCGCCCCCATGGTCGAAGCTTGGGAAATCTGCTAGAGTGAATAAATCAAACGGGACCGTCCTGTCCAGTTAATATGAAGGCTTTGGTCAACTTTTATGTTGGCAATCCTGTTTGGCGTCTTCAAACAGGCCGGGCACGGGCAAATGCGGAGGAATCTGGTGTCGGAAAGAACGAACGCAACAGCGCGGGTAGGTCGTCCCCTGAAGGCGGAACAGAACGCCGCAGCGGAAAGGATAATCGACGCTGCGACCACGCTCTTTGCGACGCGCGGTTTTGCCGGCACGTCCATGGAGCAGGTCGCTTCGCAGTGTGGCGCGGGCAAGGATACGGTGTATCGCCGTTTTCCCTCGAAAGTCGCGCTGTTCGAGGCCGTGGTGGAGCACGCTCACGGCCGGGCGGTGGCACGGCTGGGAAATTTGCCGATGGCGGAGGGCGACGCGCTGGAACGCCTGCGGACGCTGCTGCGGGAACTGCTGCATATCAACATGGAGCCGGACCTCATTGCGCTGAAGCGCATCACCTTCAGCGAAGCGGTCGTGTTCGAAAAAAAAGGAGCGATCCCGCCGCAGCCCGATCCGATCATGGGCCGGCTCGTGGATGCCGTGAAGACAGCGCAGGAGGCGGGCATGACGGCAACCGGGGATGCGAGCCTGATCGCCAACCATCTCATCCACTGTCTCGTTGCATTGCCTACCTCGTCAGCAATGATGGGCAGCGCCGAATTTGATACAAGGCAGTCCGTCGATCTGTATTTCGACAGGACCTGGAACTGGCTCTACAGGGGAATATCGGCAGATAGCTGACGGCAGGGGCCGGCCTTTTTGAAGCATTCTGCCGCCGTCGGCAGCTTCTGCCGCCGCATCAGGCCGATATCTGGCGTGACGTCGTCAAAAATCCGGCGATAAAGTCAACAGAGTCGTCGCCGTCTCTCAAGCCCAGATGGATGCTTTTCTGGATTCCGCTCCCACCGATGCGGACAGGCCGGACACCAAGCACCGCCGCCTCCCGGCGCACCAGCCAGTCCGGAATGGCGCTGACGCCGCGGCCCGCCGCCACGAGCTGGAGCATCATTTCCGTCGTCTCGACATTCCGGTGGTAGCGCGGTCTGCAGTTGGCGGGCACCAGGAACTGCGTGAACACATCCAGCCTCTCCGGCGGCACCGGATAGGTGAACAGCGTCTCCTCCAGCAGGTCCGCCGGTTCGGCATGGCGTTTCAGCGTCAGCGGATGATCGACCGGAACGGCAAGCACCAGTTCGTAATCGAACACCGGCAGATAGTGGATGCCGGGCGTCTCGATCGGATCGGGCGTGATCAGGATGTCGATCTCATATCCCGCCAATGCCGCCGCCCCGCCAAAGGCGAATGACGTCGTCAGTTCCAGGCCCACATCCGGCCATTGCACGAGATAGGGCTTCGTCACTCCCATCAGCCACTGGTGGCAAGGATGGCACTCCATGCCGATCTTCAGCGAGCCGCGCTGGCCATGGCGATAATCCGAGAGGATATCCTCAGCCCTTTCGATCTGGGGCAGAACACGCTGCGCCAGCGTCAGGATATAGCGGCCCGCCTCGGTGAGACGAAGGTTGCGCCCGTCCTTTTCCCACATTGCCACGCCATAGCGTTCTTCCAGCTTGCGGATCGTGTGGCTGAGGGCGGACTGGGAGACATTCAGCCGCTCCGCCGCAGCCGTCAGGCTGCCCAGGCGGTCGACTTCACGCAGGATCGATAGATGTTGCCTGTCCAGCACGGTCATGCCCCTCCTTCGCCAGGGGAAACGACCTCTGCCGGTGCGTTGTCGCGGATAGGGGCCGGCCGGTGGTCTTTATCGACCGCAACCATTGTGAAGTGCCCGGTGGCGGTAATGTGCCTCTCGCCCGTCAGAAGGTGTTCGGACCAGAGTTTTGTCTCGATCGACAGGGAACTGCGGCCCACGCGACTGACACGTGCCCTCGCCTCGACAATTTCGCCGATCCCGATAGACCTTGCGAAATCGATGCGCTCGGATGAGGCCAGCACCACCAGCCTGCCGGCGTAGCGCGAAGCTGCAACGAAGGCGGCTTTGGTCATATAGGCGATCGCTTCGCCCCCGAACATCCGGCCGGCGCCGTTTGCCTGATCCGGAAAGACGATCTCGACCATGGCAACGGCATCATTCCGTTCCGGCGCTTCCTCGGGAACGAGTTCGGGCAAGGCATAGTGCGCGGCGCCCTCACCCTGCGGTATCGCGACCATATGGAAGATGCCGCGCGTACAGATATGTCGCTGGTGACCGATAATGGTTTCCGCCACCATGTCGACCTCGACCGTCAGGGAACGGCGTCCGGCCTTGACGGGCCTCGCCGTGAATTCGATGATATGGCCGACGCGTGCCGGCTGCCGGAAATCGATACGTTCGCAGGAGGCTGTCACGAAGGGCGTCCGCCCGAACCGGGTCGCCGCAATGAAGGCGACGCGGTCCATGAGGGCGAGGCCCGTTCCTCCGAACAGGGTTCCGTGATGATTGGTATCACCGGGAAAGACGATATCAATGAGCCGGGTTGTGGATTCATAACGGTCGGTCGCATCTCTACGTGTCATCGGAACTGCCATCAGGTTGCGGCCGGGCAGCGGCATGACGCAGAGACGACGGCACACGAGCGCCAATCGCAAAAGCGGCACTCCGGGACACCCCGCCCGTGGACGTTATCTATCGCGGCAGGTCTCCTGGCTTGCGGGTCGTTGCTTCCGTCCGCCTTCCCGAGGCACGCCTCAGTGACATGAATGGACTTTCGCTCGCCGCTTACAGTTGCGGGGGCAGCTTCGGCTTCAGGCTTCAAACGAAACCCTACCGAATTCCCTCTTAGCTCCGGACTTTCGCCCGCAGAACCACGATGACAAACCAATGTCGCATGTCGTCGACATGGTCAAGACATCCATGACGGGAATGCGACGGATGCGATTGTGAGGAAATTGAAAGCCGACAATGTTTCAGCCCGGCGCCGGGCATCGTCGCGACGGTCTGCCGGCAGGCCGTCACTTCAATACCGCTTGGTTTCGACATTCGCGCCCAACCATGAACGAGGCTCATGCTTGCGTGAGATAATACCATTGTTACTCGATCGACGCGTCAGGCATAAAGCGCCCATCGCTCTTGGCGTTGAAAGCACAAAGGCTCCCGGCTGAGGTAATGGAAACCAATGTCCGAGTTACCCTGAACCCTCAATTCGGGATCAGTCTGGGATAGTTAGGTTCGGATCGTGATGAATAGCGACTTTAATTTTGATATCAGGATAATTCCCTTCAATGAAGATTACCGTCCCGCGGACAATACGCGGATCACGACGAATTTCGCCAATCTGGCGAGAGGGGAAAACCGCCGGGAGAACCTCCGCAACGCCTTGAGAATGATCGACAATCGTTTCAACGCCCTGGCGCATTGGGATAATCCCGAAGCGGATCGCTATTCCGTCGAACTCGACATCATTTCGGTCGAGATGAGGATGGGTGCGGGCGGCAATGATGACGCTTTCCCGTTGATTGAAATATTGAGGACGAATATCGTTGATCGCGAGAGAAATGAACGCATCGAGGGTATCGCGGGGAATAATTTTTCCTCCTATGTCCGCGATTACGACTTCAGTGTCGTGCTGCCGGCGCACAACGAGAACCGACCGGAATTCAGTATTCCGGTCAATTTCGGCGACCTGCACGGGAACCTGTTTAAGAGCTTCCTGAGCTCGGATGCTTACAGAAAGCATTTTGCCAAGCCGCCCGTCATTTGCCTGAGCGCCTCAAGCAGCAAGACATACCGTCGAACTGCCAATCGGCATCCGGTATTGGGCGTTGAGTACCAGCAGAATGAATTGTCTTCTACCGATCGTTATTTCCAGAAAATGGGACTACGGGTTCGCTATTTCATGCCTGCGGACAGCGTAGCACCTTTGGCCTTCTATTTTCTCGGCGATCTTCCCGGTGATTACACCAATCTCGAACTCATCAGCACCATCAGCACGATGGAGACGTTTCAAAAGATCTACCGGCCGGAGATCTACAATGCCAATTCGGCAGCGGGCGCTTGTTATCAGCCAAATCTGAAGCACTCGGATTACTCCCTCACTCGCGTCGTCTATGACCGCGAAGAACGTAGCCGGCTGGCCGTTGAACAGGGAAGGTTCGCTGAGGAGCACTTCATCAAACCCTACAGGACCATTCTCGAACAGTGGTCTTCCCCCTCCCTTCTTTGACGAACCGAAAGCATAAGGTCGCCTTTCATGAAAAGACTGTTGCCTACCTCAACCGCCGGCAGCTTGCCGAAGCCCTCCTGGCTTGCGCAGCCCGAGAAACTCTGGTCCCCCTGGAAATTGCAGGATGAGGAATTGATCGAGGGCAAGCAGGATGCGCTGCGCCTATCGCTGGACGATCAACGACAGGCAGGCATCGATATCGTCAGCGATGGCGAGCAGACGCGCCAGCATTTTGTCACGACATTCATCGAGCACCTCGACGGGGTCGATTTTGAAAAACGCGAGACGGTGAGAATTCGGGATCGCTATGATGCCAGCGTTCCGACCGTCGTCGGCGCCGTGTCTCGCCCAAAATCGGTTTTTGTCGAAGACGCCAGGTTTCTGCGTCAGCAGACCAAGCAGCCCATCAAATGGGCTCTGCCGGGTCCGATGACCATGATCGATACGCTCTATGACGACCACTATAAGAGCCGCGAAAAGCTGGCCTGGGAATTCGCCGGAATTCTCAATCAGGAGGCCCGGGAACTGGAGGCTGCCGGTGTCGATATCATCCAGTTCGACGAACCCGCATTCAATGTCTTCTTCGACGAGGTGAATGACTGGGGTGTCGCCACACTGGAAAAGGCGATCGAAGGGCTCAAATGCGAAACCGCCGTGCATATTTGCTATGGTTACGGCATCAAGGCCAACACGGACTGGAAAAAGACGTTGGGATCCGAGTGGCGGCAATATGAGGAATCTTTCCCCAAGCTGCAGAAATCCAGCATTGGCATGATTTCGCTGGAATGCCACAACTCTCACGTTCCAATGGATCTCATCGAACTTGTTCGAGGCAAGAAAGTGATGGTTGGGGCCATCGATGTCGCAAGCAATACCATTGAAACGCCGGAGGAAGTGGCCGCCACGCTGCGAAAAGCCCTTCAATTTGTAGATGCCGACAAGCTTTGCCCATGCACCAACTGCGGCATGGCCCCCCTGTCTCGCCGGGTAGCGAGAGGCAAGCTGCAGGCCTTGAGCGCAGGCGCGGAAATCGTCCGAAAAGAACTCTCGGCCTCATGACAATGACCGCGCTTTGCCGCCGGGACGACGACGGCGTCGCCCTGGCGGCCGACTTATGCGATTGCCCGTCGCCGGCAGCGCTTGCGCACCGGCAGGCGCCACCTCTCGTCACCAATGCCGGGATCGCGCAACCGCGCCGGGGGCTCAGCTCTCCGCAGGGTCTATAACCTCGTTTCCGATGCGCCTTTTGTCCCGATGAAGCGCGGCTCCAGCGGCCGGCCGGCAACGCGGCTTCCGAATTCCTCCGTGAAAGGAACGGGTGCTGCCTGCTTTACGGCATTGATGGCGGACTCGATAAAAGCCTGCCGTCTCGGGCTCTCCTCCTGAGGGCGGGCGGCAATCACCAACACCTTGCCCCGTATCTGCCCGTCCTTGTGCAGAATGAAGCGCAGCGTCACCACCAGCCCCTCGGTGTCTTCCGGCGGCACCCAGCAGGCATAGATCGCGTCGAACATGTCGTTGAGATTACCGGCAGGTGTCGGGTCCTTGCAGATTCGCGACTGGCCCGCCTGCGTCACAACACCTCCGATCAGGATGCTCGACACCACGAGACCGGATAGTCTGAAACAATAAGACGCGGAGAAACGATTGATCAAATCCAATATCCTTTATCGGGAAGCGGTCCGCCGGGCTGTCGGACGGCCAAAATATTTCTAGAAAAAATCTTGGAATAATAAATATTGAATAAATCAGATATCGGAAAACACGAAGAAAACAACAGAAAATATACATCGATATCACAATAAAATAATATCAAAAATAAAAATACAAACGTAAATTCATAAAAATACACATATGAAATCATGAGTTAATAATTATAAATCCATTATTTATTGAATAAATGTAGAACATTATAATACAATCCATAAATACAGCCTCACGTTTTAACCAAGGGCGACGATTTGCATTGCGCGCCACCGGTTTGGCTGTATGCATTGCCTGCCGCAACATTCGGCAAAGGGGGACATCATGACATCAAAATGGATAGCGACGGCATTGTTTGGCGCAGCGATGACGGCTGCCGGCGCGGCGCAGGCGGAAGACCTTGTCTTCACGCTGAAGAACGGAACAGGTTCTGTTCTCAACGCCTTCTACACATCGCCGGTCGGCGTAGATGACTGGGAAGACGACGTATTCGGAAAGAAGGCGCTTGGTCCGGGCGAAACGATGGAGATCACCATCGCCGATGGCCGCAGCGTCTGCAAATATGACATGCGCTTCGAATTCCAGGGCGATGCGCTGGAGGACCTCGAGGATACGCAGGACCTCTGCGAACTCGGCGAATATACCATCACCGAATAAAGCAATACCAATGCGGCCCCGCCCCATCAGAGCGGGGCTCGCAGCGGCGGCCGGCCTGACAGGCAGCCTGGCAAGCTGCCCGTCTTCCGGCGGCAATGAAGCCGCGCAAAACCGCCGGAACGATGATTATAGGCGTTGCCGCGCCGCCCTCGTCCCCAAAGCTGTCTCAATCGTCCTTATGATCGGGACCATGAGATTGCTCATCAACATATTGCTTTTCGTCCTCGGCGCGGTTGGAAGCGGGATATGTGCCTTTCTGGTATCGGCGGCGCTTGCCGATTCCGGGCTTCTCGGCGCCTGCTTTGAGGGAAACTGTGCTTATGCGGCGCTTTTTATGGTGCTTCCGGTCACATGGTTCGTGCTTTTTGCCCTTTACGTCATGGCGCTGCTGGTCTGGCGGCGAAAGCCCTTCCGCAATGGCAGACTCTGAAAAAAGCGCAGGGCGGCATCATCGCCACCGCACGTTCGTTGACAGCGATCGGCACTTGCCGTTAACTCCGCCTGCTGGGGGATTCGCTGCCAGTGATATGTGGGACTGTAAAGCATACCCTGTATCACCGGCCTCTGAATGTGCATGTTCCGATTTGCGTTTGGCGTTTGATGGACATGACGGAAAACAGGGAGACCAAACGATGCGGGCCGCAATCAATTCCCCGTCGCTTTCGATCGATACCATGGACTATCAGGCCGAATGCCAATTCGCGCTGGAACCCTCCATCGAGGGACTGATCCAAAAAGCCGAACATGCCGGCTGGAACCGCCAGCAGGCGGCGCTCGCCATTGTCGCGCTCGCCAGCGAGCATCTCACCGACATGATGTCCGCAGGCGGCATCCCGGCGCCGGACCAACGCCCCCTCTCCTGACGGCTTGCCCGAGCCGGGACGGATCGACGCCCGGCACCACCACAACCCCATTGAAAAATCAGACATGGCAGGCCCCGAGGTCCCACATCGTGACGCCGGGACAATCGGCGTCGCCATGGCCGCGGCCGCCTGGGCGCGAAACCGGTCGGATTCGGCCGGATGCGGCCGGCGCGCCGTTGCCCGCTGCTTCCCGCCCCCCTCCTCGACTGCGTGCACGCAAAGGCTGCCACAGTGTTGACACAAGTGCCCGATAATGAGAACATAAAGTGAACATTATGGAGGTCAGCGATGAATACAGCAGACGCAGCCATAGAAAACGCCCTGTCCGTGGTCGCCCGTTCCCGCGACATGCGTGAACGCGCCCTGGAGCGGCGCCGCGAGCTGCAGCGGCGTACGGAAGTCATCATTACCCGGCCGCTTTACGTCCTGAAAAAGAAGAGCGACCCGAAACAGCTGTCACTGAAACTGGACAGCTAGGGGCCGGTGAAAAACAGCGGTACAGGGCCGCCTGCTTTGCCGCCTGCCCTCAAAACAAATCCCGTGCGGATCGCCTCGCGCACGGGATTTTCAGAATAAGGACGTTTTTGTCCTATCTTATTGCATGCGTTGCATGGCGGCCTCGGGCTCACCGGTCGTCGCAACCGTTGCCGCGGGAAGGCGGTCGGTCTTTTTCAGGATGACGACAGGCTTGTCCACCGGCTCCGTCGGCGGAACGATGCTGGCAGTTTTGAATTCACGGTCGACGGCAGGAACGGAAGCGTTGATCTTTTCATGACCCGCGCATTCCGCAAGCGCTGCACTGGCGGAAAAACCAAAGACAGCGGCGATAATGAGAACTGATTTCATGTCATTCTCCCTTCGCTTTTATGGCAATCTCCAGTCTAGGTGGAGACGAGCCGGATTGAAAATCACACTTTAGAGACATCTAAAGCACTCGATCATGTCGGCAGTCGTCGTCTTGGATGTGCGTGGGAGCGACGGGAAAATGCCCTCGCCCTTATTTTTTCCGCACATCCAGCGGATTTCGGCAAAGCGGCCTGCGAAATATCATCGCCACGTAACTTCCCTTGAGGGAAATGAGGCTTGGCGTGTAAGTCGAAACCTTTGCCGTGTTGGCGGCCTTGATCGTTCTTCCTTCAGAGGAATTCTGCTGCATGGCGCGCCTCCTTCCATGAGCGATAACGAAAAAGCGCCGTTCTTGTTCCGCGCTGCGGTTTCGTTGCCGCCGCAAGAGGTCACAGCGCCGCCTCTTGGGTCTTCTCTCCGCCGGGGCGAAGGTTGCCGAAGGGCCGGATGAGCGGGCAAGCTCAGCGATAGTCCGCTTGCTCGCCCGCCTCATCCCGCTACCCATGGACGTCTTCGCCTCGGGAGAAGAAACACGCGGCGCGCACCCCGCCATATCCGATGCCCCTGATGCATGATCCTTGAAAAACCCACCCAAAGGCTTTATATGCCTCAGCGCGAGGACGACCTCGGCCATTATGGCGACAGCATGCGGGACGGCCCGGTCACATACCGGAGAATGAAATGCGTTCCCTGCCCGATCGTATCCGCCATGCCCTCAGTTTTGAAATCATCGGCCTTCTGCTTATCGTGCCGCTTGGCGCGCTTTTGTTCCATATGCCGATGGAAGATATCGGCATTGTCGGCCTTGTCAGCGCCACCCTCGCCACCGCCTGGAACTATCTTTACAATCTGGGCTTCGACCACGCCATGCAGCGCCTGAAGGGCACGACGTTGAAAACGCCCGCCATCCGCGTCGCCCATGCCATTCTGTTCGAACTCGGCCTGCTGATCGTGCTCATGCCCTTCATCGCCTGGTATCTCGGCATCAGCCTCGCCCATGCACTGGTGATGGATATCTCGTTTGCGCTGTTTTACGTGGTCTATGCTTTTGTCTTCAACTGGAGCTACGACCGGATTTTCCCGCTGCCGGAATGGCAGGCGCAGGACGCCGCCTGATTGGCGGCCACGGCTAAAGGCGGTGGGACTTCAGTGCAGCGAGGCCTTGAAAAAGCTGACGACATCGGCGTTGAAACCGCGATGAAACTCTGCCCGGTCAAAACCGGGCGCATCGCCGTTCAGGGGCGCAACCCTTGCCATTTCAGCCGGCCATCCACAACAAGCTGAACAGCGCGTGGTTTCTCTTGCGGAAATGACGGCCGGACGCTTAAAGCGATTTCAGCGTCCAGGCCACGATCTCCCGCGTCGCCGCGGCAAAGGCCTGGTCCAGCGCCTTCACGAAATTGGCGTTGCCGGAACCGCTGACGCGGGCGCCGGCGCGGAACACCTCCTGCGCCTTCACCGTGCCGTTGCGGTCGTTCAGCAGCTTCACCGAGATTTCGATATTGGCGACATTCCTTGCCGTATCGATCTCGAAGGCGCGGATATCGGTCACGACCTGATAGTCGATTGCCAGCCCCTGCCCCGGCCGGCCGACGCCGCCAAGCTTGCCGGTATCCTCGAAGGCTTCCACCAGCTTGGATTGCACCATGCGCGGCAGGCGGTCGCTCCATTGCGAATTGCCGAGATATTGCACTTCCGAGCCGGAAAGCCGCACCACGATGTTTTCGCTGTCCAGCGCCTTCAAGGCTGTCGGATCGGCAATCAGCAACTGCCTGCCTTTCAGCGAAGGCCCCTGCGCGACAGTGGCCGAAGACACGGAGAGATCGAACGTGTCGTTCTTCGGTGCACCCGCGCAGCCCGCCATCAAGGCGGCCAACAGCGGAGCCAGAATGAGGGCGCGGCGCCTTTGGCCGTTCATCGATCGTCTCATTGGCCCATACCCCTCTTAACGCCTTGTTCTGCCGTCATATTGTTTCACGGTTTCGCCGCCGAAAATCAACCGTTGCGGATCGCGGTCGATATTGGTGATGGCGTTGTTGAGATTGTCGACCGTCTGCCGCGTGCTGCCGATCAGCGCCTGGAAATCCTTGAGGCCCGAGCTGGAGAAACGGGTCAGATTGTCGGCGATCGGCCCGATGCGGGCATTGAGATTGTCGGCCACGGCCTTGAACGAGGTCAGCGTCTCGCGCGCCTTGGCAAACAGCGAATTGGCGTCATCGGTGCCGAGCATGCCGTCCACCTTGGCAAGAATGCCGTCAACGCGGCTGGAGGCGAGGTTCAGCTTGCGGCCCATGTCGGTAAAGTCGGAAACCGCCTGGTCGATATCGGCGCGGCGGGCACCGACATCATCGGCAATCCGCTTGAAGTTCGCCACCGCATCGCGCGCATCGGCGGTCGCGGCGGAAACATCGCCGACCACGGTGCTGACCTTGGCGGGATCGACGGAGGCGAGAAGCTCATCCGCGCGCTTCACCACGGTCTGCACTTCCGTGCTCGCCGCCTCGAAATTGCGGGCCGTGCTCTGCACCGTTTCCATGATGCCCTGAATATCGCTCGAAGCCGACGCCACATCCTTCGTCACCTTGTCGACATTCGACAGGATGGAATCGATCTTGCCGGCATCCACCGCCTTTACCAGATCCTCGATGGCGGTCAGCGTGCCGTCGAGACGCACCGAGACAGACTGCACGGTGGTGGACAGCGAGCTGAGGCTGGCGATGAAATTCTTGATGCCATCGGAATTGGCCGCCAGCGCATCGGAGAATTTTTCGGCATTGCGCACCGTCTGCGTCAGCGGGCCACGCGCATCCTGCACGAAACCCTGCAATTCACCGATCGCGCCATCGGCGCGTTTCAAAATCTTGTCGGCGGTGGCAAGCAGGTTGGTGACGCTCGAAAGATCGGCCGTCAGCTCGGCGGGAACGCCGCTTTCGACGGCTTTCTGCAGAATGCGCTCGCCATCCTTGTTGCCGCCGGAAAGCTCGATATAGGCAGCGCCGGTCAGGCCCTGAATTTCAAGCACGGCGCGTGTGGAAGGGAAAACCGGCGCATCCGCCTGCACTTCGGTGAAAGCGATGGAATAGGCCGGATCGTCACGGTCGATGGCAAGCCCGCGCACGGTGCCGACGGGAATACCGTTGAAGCGCACCGGAGAACCGACCGAAAGGCCGTTGGCGGAGCCGGGAATACGCACGACAAGCTGCGCCGTCGGGCCGCCACGGCCGAATTCCGCCATCCAGTAAACGAAGCCGAATGCGGCGGCGATCACGATCAGCGTGAAAATTCCGACTATGGTGTAATTCGCCTTGGTTTCCATGCTTCTTGTTACTCCACCGGATTTTCATGTTTGCCGTCCGGAAGAACGACAGAGCGCGCCCGTTTGCCGCGGAAATAGGACTGCACCCAAGGGTCGTCGCAGGCGAACATGTCCTGCAATGTCCCTTCCACCAGCACCTTCTTCTGGCCGAGAACCGCAATGCGGTCACAGACGGAGAACAGGCTGTCGAGATCGTGCGTCACCATATAGACGGTCAGGCCGAGCGAATCACGCAAGCGTGCGATCAGCATATCAAATTCCGCCGCCCCGATGGGATCGAGGCCGGAAGTCGGCTCATCGAGGAAAACGAGGTCGGGATCGAGCGACAGCGCCCGGGCGAGCGCGGCGCGCTTGATCATGCCGCCGGAAAGCTCGGATGGGTATTTGTCGCCGGCATCGGGCTTCAGCCCCACCATCTCGATCTTGAGATAGGCGAGCTCGTCCATCAGCTTCTTCGGCAGGTCCAGATATTCCCGCATCGGCAGCTGGATGTTTTCCTTCACCGTCAGGCCGGAAAACAGCGCGCCCTGCTGGAACAGCACGCCGAGCCGCTGGTCGAGCATCATGCGGTCGTCTTCGCTCGCCTTGTCGTAATCGGTGCCGAGAATGCGGATCGCACCCGCCTGCCGCGGCAGGAGCCGCAAGATCGCCCGCATCAACACGGATTTGCCAGCGCCTGATGGCCCGATAAAGCCGAGGATTTCACCGCGATAGACATCGAGGTCGAGATTTTCCAGCACGTTCCGGCCGTTGAAACCGACGGTCACGCCCTCGACGGAAAGCACAACTTCGCGCCCGTCCCTGTCCTTTTTCATCTGCTCCCGGTTCTGTTCCGCCTGTTCCAACGCGCCCTCCCTAAAAATCGATGGCTGCGTAGAAGATGGCGAAAAGACCATCCACGAGAATGACGACGAAGATCGACTTCACCACCGAGGAGGTGACGTGTTGGCCGAGCGATTCCGCCGAACCGCCCACCTTCATGCCTTCCACCGCCGCGACGATGCCGATGATGAGCGCCATGAACGGCGCCTTGATCATGCCGGCGGCAATGGTCGATTCCTCGACCGCGCCATGCAGGCGCGACAGGAACACCTCGAAGGTAATGCCGGAATAGGCAAAGGCCACGATGGCCGCGCCGAAAAGCGCTGCAAAATTGGCGAGAATGGTCAAAAGCGGCAGCGCGATGGTCAGCGCCACCAGCCGCGGAAACACCAGCACGCCCACCGGGTTGAGGCCGATGACCTTCAGCGCGTCGATCTCCTCGCGCATCTTCATCGAGCCGATTTCCGCCGTGATGGCGCTGCCGGAGCGGCCGGCGATCATGATCGCGGTCAAGAGAACGCCGATTTCGCGCAATTGCAGAATGCCGACCAGATCGACGACGAAGACTTCCGCACCGAAATATCTGAGCTGGAACGCGCCCTGCTGGGCGATGATCGCCCCGATCAGGAACGACATCAGCATGATGATCGGCACGGCGCGCACGCCCATATGGTCGATTTGGTTGACGATCGCCGCCGGCGAGACGCCGCGCCCGCGCCCCAGCTTCATCTGCGCGCCGCGCACCGCGGAGCCGAGAATATACATGCCCGCCAGGAAATCCGCGCCGTTCTGCACCACGGCCTTGCCGATCGGCGCAAAGATGCGCTCCACCAGCCCTTCGCGGACGACCGGCTCCGCCTCAAGCTCGGCCCTGTCGGGCAATTGGCCGATCACGTCCTCGATGCGGTCGTTGCCGGTGAGCGTGACGGTTGCGCCATTCGCCTCCAGATCCTTGCGCAGGCGCTGGATGATCCATGCGCCGGTGGTGTCGATCGCCTCCACGGCGGAAAGATCGATCTCCACCGCACCCGCAGGTTTGCCTTTTTCGATCCTGTCCAGGTTTTCGAAAATTCCGGAGAGATTGCTGTTGCGCCAGGAGCCGCTCATGACATAACGAAAGCCCCCGCCGGAGACGGAACCGTCTTCGGTGATAGCGGCCGGGTTCGCCTGTTGCCGTGTGTCCTGTTCTTGCATAATGCTCCGAGCGAGTGCAGCCGTCACGAGATTCTTAAAGGTTTCATAACGTTTTGGCCTCCGGCAAGCCACAGTGACGGCCGACAATTCGTGATAAATTTGGCGTCATGTGTCTTTTGCCGCCCAATCGGAAGTGAAAAAACATGCCCCGTTACCTGCAAGCCACAACAGAACGTTTTCCCGTCGCCGGCAGCTTCACCATTTCACGCGGCACCCGCACACATGCGGATGTCGTAACGTGCATCATCCGTGATGGTTCCTTCACCGGCAGAGGCGAATGTGTGCCCTATCCGCGTTACGGGGAGAGCATCGAAGGCGTGCTGGCCGATATAGAGGCGATGGCCGAGCGGATTGCCGTCGGCCTGACGCGGCAGGAGCTGCAGCAGGCGATGAAGCCGGGTGCGGCCCGCAATGCGGTAGATTGCGCGCTCTGGGACCTCGAAGCCAAGATAAGCGGCAGGAGCGTCGCCGAGCAGGTTCTGGCACGGGCGGCACAACCGCTCGTCACCGCCTATACGATTTCGCTCGCCGACCCGCAGACCATGGCCGCAAAGACCGCGGAGAACGCCGGCCGCCCGCTCCTGAAGATCAAGACCGGCACCGCCGATGACGAGGCCCGCCTGCGGGTCGTGCGCGCCGCGGCGCCCGAGGCGCGCATCATCATCGACGCCAATGAGGGCTGGAACGACGATAATATCGAATATTATCTGCGGCTTGCGGCGGAACTGAAGATATCGCTGATCGAACAGCCGCTGCCCGCCGGCAAGGACGCCATCCTGTCCCGCATCGACCATCCGGTGCTGATCTGCGCCGATGAAAGCGTGCATTCGACAAGGGACCTCGCCGGTCTGCGCGACCGCTACGATGCGATCAACATCAAGCTCGACAAGACCGGCGGCCTGACCGAAGCGCTCGTCATGAAGGCGGAGGCAGAGCGGCTCGGCTTCACCATCATGGTCGGCTGCATGCTCGGCACCTCGCTCGGCATGGCGCCCGCCGTATTCGCCGCACAAGGCACGGCCTTCGCCGATCTCGACGGGCCGCTGCTGCTGGCTGAGGATCGTACGCCGGGGCTGGTTTATGAGGGTTCGCTGGTTTATCCGGCGAAAGCGGAATTGTGGGGGTAGAACTCTCGCTAAAGGTCCGCACTGGGGTGGTGTCGAGAGGCTGCATTCGCACCATCTCTCCGGTGCCTCACCGAAAGGTTACTGAGAAGGCTTTAAAGCCTCACCTCCGTCATGCCGGACCTGATCCGGCATCCAGCCACGGCGCGTCTGCGCCGTGAGAAATAGATCTTACGCGATCAAAGACTTGATCGCACTGGATCCCGGCTCAGGGCCGGGATGACGGTATGCGGATGCTACAATTTTTGCCAAACACTTCGTTTACAGGTGGGCCTACCATCCGCCCAAACAAACGCCCCAACTCAGGCCGCATGCTTGCCGATCAACCCCGGAATATCCACCGGTTCCATCTCGTCCGATGCCTGCTCGGCGGTCACGTCGCTCGTCTGCATCCAGGTGATCAGCTCGAAGCTGCCATCGGCATTTTCAGCGATCGCCGTGCAGCTTTCCACCCAGTCGCCGGTGTTGATGTAGCGAATGCCATCCATGTCTTCCATGACAGCATGGTGGATGTGCCCACAGATCACGCCATCGACATTGTTGCGCCGCGCCTCGTCGGCCACCACGCGCTGGAATTCGCCGATGAAGTTGACGGCGTGCTTGACCTGCAGCTTGGCCCAGGCCGAAAACGACCAGTAAGGCAGGCCGATGCGGCGGCGCACGGCGGCGATGGCGATGTTGATGGCGATGGCCGCGTCATAGGCCCAGTCGCCGAGATAGGCGAGCAGGCGGGCGTTGCGCACCACCACGTCGAATTCGTCGCCATGGATGACGAGGTATTTCTTGCCGTCGGCCGCCTCGTGGATCATGCGCTCGGCTACTTCGATGCCGCCGAAATGCATGCCGGGGAATTCCCGCAGGAATTCATCGTGATTGCCGGGAATATAGACGATGCGCGTTCCCTTGCGCGCCTTGCGCAACAGCTTCTGCACAACGTCGTTGCAGCCCTGCGGCCAGTACCAGCTGCGGCGCAGGCGCCAGCCATCGACGATGTCGCCGACGAGGATGATCGTCTCGGCCTCGTGATATTTCAGGAAGTCGAGCAGATAGTCCGTCTTGGCCGCCTTGGAGCCGAGATGAACATCCGAAATGAAAAGCGTTCTGAACTGTCTGGTTTCGATTTGACCGGCCACGGATTTCATCCCCCTGTTCGGTTGCGTCCCTGCGGCTTTCTCACCTCTCAGAACCAGACTCGTGTTTCAGCAACATGACAGAGGCGGTTTTTTGTATGGAATATGACGATCCGCTTCACGAAAACGCGAATAAGCCATGCGCGCATTTGCATGAGCCTGCGGCAAATAACGGCTGTACCGCGGGGAAGTTTGTTGTATTCAGGGCCACCAGACGCAATTAGACATGACGGTGGAAAATGACCTCTCACGATAAGAACAACACGCCCGCCAACACGGCAAAGGCCGACATCGAGGAACAGGCGCTCTTTTTCCACCGCTATCCGCGCCCCGGCAAGCTGGAAATCCAGGCCACCAAGCCGCTCGGCAACCAGCGCGATCTCGCACTGGCCTATTCGCCGGGCGTCGCCGCCCCCTGCCTCGCCATCCATGAAAATCCGGAGATGGCGGCGGATTATACCGCCCGCGCCAATCTCGTCGCCGTCATTTCCAACGGCACGGCGGTGCTTGGCCTTGGCAATATCGGCCCGCTCGCTTCCAAGCCTGTCATGGAAGGCAAGGCCGTCCTCTTCAAGAAATTCGCCGGCATCGACGTCTTCGACATCGAGATCGACGCGCCCGGCATCAACGACATGGTGTCGACCATCGCAGCGCTGGAGCCGACCTTCGGCGGCATCAACCTTGAGGACATCAAGGCGCCGGAATGTTTCGAGGTGGAACGCCAGCTGCGCGCGAAGATGAACATCCCGGTCTTCCACGACGACCAGCACGGCACCGCGATCATCGTCGCCGCCGCCGTCACCAATGCGCTGGAACTGGCCGGCAAGTCGCTGTCCAGCGTCAAGATCGTCGCCTCCGGCGCCGGCGCGGCGGCGCTTGCCTGCCTCAACCTGCTCGTCTCCATGGGCGCGGCCAAGGAAAATATCTGGGTCCACGACATCGAAGGCCTCGTTTATGACGGCCGCAACGTGCTGATGGACGAGTGGAAGGAAGTCTACGCCCAGAAGACCGACAAGCGCGTGCTGGCCGAAACGATCGACGGCGCGGATGTCTTCCTCGGCCTATCCGCCGCCGGCGTCCTGAAGCCGGAACTGCTGGAGCGCATGGCCGAAAATCCGCTGATCCTGGCGCTTGCCAACCCCAATCCGGAAATCATGCCGGAAGCGGCGCGCGCCGCCCGCCCGGACGCGATGATCTGCACCGGCCGTTCGGACTTCCCGAACCAGGTGAACAACGTTCTCTGCTTCCCCTATATTTTCCGCGGCGCGCTGGATTGCGGCGCAACCACGATCAATGAAGAAATGAAGATGGCCGCCGTGCAGGCCATCGCCGAGTTGGCGCGCGAGGAAGTCTCCGAAGTCGCGGCAAAAGCCTATAGCGGCGAGACGCCGGTCTTCGGCCCGACCTACCTCATCCCCTCGCCCTTCGATCCGCGCCTTATCCTGCGCATTGCGCCCGCCGTTGCCCGCGCGGCCGCCGCAAGCGGCGTCGCCGCCCGGCCGATCACCGATTTCGAAGCCTATCTCGACCAGCTGAACCGTTTCGTCTGGCGCTCCGGCTTCATCATGAAGCCGGTCTTCAATGCCGCGAAAGCCGCCGAAAAGAAGCGCATCATCTTTGCCGAAGGCGAAGACGAACGCGTGCTGCGCGCCGCCCAGGTGCTGCTTGAAGAGGGCACCGGCATTCCGATCCTCATCGGCCGTCCGCAGATCATCGAAACGCGCCTGAAGCGTTTCGGCCTGCGCATCCGCCCGCATGCGGATTTCGCCGTGGTCAATCCGGAAGACGATCCGCGCTACCGCGATTATGTCGATGATTATTTCGCCCTTGTCGGCCGCGCCGGCATCAATCCGGAAGCCGCACGCACCATCGTGCGCACAAACTCCACCGTCATCGGCGCGCTCTCGGTAAAACGCGGCGAAGCGGATGCGCTGATCTGCGGCCTCGAAGGCCGTTACGACCGGCATCTGCGCGACGTGAACCAGATCATCGGCAAACAGGAGAACGTGCGCTCCTTCGCCGGCCTCAGCCTGCTCATCACCCAGCAGGGCGCGCTGTTTTTGACCGATACCTTCGTCAATAATGATCCGACCTCGGAAGAAGTGGCGGAAATGGCCATTCTCGCGGCCAGGGAAATCCGCCGCTTCGGCATCACGCCGAAGATCGCGCTCGCCAGCCATTCCAATTTCGGCTCGCGCGATTCCGAAAGCGCCCGCAAGATGCGCCGCGCGCTCAAGATCGTGCAGGCGGCGGCGCCGGAACTGGAAGTGGACGGCGAAATGCAGGGCGGCTCGGCATTGTCCGAAGCGCTGCGCAAGCGCGCCATGCCCAACAGCGTGCTGACCGGCGAAGCCAACCTCCTGGTCTTCCCGAACCTCGATGCCGCCAACATCACGCTCGGCGTGACCCGCACGCTGACGGAGGGCCTGCATGTCGGCCCGATCCTGCTCGGCACGGCCCTGCCCGCCCACATCCTGTCGCCCAGCGTCACCTCGCGCGGCGTCGTCAACATGGCGGCCTTCGCCGTGGTGCAGGCCTCGCATCCTTCGGTGTGATAGAGGCGGCATTAACGCAATTTTGAACAGGCTGTTGCCGCATCGCGGCGACAGCCTATGTTATCTTCCTGAAACACGGATTTCGTGAAGTATAACGCCCCTGCCACCGGCCGGGGACATCGAACGGATCGCACAATTGACCCGGCGCAGCCGCATCATCGGCCTCCTGCTTCCCCTTGCTCTTTTCGCTCCGGCCGCCGCTTTCGCGGATCAGGTCTGCGACACGCTTTATGCGCAATTGCGCGAGCCGCCACGTGTCGTCGGCAATACGGCCGAGGTGCGGCGCTACGCCAATGCGCTCGCCCGCCAGAACATCGTCATCCGCAAGATCAGGAACGACCTGCGCAGCTATGGCTGCTCGTCGGGCAGCGTCATCGTTTACGGCAATCCCAATGCCGGCCTCTGCGCCGAGATCGGCGATGCGCTTGCGGATGCCGAAGCCGAACGCGACGCGATCATCCGCGACCGGGACGATGCCATGGCGGCGGCGCGCAGTGACGACGGCGACATCAGGCGCCAGCGCATTCTCGCCGCGCTCGATGCCAATGGCTGCAGCGCGATGCCGGAAACGGACACGCAACTGCCGCAGGCCCCCCATGTGACGCGTTACCCCGATGCCTTCCGACAGAACGGCGGTGAGCCGGGACAGGCCGGGCTTTCACCCTATCCCGGCGCCGCTGCCGAGGGCGGCCTGCGCACACTCTGCGTGCGCACCTGCGACGGCTCGTTTTTCCCGATCGCCTCCAATGCCTCGCCGCTCGATTTTCGCGCCCAGGCGGAGCAGTGCCAGAAAATGTGCCCGGGCACACAGACCGAGCTGTATTTCCACTCCATGACGGACCAGGAAACCGCCGACATGGTGTCTGCCGAGACCGGCAGACCCTACAGGGACCTGCCGACCGCCTTCGCCTACCGCAATTCTTCGACCAAGGTCCCCGGCTGCGCCTGCAACATGGCCGCCTATCATCAGGACATGCAGAAACAGGAAGAAGCCGCCCGGCCGCAGACCGAAAAGCCCTATTCCAGCATCACCACCATTCCATCACCGCAGGGTGACAAACCCCGGAAACCCGTTGAACAGCAGGCGGCAAAGCCGCCGGAGCAACCAATTCCTGAACGCGACTATGATCCGAACGATACCAGGGTGCGCGTCATCGGCCCGAAATTCCTGCCCGACCAGACGGGGCGGATCGACCTGAAGAATCCGGCGCTGAAAGGCGCGCAGCCGCAGCAATAACGCCCATCATACACCCGTTGTGACGCGAGCGGACACCACTTGCTTCTTCTCCCGGGCCGGGAGAAGAAAAGGCGGCAACGCCCCGCCGCATTCACGGAGCTCTGTTTTTACACCCCACCCCAGCGGTTGCGGAACACCAGCTCCTCCAACGGCACGCGCTGGCGCCAGCCCTTCACCGCCAGTTCCGGTTCGGTGTAAAGTTCGTTGACCCGGCCAAGGCACAGCCAGGCGACGATTTCGATATGCCCGGGGATTTCCAGAATGGTGCGAATGTCGCTGTCATGAAAGATGCTGACCCAGCCGACGCCGATGCCTTCGGCGCGGGCGGCGAGCCAGAGATTCTGGATGGCGCAGACGGTGGAATAGACATCCGTGCGCGGATTGTGGGTGCGGCCCAGCACCACCTTGCCGCCGCGGGTGGGATCGCAGGTGACGCAGATGCTGAGCGGCGCCTTGCGGATGCCTTCGAGCTTCAGACTGCGATAAAGCGTCTGCTGCTCGCCTTGAAACATCGCCGCCGCCTCTTCATTGGCGCGGCTGAAGGCCACGAAGGCCGCCTGCCGCACCGCGCCATCGGTGACGAGGGTGAAGTTCCACGGCTGCATGAAACCGACGGAAGGCGCCGAATGCGCCGCATTCAGGAGACGCTCGACAAGCTCGTCCGGCAGCGGATCGGGCAGGAACTGGTCGCGCACATCGCGGCGCGTCTCGATGGCGCGGTAGATCGCCTCGCGCTCCTCGCCGGAAAACGGGCGGGCGGGCGAAAGCGCATGATCGCATGGATCGGCTCGTAGTGAATTGCCAGCGGACGGATCGGTCGGCATCGTTTAACCCCAACAATGCGGGCGCGCGGGTGCCGAAACCATGCCGGTTTTGCAGCAGCGACACGCCTCTTCAGCAACCTGCCGCCGTCCGCGCGGTTCGGTCTATCCTGCCAGGCCGGTCTTCTGACTCGGCTTCATCCGCCCTTTTTCGCCTTCCCGAATAACTTCAGTGGCATAAAAAAAAGGGCATCCGCCTCACAGCGCTGGGCACGTTCCGGTCTTTCACCGGATTCCCGATTCTCCCGCCGCAAGGGCGGGCACCTGACGCAGGAAGCTATGGGCAAGAAAATTTGCGAATGCAAGTATCACCCGGCTGGCGCGACAATATGACCGTGCCCTCACCTCCATCCTTCCGCCCTGGACCCGGCATGACGCAAGCGGCACCGCTTACGGCATCACGCAACCGGAAAATACCGCACATAAGCGAATTCATCGCCATCCGGTGACCAGTTGGGCGAGTTCATCGTGCCCTGCCCGCCGAACAGTTCAAACAGCGTTTCGACATTGCCGCCCTCCATGTCCATCAGCCGCACCCGCACGTCGAGATCACGCGGATGGTCGAAGACATCGCCGTCATAGGAAACGAAGACCACCTTGTCGCCTTTGGGAGACGGATGCGGAAACCAGTCGCCATAGGGGCTGTCGGTGATGCGTTCGACGGCGGAACCGTCCACCCGCACCCGCCAGATCTGCATCCGCCCGGTGCGGCTGGAATTGAAATAGATCCACGCGCCGTCGGGCGAATAATCCGGTCCGTCATTGCGGCCCTCGCCATGGGTCAGCCGCGTCTCGGTGGCGGTCTCGATATCCATGGAATAGATATCGAAAACCTGATCGCGAATGCCGCAATAGGCAAAGCTTTTCCCGTCCGGCGACCAGCCATGCCAGTAGGAGGGAAGGTTCTTCGTCATCAGCCGCGGCGCGCCGCCCGCCGAAGCCATCAGATAAATCGCGCTCTTGCCGAACTCCACCTTGTCGGAAATGGCATAGAGCGAACCGTCAGGCGATATGCCGTGGTCGTTGTTGCAGAACGTCGCAAAGCCGGTATCGACCTTTTCGGGTGACATATCACCGGCAGGAGACAGGCGGTAAAGCAGCCCCTCGCTGTTCAACAGCAGATATTTTCCATCCGGAGACCAGTTCGGCGCCTCGAACAGTTCCGGCGTCTGCCAAACCACCCGCATCTGCCGGGTGCGGATGTTGAAGATTTCGATGGAGCTGCGCATTCTGCCTCCCGGGCGTGTCTGTGTTCTTGCTCAAGGCGCTCGGCAACAGAGACATTCCGTTTGCATCCGCCATCGCCGTGATTATGATCCTATGGCCGCAGGCACCGTCCTGCAAATTCAAATCGGAAAAAACGCCAGCGCCCCGGCACCGTCCGCGCCGCTGGCCGTTTCTCCCAGATCCGAGGTTCCGCGATGAAGACCATCGCCGATCACGGCATCCGCTTCGGCCGGATCGCCGCCATGCTTCCTGTCAGAAATATCGAAAAGGCCCATGATTTTTACGTTGGCGTGCTGGGCTTTGAAAAGACCTTCGAGAACGGCACCCCCGTCGGCTTCATGATCCTGAAACAGGGCAATGCCGAGCTGCACCTGACATTGCAGCCCACCCACAAGGCAGCCCCCTTCAACGTGGCGCATATGCTGGTCAGCGATGTCGATGCGCTGCACGCGCTGTGCAAAGGCCACGGGCTGCGCATCATCAAGGGCCTGCAGGACAAGGATTACGGCCTCAGGGCCTTTGTCTTTGAAGACCCCGATGGCAACCGCATCGATGTCGGGCAGGTCATCTGAGGTGAGTTGACGGCGCGGGGTTTTCTCCGCACCGTTTATGGGCTGTCAAAAAAGCTCCTCACACGCGACACCATCCTCGGGCTTGACCCGAGGATCCACAATCTCAACCGCACTTGGATCCTCGCCTCAAGGGCGAGGATGACGGAGAAAGGCGGTAACTCACCCGCCAGAAATCGATGGCACGCCGCCGTCAATCACCGATCCCGGAACCGGTTGGTGATCGGATAACGCCGGTCGCGCCCAAAGTTCTTCTTGGTGATCTTCACCCCCGGCGCCGATTGCCGGCGCTTGTATTCGGCGAGATAGAGCAGATGCTCCACCCGGTGCACGGTCGCCACATCATGGCCGCGCACCAGAATTTCCTCGACCGACATTTCCTTCTCGACGAGGCATTCCAGAATATCGTCCAGCACCGGATAGGGCGGCAGCGAATCCTGGTCGGTCTGGTTGGGGCGCAATTCGGCCGATGGCGCCTTGGAAATGATATTGGCGGGGATCACCTCGCCGGAAGGTCCAAGCGCGCCCGGCGGCACATGGGCGTTGCGCCAGCTGGAAATGGCATAGACCTGCATCTTGTAGAGGTCCTTGATGGGGTTGAAACCGCCATTCATATCGCCATAGAGCGTGGCATAACCCACCGACATTTCCGACTTGTTGCCGGTCGTCACCACCATCGAGCCGAACTTGTTGGAAACGGCCATCAAAATGGTGCCGCGCGTGCGGCTCTGCAGGTTTTCCTCGGTAATGCCCTCTTCCGTCCCTTCGAAAAGATCCGACAGCGCCGAAAGAAAACCTTCCACCGGCTCGACGATCGGCACGATGTCGTAACGGCAGCCCAGCGCCCTGGCGCAATCGGCCGCGTCCTTCAGCGATTCTTCCGAGGTGTAGCGGTAAGGCAGCATGATGCAGCGCACCCGCTCCTCGCCCAGCGCATCGACGGCAAGGGCAGCACAGATCGCCGAATCGATGCCGCCGGAAAGGCCGAGAACCACGCTCTTGAAACCGTTCTTGTTGACGTAGTCGCGAAAGCCCAGCATGCAGGCGCGGTAATCCGCCTCCTCGCCTTCGGGAATTTTCGAGAAAGGTCCGCTTTCGCAGCGCCAGCCTTCTTCCGTGCGCTTCCAGTCGGTAACGGCAAGCGTGGCCTCGAACTGGCTCATCTGGAAGGCCAGCGTCTTGTCGGCATTAAAGGCGAAGCTTGCGCCGTCGAACACCAGCTCGTCCTGCCCGCCCAGCTGGTTGGCGAAAACGAGCGGCAGACCGCTTTCGATCACCTGCCTGAGCGCCGCCTGATGGCGCACGTCAAGCTTGCCGCGATAATAGGGCGAACCGTTCGGCACCAGCAGGATTTCCGCCCCGCTTTCGGAGAGCGTCTCGCACACGCCCATGTCGTTCCAGATTTCCTCGCAGATCGGAATGCCGATCCTGACCCCGCGGAAATTATAGGGACCGGAAATCGACCCTTCGGAGAAAACCCGCTTCTCGTCGAATTCGCCGTAATTCGGCAGGTCGATCTTGTCGCGCAGCGCAACGATCTTGCCGCCATCCAGCAGCGCCACCGAATTGTGCCGGCCCGTTTCGCCCTGTCGCGGAAAACCGATGACGACGCCCGGCCCGCCATCGGCGGTGTCCGCCGCCAGCTCTTCCACCGCCTTCAGGCAGGTCTTCAGGAAAGCCGGCTTCAGCACCAGGTCCTCCGGCGGATAGCCGGATATGAACAGCTCGGTCAGAAGCAGAAGGTCGGCGCCCTGTGTCGCCGCATCGGCCCTTGCCTCGCGCGCCTTGGCGAGATTGCCCGCCACGTCGCCAACGGTGGGATTGAACTGCCCGACGGCAATCCGGAGATGGTTCTGGATATCGTGTCTGTCGCTCATGGCTTTTCAATACCGCGCCCGTGCCCGCTCCGCAACGCGGCAATTGCATGGCGGCGCCCGGCAACCATGTCACGGCCGCGTTCACGCTAAGGTTATCGCCGCGCCGGCCAGGTTGGGCAAAGTTCATGTCGCGTTCATCGCGCTTATGTGACAGTTACATGACACTTTTGCGACACCCCGATTCACCTCCCCGGATCGGTCGTGCCGCCTGCAATACCGGAGTATGGGTTTGAGACATTCGGCGCCAAAAACAACGGCTTCCGAAAAGGCTGGTTTTGTCTTTTCGCCTGCATGGACAAGGAGCCTTTCGAAGCTTTCGGGCACGGCCCAGACACTTGCCAATCTGACGGTCGCATCCATCGTGCTCGTCGTGGCGCTGGAATGGATCGCCCGCGGTTCGCTCCATGATGTCGGTGCTTTCCTCACCTCGTCGGCACGTCCCGGCATGACCACCATTGCCGCCGTGCTTACCCTTCTCGTGGCGCTGGATGCACTTCTTGGCCGGCGTTACCTGTCCCTGATCGTGGTTGCACCGCTCTGCGGGCTGACCGGGCTGATTTCCGCCCAGAAGCAGACCTATCTTTCCGATCCGCTTTATCCCTCCGACCTGCTGTTCGGCCGCCAGATCCTCGAGCTTTTGCCAACAATGCTGAAGGCGCAGCCTTTGACGGCGGTGCTGGTGGGCCTCGGCATCTGCGCCACCATTGCGGTTCTTGCCATGCTCTGGCTGCTGGCACGCCGCCACTCGCCCATCCTGCGCTGGCGCGAACGCGCCGCCGGTCTCGCGCTGGCGCTGCCGCTTCTTGCCGGCCTCGCCTCGCTGATGGATTATTCGCATTATTCCTGGGTGCGCGATCGCCTCAACATCATCCCCATGATGTGGGACCAGCAGGAGAACTACCGCCATAACGGTTTCCTGATGGCCTTTGCCTTCAACATTCCCATGGCCAATGTCTCCGCCCCCGGCGGATACGGCGAAAACACCATTGCCGATCTCACGTCGAAACCCGCCTCTTTCGCCGCCAACAAGGGCGATTATCCCGACATCATCATGCTGATGAGCGAATCGCTGTGGGACCCGACCCGGCTCGAAAACGTCACGCTCTCGGCCGACCCGATGCCGGCGATCCGCGCCAAACAATCCGGCAACGTTTTTTCGCCCGAGTTCGGCGGCATGACCGCGAATGTGGAATTCGAGGCGCTGACCGGCTTTTCCAACGCCTTCCTGCCCTATGGCAGCATTCCCTATCAGCAATATATCCGCCGCCCGGTGCCCTCGCTTGCCAGCTTCTTCCGCGGCGAAGGTTATTCCGCCATCGCCATGCACCCGTTCCAGGAGTGGTTCTGGAACCGCAAGCAGGTCTATGCGAATTTCGGCTTCGAGGAATTCCGCTCCGAAGAGACGCTGCCGGCCATGGAAAAACGCGGCAACTTCGCCTCCGACGATGCGCTGATGGACGAGATCATGGCGACGGCCGACAAGGCGCAGAACCCGCTCTTCCTCTTCGCCGTCACCCTGCAGGGACATGGGCCTTACGAAGCCAACCGTTACGCCGAAAACACCATCGGCGTCGAAGGCGGCCTCTCCGCCTCGGCCTCGCAGGCGCTCGCCACCTATTCGCAAGGGGTGGCGGAAGCCGATGAAGCGCTTTCGAAACTGATGCGCTGGGCAAAGAAGCGCGACCGCGAAACCATCATCGTCCTTTTCGGCGATCACCTGCCGCCGCTCGGCCAGACCTTCGTGGAAAGCGGTTACATGCCGGGCATGGTGGCCAGCCGCCGCGCGCCGCTGGAGGTGATGAAGAAGGAACACGAAACGCCGCTGGTCGTCTGGTCGTCGAAAAAGGGCGTGCGCAAGAATATCGGCACCATCAGCCCGGCGCTTCTGCCCTACCACGTGCTGAAGACCGCGGGCTTTTCCGATCCCTTCTATACCGGCACGCTCGGCGAGGTGCAGCAGGCCTTTTCCGTCATCGACCGGCATATGCTGGTGGCGACCGACGGCACGGCCCTGCCCGACTGGTCGATCGCGCCCAACGCCGTTCCCGACGTGGTGCGCGATTACCGCCTGCTGCAGTTCGACATGATGTTCGGCCAGCAATATGGCCGCGAGCGCTTCTTCCCCGGCTTCAACTGGCTGCACGAGGGTGCGCCGGCGGTCTGATGCTTTTCGGCGGGGACGCCTGAACCGCATGGCGGCGGAAATCGTTTGAATTCCGCCGCCATGCGGGTTTATCTCGCACGGAGCGCAGGTTATTTCATCAGAACCGGAGACACACCGTGTCAGATATCTCCGACTATATCGTTTCGCATTTCAAGCGTTCCTCCCGCGAAATCGGCGAGGTGGAGCGGCGCATCCTGGAATTGTCGCACCAGAAGAAACTGGTTTCGAGCGACATCAACGCGGAATTTTCCGCCGGTGCCAGCCTCGGCGACAGGCTGGCGGACAATATCGCCAAGGTCGGCGGCTCCTGGGGTTTCATCCTCGGTTTCTGCTTTTTCCTGGTGTTCTGGGCAATCGTCAACACCATCGTGCTGACGACCGGCGCCTTCGATCCCTACCCCTTCATCTTCCTCAACCTGCTGCTGTCCATGCTGGCCGCGATCCAGGCGCCGATCATCATGATGTCGCAGAACCGCCAGGCAGCCCGCGACCGTTTCGAGGCCGCCAAGGACTATGAGGTGAACCTGAAGGCCGAGCTGGAAGTGCTGTCCCTGCATGAAAAGATCGACGTGAAGGTGCTGGCCGAGCTTGCTGCGCTGCGGCAGGATCTCGCCGCGCTCCACCACCACGTCACCCGCAAGGACGGCTGAGGCGCGGAAAAATAATCCCCGCTTTTCCCCGCCTTGGCGGGCGCTGTTATAGTGACCGCAGTCCCGCCGGGCGGACGCCAGACGTGGCGGAAACCGAGGGACGGTCCTGGTGGTGGAACGCTGGCAACGTTCGTGGAAAGGACCATTTCGCAAGGCGGCCGTGCACGGCCCTTGCGCGATACGGCATGGTGAAAGACCCGGCTGCGCAACGCATCCGACCCACACCAACCCCAACCGAAGCGCAGCCGGGCAATCGCCCGACGTCCTCACGCTATCCCCGTCCGGCAGCGCCGTGCGGGATGAAGCTGTTGGTTTTTTCGGGGCGTGTTCAGGAAGTGCGCAAAGGTGCGCGGAGCTTTACCCCCCTCTGCCCTGCCGGGCATCTCCCCCTCAAGGGGGGAGATCGATCTGCGGCAAGGTCTCGGCCATCTCGGAGTTCGAGAATGAAGTGGCGGGAAAGCGTCTTGCCGATCTCCCCCCTTGAGGGGGAGATGCCCGGCAGGGCAGAGGGGGGTAAGCCCCAGGCACTTCGCCCCATCATCAATCACGCAACCCGCTGAAAACCTCACCCCCAGTTACGAATCCGTCAGATTCTTACGCTACAGATTGACGCAGGCGTTTGTTGCATTGCACTCTTGCGGGCAAGGCTGACACGGGAATCACCTCCCATCGTCAAAATGGCATCACGACCATTTCGCGACGACGCCATGCCGGATGCGACATCCGGTATCGAAATGCATTCTGTTCCGGGGTTTTTCATGCACCAGTTCGATCTGATTGTCATCGGCAGCGGTCCGGCGGGAAGACGGGCCGCCATTCAGGCCGCCAAGCTCGAAAAAAGGGTTCTGGTCATCGAAAAGGGCAGCCGCGTCGGCGGCGTTTCGGTACATACCGGCACCATTCCCTCCAAGACCCTGCGCGAAACCGCTCTCAACCTCACCGGCTGGCGCGAGCGCGGCTTTTATGGCCGTTCCTATCGCGTCAAGCAGGAAATCGACGCCGAGGATCTGCGCCGCCGCCTGCTCATCACGCTGGATCATGAGGTCGAGGTGCTGGAGCACCAGTTCGCCCGCAACCGCGTGCAGCACATTCGCGGCACGGCAAGCTTCATCGACGCCAACACCATGAAGGTGGTGAAAAGCGACGGTGAAATCATGACGGTCACCGGCACCTCCATCCTGCTCACCATCGGCACCCGCCCCTACCGGCCGCCGCATATTCCCTTCGATGGCGAGGCGGTGCTCGATTCGGACGAGATTCTCGAGATCAAGGAATTGCCGCGCTCCATGGTCGTGGTCGGCGCCGGCGTCATCGGCATCGAATATGCCACCATCTTCAGCGCGCTCGACACGCAGGTGACGGTGGTGGAGCCGCGCGAGACCATGCTGGAATTCATCGACAAGGAAATCGTCGAGGATTTCACCTATCAGCTGCGCGACCGCAACATGAAGCTGATCTTCGGCCAGAAGGCGGAAAAGGTCGAGCGCGACGACAGCGGCAAATGCCTCGTCTCACTCGGCAACGGCCGCGTCCTGAAGGCCGAGACGGTGCTGTTTGCCGCCGGCCGTGTCGGCGCCACCGATACGCTCAACCTCTCGGCCTGCGGGCTGGAGGCCGACAGCCGCGGCCGTCTGAAGGTCGATCCCGAGACCTTCCAGACCTCGGTGCCGAACATCTATGCCGCCGGCGACATCATCGGTTTCCCGAGCCTTGCCTCCACCTCGATGGAACAGGGCCGCATCGCCGCCCGCCATGCCGTCGGCGCACCGGCCGGCGAGCCGCCGCAATTCTTCCCCTATGGCATCTATGCCGTTCCGGAAATCTCCACCTGCGGCCTGACGGAAGAAGAAGTCATCGAACGCGG
Organism: Agrobacterium sp. NPDC089420; assembly: GCF_044900305.1. Lineage (NCBI taxonomy): Bacteria > Pseudomonadati > Pseudomonadota > Alphaproteobacteria > Hyphomicrobiales > Rhizobiaceae > Agrobacterium > Agrobacterium sp. NPDC089420. Next base: position 109,674 of record NZ_JBJDMY010000007.1, on the reverse strand, counting down.
CATTCCCTATGAATGCGGCATCGCCCATTTCCGCGAAACCTCGCGCGGCCACATCATGGGTCTCGACAGCGGCTTGCTGAAGATGATCTTCTCGCTCAAAACCCGCCGCCTGCTCGGCGTCCACATCGTCGGCGAAGGCGCGACCGAGCTGGTGCATATCGGCCAGGCGGTGCTGAACCTCAAAGGCACGGTGGAATATTTCGTCGAGAATACGTTCAACTATCCGACACTGGCCGAGGCCTACAAGATCGCCGGGCTCGATGCCTGGAACCGTATGGGCGAGATCAAGAAGGATTGAGGCGGAATATTCAGCGGGGCGGCAAAATGCCGTGCAAGCGCTTTTGGTGAGGTCGTAGCCTGCCCTCCTCGTCGTCCCGGATTTGATCCAAGGTCCAGCCAGCCCAACGTCCTGGACCAGGAAGGCCCATCCCGCAGCCGCGATGCCAACACCTCCGTCGTCATCCTCGGGTCACGCTCGAGGATGACGCCGAGTTTTCAGCAATCACAACGCAGATGGAACCGCCCTCACCACCGGATACTGTACCGCGCGCTCACACCCGGCCGCACATGATCCGCATAACCCTGATCGAGCGTTCCGCGCACCGTCAGGTTCTCGCCGATCTTCTGCTCCACCGCCACGCCGCTGCTGAACTCGTTGAAACTGTTGCGGCTCGCCCCCGTCAGCACGAAGGCGGTGCCGGTCTCGGAACGGGACAGGCGCAGCGATTGCGACACATCAAGCCCGTTCCATTGCTGCGCCGTGCCGTCATATCGCACGGTGAAATTGCGGTTGGCCTCGATATCCAGTTCCGGCGTGACGATGCGCTTCTGCTGCGAGGTCATGGAAACGCTGCTCGACCCTGTCAGGGCGTTGAACATGACGCCGACATCCCGCGCAAGCGAGACGCCCGGCAGCTGTTCGGCCAGCAACGTGACATTACCCCACAGCCGGACCGGCGTATCCACCACCTGCCCCGTCTTTGAGGCATTCATGCCCATTTCCAGCCCGGCCCGGATCGGGGTATCGACCGGCAGTTTCGCGCCGATGCGCGCCGTATAGGACCGATCGGAATTCTTGACCGGCTTCCAGATCAGCCCCGCCTCATCGGCATGCGCGGCCGCGGCTGCGGTGAAGAACAATAATACAAGGGCGGAACCCGTTCGGAGCGACATACTTGTCCCCTGGCAAATTAAGGGCGCACCGGGAGAACCCGGCAAGCACGGTAAAAGCTAAGGCCAATGGTTTGGCTGCGATGAAGCCACATTCAAGCGGCGCAATGCCCGAACGGCCGCTTGATACGACCAGGCAAATCATGCTGCGCAGCGTGCCAGATGAACGGGAGATGAACAAGAGCATATGCAGCAAAAAATCAATTGCAGCGCGGTATAAAATACAAGACGAACTCACGTAGTCGCCGCTTCAAGCCGCAAGTGCACCTCTTTTAAGCCCGCCCAATTAACGCCTAATCGCCTTCCGCGGCGGCCTCAGAACCTAACGAATTCGAAGATACAGATTTTCGTGAAGCGATGATGTATATAACAAAAAGAAAGCCGATATTTAGTAATAAAGGGGGAATATTAAATAAATTCGATACGTTATAGGACCAAATACTATCACCAAACACATAAGTCGTGATAGCCTCTGCCGCACACAAGCAGAGGATCGCTGACGTAACTTTAAGACATAAAGATATGTGGCGACCAACATTCTTAAGCGTATTCAATATGGAAAAGTGTATAGTCGTCAGGATCGCAAAAACCAATATAATAAAAGGAACGCCCCATCCCCAAATATTTATTTGAATCAGACCGATTTCGTTAATAGCTTTCGTAACAGGATCTTCGGATATAGTAATTTCCGAAAGATTTGCAACTCGTGTTTCCCATGTGATGGGTGCAGGCGAATCGTATTTTAGCTTTTCTACCTCCTCTCGAGGAGCGGTTAAATAAACATTCACATCGATGTAATCCCCTGGATTGATTAGAGTAGGATCCGCCACAAATTCGTAGTCGGATACCTTAGACCAGGGTAGGGAAATCTCCTGAGGGCGAGGGTTCAGACTCTTGCTACCAACAGCAATAATTTTCCAAGGAGCTCGCGTTGTCACCTTTATGTTGCTGTAAAAATCAGTTGGAAGTACCGCAACTCCGCTATTACTTAGTGACGCGCGGTAGATGTATACCCTCGGAATTACCTGCCCTTCGCTTTTGAGCTCGAAGTCAATCTTCGCCTGACCATCTGCAAGATCCTTAAGTGGATCGAGCGGTCCAGAAAAACTCGCAGTTAGGCTTTTTGATTTTTCATCATTTTTATTCACATAGGCAGATATTATTGGAGTAATGACCAATCCAATAACGGCGACCAGCAGGTTGATAGTGTTGATTGTTTTATCGGTCCACTTCACTGGGATATCTGCCTTTATCTCAATTCATGTTCAGTTGTTTACACACGCTATCGACTAAAATCACTTTATGAGCTTTGACGAAGAAAGAATATAGGATCAAACTATTCCGCAACCAACCAAACAGATTTAGTCCATCGCACATTCGACGCACCAGTGCTCGTCACCAATACCCTGTCGAGTCAAAATTCTCTGCGTTTAAATATTTCAATACCAAAAAAGGCCGCAGCTTTCGCTGCGGCCTTTTGTTCAATCAGCTTGCGCTGAAGAAGATTATTCGGCGTCGCCTTCAGCGGCCTTCTTCTTGGCCGGAGCCTTCTTCTTCGGGGCGGCTTCTTCGCCTTCAGCGGCGTCGTCAGCCTTGGCAGCAGCCTTTTTCTTGGCAGGCGCCTTCTTCTTGGTTTCCGTGGCTTCTTCGCCGTCGTCAGCCAGCAGCTCTTCCTTGGAAACGGTCTTGTCCGTTACCGAGATTTCGGTGAGCAGCTTGTCGATGACCTTTTCTTCGAAGATCGGAGCGCGCAGCGAAGCGGAAGCGCCGGGGGTGTTGCGGAAGAAATCGAGGATTTCCTTCTGCTGGCCCGGGAACTGCTGCAGCTGCTGGAACAGCGCGCGCTGCATTTCCTCTTCGGTCACTTCGACGCCGGCCTTTTCGCCGATTTCGGAGAGAACGAGGCCAAGACGGACGCGGCGTTCAGCCAGCTTGCGATATTCTTCGCGGGCTTCTTCTTCGGTCGTGTCTTCGTCAGCGAAGGTCTTGCCGGACTGAGCGAGATCGGTGTTGATCTGGCGCCAGATGTTGTCGAACTCGGCGTCAACCAGGCCAGCCGGCGTGTCGAACTTGTACATCTCGTCCAGCTGGTCGAGGATCTGCCGCTTGACCTTCTGGCGGGTGACGTTGCCGTACTGGCTTTCGATCTGACCCTTGACGATTTCCTTCAGCTTTTCAGCCGATTCGAGGCCAAGCTTTTCGGCCAGTTCGTCGTTGATTTCAACCGGAGCGGCGGCAGCAACTTCCTTGACGGTGATGTCGAAGTTGGCTTCCTTGCCGGCAAGGTTCGCCGCCGGGTAATCGGCCGGGAACGTCACGGTGATGGTCTTTTCGTCGCCGGCCTTGACGCCAACCAGCTGGTCTTCGAAGCCGGGGATGAAGCGGCCCGAACCGAGAACCAGTTCAGCGTCTTCAGCAGCGCCGCCGTCGAAGGCAACGCCGTCAACCTTGCCGAGATAGTTCATGGTGACGCGGTCGCCTTCAGCGGCCTTGCCCTTCTTGGTCTCGTAGGTGCGGGCGCTTTCGGCGATCTTGAGGATCTGCTCGTTGATTTCGTCTTCGGTCACTTCCACAACTTCGCGGGTAACCTTGATGCCGTCATTGGCCTTCAGTTCGATGGCCGGAATGATTTCGTAGGCAACGGTGAATTCGAAGTCGGATTCGGCCGACAGGATCTTTTCAGCTTCCTGCTCGTCTTCGGTCATGGAGATCGCAGGCTGCGTTGCAGACTTCTCGCCGCGGCTGGAGAGGATTTCGGACGGCTTTTCACGAACCAGCTCGTTGACGAGGTCGGCCATGATGGACTTGCCGTACATCTTCTTCAGGTGACCAACCGGCACCTTGCCGGGACGGAAACCGTTGATGCGAACCTTGTCCTTGGCGTCGACCAGGCGCTCGTCCAGACGGGCCTTCATGTCGGCAGCCGGAATAACGACCTTGAGTTCGCGCTTCAGCCCTTCAGCGAGCGTTTCGATAACCTGCATTTTCCTAACCTTCACATCATGGCGGCGGTGCTCAGACAGCCGTTGGTTTACTTTCGAGCACTGCGCCGGAAACATCGTTCCCCGGCCGTGGCTTCCCTTATTTCTTACGCAAGCGCCTGCCGGACACCGTTACGCCTGCACCGGAGAACAAAGACCAAAGGGGAGAAATGAACCCCGAAGCTCCCCGCATCCTGTAAGGATGCACTCTGGCGCAAGCGTGGCACAGCCATGCCTTGCTTGTGGTGCGGGTAGAGAGACTCGAACTCCCACGCCGAAGCGTTGGTACCTAAAACCAATGCGTCTACCAATTCCGCCATACCCGCACGTTGGGCGGCGGTATGTCACAATGTTCAGAAAGGGTCAAGCACGCCGTTTCCCTGCCTTTGGTTTCGCCGTGACTTTTCTTGCCCCCGCTCCGGCGGCGAAAGGCGGCCGCCCCTCTCGGCAGTCGACCACCGGCCGCCAAGGCAAGATGACAGCGCACGGAGGGCGACGGCGACACCGGAGCGAAAACGGCAGGGCCGCGCCCATCTCGCCCGCTTCACCGGCCCTGCCCGTCGGCATCGAGCAAAGGCGGCAAAAGCCCACGGCATTCATGCGGCAGCACTGACATTATATATAGCGATACACAGCATGCACCGACAGGGCCGGGTCGCCGCCGGCCGGCCAGATCCGCACTCCGGGCTCCCGCCCGCGCCCGGCGGCCGCAGGGCTTTGCAATGCGCAACCCTCCGGCGTCACCAAAAGCCCATAAATTGGTCATAAATTATGCACCTATCGCCACAATCAACGTCATTTCCCGGCTTGCCTTGCATTCCATGCATAGGTGACATCTTGCTTTGTCTGTTTTTGTTTTGATTAAACCGATTATATTCATGGTCATACAGAGATCGAGTTCAGCCCCGGACCAAAGCCTCCCAAGACTGGCCGCAGAGACTGAACAGCACGAAGAGGAAGATGAAAATGAACATTGCACGCTCGCTGACCAACTGGCGCAAGTATCGTCAGACCGTAACCGAACTCGGCCGCATGACCGACCGCGAACTGAGTGACCTCGGCATTGGCCGTCAGGACATCCGCCGCGTCGCCAAGACCGCCGTCGGCATCTAATAAAGACGCCCCGCCGCTTCATGCGGCGGATGCGAGACGACCTACCCAAAAAGGCCTGAGGCTCCCGCCTCCGGCCTTTTTTCGTTTTAGGCGGCTCTCCAGATCGAAGCGGTACTGCCACAGCCGCTTGCGGGGTCGGCAGATGAAAAATGCATCGATGGCCACCCCTTTACGCAGCGCCTAGATAGGGTCCGAGCCCATCCTGACGCGTCTTTTCATACCGAAAAGCGCCTTCACCGCCGCCAACACCTGCCATATCAGTCAAGAACGCCTGAAACGCAGGCATTTCCGCTCATATTTTGCCCATACGATATTCAAAGCCGCAAATTTAGCCGACATAGTGCACAAATGCATGGCAGTAGCCTAAATTCTGCACTGCACAACATGGCTCAATGTCTATATATAAACCTCAACAGCCGAGAGCACAGGAAAACGCTGAGCCGGCAGACGAATTCACAAAGAAAGATTGAGGAAACGACCATGAACCCCATCCGCATCGCAAAGAACTGGATCTCCTACCGCCGCACGATCAACGAACTCGGCAGCCTCTCCAACCAGGCTCTGAGCGACATCGGCCTGACCCGTTACGACATCCGTAACGTAGCAGCCCGTTCGTTCCGCTAAGGCGTAAACGATCGTCCCGCTGCCCGACCTCCAGGGCGCGACGATCGAGCGACAGGTTTTAAGAAAACGGCGCCTCTGGCGCCGTTTTTGATTCTGGTGAAGTCCACTGGAAATTCTCGCCAGTTGGCGATTGGCAAACATCGGCCCGGCACACCGCGCGATACGGCATCGCCCCTTTGTTGCCGGCTGCTGTTTCGCTACGCTCTTCTCCCGTCATGCCGTTCCCCGGAACCAGCCCGAGGATGATCCGGCATCCAGTCACGGCGCGTCTGCGCCGTGGGAAGGCTTCCTTTCAGCCCAAAGACCTGGGCTGGCTGGCTACCGGCGCAAGGTCGGAATGACGAAGGAAGATGGCCCCTTACGAAAAAACGCTGCCGACCGTCACAGCGAATTACACATCCAAGACGGAAACGAGGTCGCTAATCGCATTCGTGCGACTGGCGGGCGTAAAGGCCCCATCCTCCCTCATATCCCTCGCCCGCCTCACCCCAAAAACATTTGGCTGCCCCAGCCATGCATGCTAGTGCATCCCGCAACAATGCCGCGTCCTCTGGGACCCGTGCGAAACAATCACTCAAGAGACAGCCGCCGAACGGGAGACTCTGCCCCGCATGCGGCCCATGGACGCCAGATGGACGCCAGCATGCAAGACAAGACCACTTCTCCCATTCACGTCGTGGGCGGCGGACTGGCCGGCTCGGAAGCCGCATGGCAGATTGCTGAGAGCGGCGTGCCCGTCATCCTGCATGAAATGCGCGGCGTGCGCGGCACGGATGCGCACAAGGGCGACACGCTGGCGGAACTGGTCTGTTCCAACTCCTTCCGCTCCGACGATGCGACCGCCAACGCGGTCGGCGTCATCCATGCCGAAATGCGGCTCGCCGGTTCGCTGATCATGGCCTGCGCCGACAGACATCAGGTGCCGGCCGGCGGCGCTCTTGCCGTCGATCGCGACGGGTTTTCGCAGGCCGTGACGGACAAGCTCGAAAGTCACCCGCTGGTGACGATCATGCGCGAAGAAGTAAACGGTCTGCCGCCGAAGGAATGGGGCAACTCGATCATCGCCACCGGCCCGCTCACCTCGCCGGATCTCGCAGCCGCCATTCAGGCCGAGACGGGTGAGGATGCGCTCGCCTTTTTCGACGCCATCGCCCCCATCGTCCACCGCGACAGCATCAACATGGATATCTGCTGGTATCAGTCGCGTTACGACAAGGTCGGCCCCGGCGGCACGGGCAAGGATTACATCAACTGCCCGCTGAACGAGGAACAGTATAATGCCTTCATCGACGCGCTGATTGCCGGCGATACGGTGGGTTTCAAGGAATGGGAAGGCACGCCCTATTTCGACGGCTGCCTGCCGATCGAGATCATGGCCGAGCGCGGCCGCGAGACGCTGCGCCACGGCCCGATGAAACCGATGGGCCTGACCAACGCCCATAACCCCACCGTCAAGGCCTATGCCGTCGTCCAGCTGCGCCAGGACAACGCGCTCGGCACGCTCTACAACATGGTCGGTTTCCAGACCAAGCTGAAATACGGCGTGCAGGCGGATGTATTCCGCATGATTCCGGGTCTGGAGAACGCGGAATTCGCCCGCCTCGGCGGCCTGCACCGCAACACCTATATCGATTCCCCCATCCTGCTCGACCGCTCGCTGAAGCTGAAGTCGCGGCCGGACCTGCGTTTTGCCGGCCAGATCACCGGCTGCGAGGGTTATGTGGAAAGCGCCTCCGTCGGGCTTCTCGCCGGCCGTTTCGCCGCCGCCGAGCAAAAGGGCGAGACCCCGAGCCTGCCGCCTGCCACCACGGCGCTCGGTTCGCTGCTCAACCACATTACCGGCGGTCACCTTTCGTCCGATGATGAGCCGGGCAAGCGTTCCTTCCAGCCGATGAACATCAATTTCGGCCTGTTCCCGGAACTGGCCCCGGGCTCCATCGTCAAGCCGGAGGGCGTCAAGCGGTTCCGCGGCAAGGACAAGACCATCATGAAGCGCCAGCTCATCGCGGCGCGGGCGCTGAAAGATTGCGCCGCCTGGCTCGGCGTTGAACGCGTCGCAACGGAACAAGAGAGCGACGCAACGCCATAGGCCCTGCCCCGCCTCCATAAGCCAAGATAAAAAGGGGCGTGTGTCCGCACACGCCCTTTTCCATTCCGGGTCACCGGATTTTGCCTTGCCCGGCCAGCCGCGCTCGGGCAAAACCTTTTTACTCGCAAATGAAAGACTGAGGAGATCGAATATGGACGTCCGCGCCGCCGTTGCCATCCAGGCAGGAAAACCGCTTGAGGTCATGACCGTTCAGCTTGAAGGTCCCCGCGCCGGCGAAGTGCTGATCGAGGTCAAGGCCACCGGCATCTGCCACACCGACGATTTCACCCTGTCGGGCGCCGATCCGGAAGGCCTGTTCCCGGCCATCCTCGGCCATGAAGGCGCGGGTATCGTCGTTGATGTCGGGCCGGGCGTCACCTCGGTCAGGAAGGGCGACCACGTCATTCCGCTTTATACGCCGGAATGCCGCGAATGCTACTCCTGCACCTCGCGCAAGACCAACCTCTGCACCTCGATCCGCGCGACGCAGGGCCAGGGCGTGATGCCCGACGGCACCTCGCGCTTCTCGATCGGCAAGGACAAGATCCACCACTATATGGGCTGCTCGACCTTCTCGAACTACACGGTCCTGCCGGAAATCGCACTCGCCAAGATCAACCCGGACGCCCCCTTCGACAAGGTCTGCTATATCGGCTGCGGCGTGACCACCGGCATCGGCGCGGTCATCAATACCGCCAAGGTCGAGATCGGCTCCACGGCAATCGTCTTCGGTCTCGGCGGCATCGGCCTTAACGTGCTGCAGGGCCTGCGCCTTGCCGGTGCGGACATGATCATCGGCGTCGACATCAACCCCGACCGCAAGGCCTGGGGCGAAAAATTCGGCATGACCCACTTCGTCAACCCGAAGGAGGTCGGCGAGGATATCGTGCCCTATCTCGTCAACATGACGAAGCGTAACGGCGACCTGATCGGCGGCGCGGATTATACCTTCGATTGCACCGGCAATACCAAAGTCATGCGCCAGGCGCTGGAAGCCTCGCATCGCGGCTGGGGCAAGTCGGTCATCATCGGCGTTGCCGGCGCCGGCCAGGAAATCTCGACGCGCCCCTTCCAGCTGGTCACCGGCCGCAACTGGATGGGCACGGCCTTCGGCGGCGCGCGCGGCCGCACGGATGTGCCGAAGATCGTCGACTGGTACATGGAAGGCAAGATCCAGATCGATCCGATGATCACCCACACCATGCCGCTCGAAGACATCAACAAGGGCTTCGAGCTGATGCACAAGGGCGAAAGCATCCGCGGCGTCGTGGTTTATTGACCGGTGGGGATAAGGCAGGCGCGCCCCGTGCCTGCCCTCATGCAAATGTGATCGCGCCCGCCGCCTTGCAGCCGGCGCGATTAACGGGACGGTAAATCTATCGTCGTAAGCCGATATTGCGCGGCCAAGTTGAAAAATCTCTTGCCCCCGGCCAAACGACGCCAGACAGCGGAGAGCGACCTCTGAAAATCGTACCGATCGATAACGGAAACCGCGCCGCCGCCGTTCACCTCCTGGCGAAAGGTTTCCCGGAAAAAAGCGAGACCTTCTGGTCGCGCGGGCTCGCCCTCATCAGCGACCATCATCAGCGGCGGCAACTCGGTCCTATCGGGCAATTGCTGCTGAAAGGCGATGACACGGCGGGCGTTCTGCTGACGATCCGCAACCGCCTGCCCGATACCGGCAGCACCGTCGTCAACCTGTCCAGCTGGTATGTCGAACCCTCCTGCCGGTGGTTTGCACCACGCATGCTGCAGCTCGCCTCCGCCTCCGAGGAAGACATCTTCACCGATCTCACCCCATCTGCCGAAGCCTGCAGGCTGAATGAAAGGCTGGGGTTCCGCACGGTGACGGATTGCACGCTGTTTTATCCCCTGCCGCTCACCGCACTCCGGCCGGCGGCCGCACGGCTTGCCCCGCTTGCCGCCGTACCGCCGGACGCCCTGCCGGCGGCAATGCGCGACATGCTGGACGATCACGCGCGGCTGGGCTGCATCGTGGCCATGATGCAGGCGGATGGCCGTCATTATCCGCTGGTGTTCCTGAAGACCACGACCAGACGATTGCCCTCGGCGCGCCTGATCTATTGCGAGGACCGGGAGGTCGTCCAAAGGAACGTTTCCGCAATCGCCCGTTACCTTCTTGGCAAGGGTAGGCTTGCCCTCACCTTGGCGGCATCTGCCGATGAACGGAACGCCGGCGGCCTTGCCGCACATAAATCTGCGCCGATACAAGTAAAAGGCGCATGGAACCCACGATTTATTAACGAAACATACTCAGAGTTGGTGTTATTGCCACCCTAGGTATTCTAGTGATGCCTGCATGACCTGGCGGAATCTTGGCCGTTACAGACAAAATGCCGTTTCGCGCAGGTTCGGGGCAAACAAACGGGAAATCGGAGAACCAGCATGCTTGCAGCGAAAAAGAGCGAAATCGACGTTGCCGATACCATCTATTCCTATCTCTCGCGCCGTTTTCCCGCCTATGCGCCCTTCACCGCCGATACGCTGCTTCTCGAAGGCGGCGTGATCGATTCGCTCGGATTTCTGGAGCTGATGATCTTCCTTGGCGAAGGTTTCGGCATCATTCTCGATGACGAACATTTCACGCCCGAAAATCTCGGAACGCCCGCCGACCTCATCGCCTTCGTCCTCAGGGAACGGAGGAGATGACACCCCATTACCTGCTGCACCACCTGCTGGCCGCCCACGCGGCAAGCGACGATCAGGCCCTCGTCTACAAGCAACAATCGTTGCGTTACCGCGAATTCGCCGCAGCCGCGACACGCTGCGCGGCGGCCCTGCAGCAGGCCGGCGCGGAACGCGGCGACCGCATCGTCATCTATCTGCCGCGCGGCCTTGAGGAATGCTGGTCGATCTTTGGTGTCAGCAAGGCGTCCGGCGTTTTCGTGCCGGTCAATGCGCTGCTGAAGGCGCAGCAGATTCGCCATATCGTCAGCGATTGCGGCGCGAAAGTCGTCATCAGCAGCAGGGCGATGGCGGATGAACTGAAGGCGGCGCTGGACGACTTTCCGCATGTCACGGTGCTGCTGGTGGAAGAAATCGAGACCGGTACGAAAGCGCCCGCCCGCCCGTCGGCGGCAATCGGCGAAGACCTCGCCGCCATCCTCTATACGTCCGGCTCCACCGGTTCGCCCAAGGGCGTGATGCTGTCGCACCGCAATCTTCTGGCCGGCGCGCGCATCGTGCGCAGCTATCTCGATATTACCAGCAAGGACCGAATTCTCTCCCTGCTGCCCTTCAGCTTCGATTACGGCCTGAACCAGCTGCTGACAGCGGTGGAACAGGGTGCAACCACTGTTATCTCCACCTTCCGGCTGGGCGACGAAATCGTCCGCGATCTGCGCGACCATGCCGTCACGGGTCTGGCCGGCGTGCCGACAATCTGGGCGATCCTGACGAAAGCCGCCCCCTCACTCACCAAGACGCCTTTGCCGCATCTGCGTTACATCACCAATTCCGGCGGGCGCGTGCCGCAGGAAACCGTAAAAGCGCTGCGCGAGAAGCTGCCGGACACAAAGATCTACCTGATGTACGGCCTCACCGAAGCCTTCCGCTCCACCTTCCTGCCGCCAGACGAAATCGACCGCCGCCCCACCTCCATCGGCAAGGCCATTCCGGAATGCGAAATCTTCATCGTCACCGATAAGGGACAAAGGGCAAAACCCGGCGAGCCCGGCATTCTTGTCCATCGCGGCCCGACCGTGTCGCTCGGTTACTGGAACCGGCCGGAAGACACGGCGAAGGTTTTGCGCCCGCATCCCTTCATCCCGGTCACGCTCGGCGGCGAGACGGTGTGTTATTCCGGCGATCTGGCGGTGGAGGACGACGACGGTTTCTTCAGCTTCGTCGCCCGCAACGATGCCATGATCAAATCCTCCGGCTATCGCATCAGCCCGACAGAAGTGGAAGAAAGCCTGATGTCGACCGGGCTGTTCCAGCAGGTCGCCGTCATCGGCCTGCCGGACCCCTTTGCCGGTGAAAAGGTGCATGCCGTGGCGACCGCCGCCAATCAGGCCATCGATGTTTCGGCGGCGCTGAAGAAGGCCGCCGAAATGCTCGCCCCCTTCATGATCCCGCGTGCCATCGAGCTGGTCGACCGGCTTCCGGTCACCGCCAATGGTAAAGTGGATTACCGCGCGCTGGTGCGCGAACGGACCGACAATGTCGCCCACGGATAAGCCCCAGAGCCATGGCCCGGCCCTTGCGGCCGCGCAATTTGAAATTCGCGACAACGATCTGATGATCGGCGGCCTGGCCGTTCGCGGCATCGTCGCGGACACCGGAACGCCGTGTTTCATCTATGACGCGGACATCATGCGCCGCGCCTATCGCAGTCTCGAAACGGCGCTCAGCGGCTTTGCCGATATCTATTATTCGGTGAAGGCCAATCCCCTGCCCGCCATCATCTCGCTTTTCCGGCAGGAAGGCGCGGGCGCGGAAATCGCTTCCGTCGGCGAATATCGCGCCGCCATCAAAGCGGGGGTCGCACCGCAAGACATCATTTTCGCCGGCCCCGGCAAGGGAATGGCGGAACTGCGCGAGGTGATCGAGGGCGGAATCGGCGAAATCCATATCGAGAGCGCCGAGGAAATCGCCCGCATCGAGGAAATCGGCAGGCCGGTCAAGGCTTCGATCCGCATCAATCCGGTGCCGGATGCCCAGGCCGGCGCGATGCGCATGGGCGGCAAGGCCACCGCCTTCGGTTTCGACGAGGAAGAGCTGGAAAATGTCCTGCCGCTCTTTAACGACGCCCGGCATATCGATCTCGTCGGCATCCATATTTATGGCGGTACACAAATCCTCGATGCCGATACGCTTGCCTCTCAGTGGAGACATGCAATTTCCATCGCGGCGCGTATGGCGCAGATGCTGGACAGGCGGCTCGAAACCATCGATCTCGGCGGCGGTCTCGGCATCCCCTATTTCGCCGGAGAAACGCCGCTCGATCTTGAAACGGTGCGTGCCGCCATTCCCGGCCTCAAGACGCTTCTGGAAGCGCATCCGCTGATTGCCGATGCCCATGTCATCGTCGAACCCGGCCGCTTCCTTACGGGGGCTGCGGGCATCTATGTGGCGGAAGTCAACTCCGTGAAGACCTCACGCGGCACCACCTTCGTGGTGACGGATGGCGGGATGCACCATCACCTCGCCGCCTCAGGCAATCTCGGCCAGATCGTCAAACGCAATTACCCGATCGTCGCGCCGGCCATGATGCGGGCGGACCATGCGGACACGGCAACCATCGTCGGCCCGCTCTGCACACCGCTCGATACGCTGGCCCGCAATGCGGCGCTGCCGAAGCTGAAGGCCGGCGATCTCCTCGCCATCCTGCAATCGGGCGCCTATGGCGCCAGCGCCAGCCCCACCGGTTTTCTCAGCCATGCGGCTGCGAAGGAAGTGCTGGTGGAGGATGGGACGTTTGCGGTGATCGGGCGCTGAAGGGCTGGGAAAGCAAGAAACGTGGCTTTACTGGCGAATGGAAGCATGGCGCTAACGAACAACAGCGCGTCTACCGTTCCTATTTTTCCTTGTATTTAGTGCAGTGTCGGAACCACACAGATAAGCTGGCACACTCGGTTCAACGCGCCTCATAGGTCGTGCAGTTCTTGACTTCGAAGTTGTCCCTGGAAATGGGCTTTGTTCCAAATGTGCTTTCATCGGCCGAATTCGTCATCTGCAAGATGGTCTGGTGCGGCGTGTTGTCAATATAGTATTCCACCTTCGAGCAAACAGGAGCCGAACTGCTTACGCGGAACCGCGCTGCATAACTCGGCTTGCTGCCCGAGGTGCTTTTCAGCCTTATCGTCCCGGTGCATGATCCCGCGCGCTTCTGGAAGTCGCAACCGGTGACGGCTTGCTTCTTGTCAGCGGGGGCAGGTTCCCGTTTGCCGACACCCTTTGCGGCCCAGGGGTTCAGAGAGGGATCGTTTTCAGCGGCCCGGATCGCCCTACGGGCCTTGGCGGAGGGAGGGGCCTCGCGCTGCCGTTTCAGATCGTCCATGACCTCGCTTTCGAGTTCCTCCTCCGATTTTTCGTCCAGCGGGGCATTGGCCAGTCCTTGAAGTAGTACCCCGATGCCCAGGCCGATCAGGGCTCCCGTTGCGGCAGAGCCTCCGCCGGATGTGGAACGACCGCTGCCGCCGCTTTGACCGCCGCTACTCTTTCCGCTGCTGCTTTGGCCGTAGCTTCCGCCGCGGGTCTCAATGCCGTGCGAATAGCCGTGGCGCGCCAGAGCCGGGGATGACGTGGCGATCATTGCGGCGAGAACGATAAGGGCCGATGCGATGACCGCGCCATTTGGCGGTCTCGTGAACGTTTTGCTGTCCATCAGGGGTTGTCCTTCGCGTAGTAGTAGTACTCTTGAGCCAGTTCCTTAAAAAACGCCCCAAAGGCTCTGTCGAGTCCCAACTCGTCGCAACGCCGGGCGGCGTTCTTGAACAGGACCATCATCTTGGCGTTCTGGTTGCTCCACATCTTGCTGACAGGGTTGAGAACGTCGTCGAGATATCTAGCGACGTCGAAGGCGGGAGACGCGCCGTGAATGCGCCTTATCGTGGCGATAAACTCCTGTCGGGAAAGAGCAGGTACATCGACACTTCCCACTGCTTTGTACTTGTAGTTCACTGAGCGGAAGCTCGCGCAGAGAAATGCCTTCAGCGCCAGTTTGTCGGCATTTTGCGCCTTCATGGCTCGGGCGATCTGATAGGCGGTCTGTTCATATCCGAGCGAGTAGAACTCCTTGCCGAAATGCACAGTTTCCGACAAACAGGCCGATGGTGATCGTCCGCCATGGGCCGTCATCGCCTGCCTGAGAATATTGAGATACTTCGAAGCGGCCGCATATTCCTTGCGGGCCGCATGGCCGATGACCACAGCAACGACCCATTCGCGGCATTGAAGATAATTGTCGCCCGAACGCCAGGAGCAGCCGGCAAGGTTGCGCCTTGCAGCATCGAACATGCCGGAGGACATGACCTTCTTCGCGGCCACCGAGACGTCCTGGATTTGGGTATATTGGGCATATCCCGCCGCCGGCAGAAGCCACGCCACGACGGCCAAAATTATTTTCCACTTCATGCCAACCTCATCAGTACAATGTTCTCGTATCCGTATCGCGTGCAGCAAACCGCTGTCCTCCCTCAATTGGAGTAGAAATAGCGATTAATCTCTCGATTTACGTCGTTACTGATAAAGTTATGTAGGTCAGTGGAAGGACTGCTCGGTTTCGTTATTAATTCCGATAAAAAAAACGCGTTTCGTAGTTGAGGCACGCGGCAGCGTTGCGAAACAGTAAAAAAGCCCGCCATTGCACATTTCGTTCGTGCTTCGAATTTTTAGAGAGGCTATTAGTCTTTGCAATACTGTATCCGAACGTAAGGAAGCTCCATGCCTACCGGTTGGAACATCAGCCAGATTGCCGACGCCTTTTCCAACGCTGCAGCGGGACACGAAAGTTGGCGATATGCCCTCGACGCCATTAGCGAAGGCGTGGGGGCAGCCGGAGCAGGCATCGTGCCACTGAAGGGGGCCTTGCCGGAACTCCCATCGAGTTCGAGTTGCGCGGAGATCGCCGAGCGCTATGTCAGGGACGGCTGGATCAAGACAGACCCCCGCTTTCGGGGCATTCCCGCGCTGTATCGTAAGGGTTTCACCACGGATTTGGATTTCCTGACCGTGGAGGAAATAAACAGAAGCCCTTATTATCAGGAATGGCTGCATCCCTTCGGGTTGAAGTGGTTCGCCGGGCTGCGAATTGCCGGGCTGGAAGAGGAGTGGGTGCTCTCCCTCCACCGGTCCGAGGCGCAGGGTCCGTTCAGCGAGGCGGAGGTAAGCCTGCTGCTGCGCCTGTCTCACGACATCTCGGCCAGCGCCGTCCTTGCCAACACGCTGGGATTTTCGCGCGCCGACGCGGCCCTTGAGGCCTTTACTTTGAGCGGTAAGGCAGTGGTGATGTTGAACCGTCTTGGCGAGGTCGTTCGCACCAATGCCGCCGCCGAACAGATGTTCGACGACGATCTTCGTATTTGTGGCAAACGTCTTGTTTCGACATGTCAGCAGTCGGCGATGAGGCTTGAGCACGCCGTCGACGTTGCGTGCGCCCGCCCGCAGGAATGTTTCAACAGCCCAGTACTGTTGAGAAGGTGGAACTCGACGCCGGTCGTCGCCTTTGTTTCTCCTGCAAGAGGCGTCGCCAGAGACATTTTTTCACCCTGCCAGACCTATGTCATCCTGGTCGATCCATACCAGCGGGGCAAACCGGCGGCGGCGGTCTTGCAAGAACTTTTCGGCCTGACCCGCACCGAAGCAGTGCTGGCTGGACGCGTGTCACGCGGAGAAGCCCTGCGTGAAATCGCGTGCGCCATGGCGATTTCCTACGAGACGGCCAGAACCCATCTTCGCAACGTGTTCGCCAAAACCGGCCTGAACGATCAGGCCGATCTGGTCGCCTTTCTTTTGCGCCTAGATATTGGGATAAGTTAATAAATCGCGTCATCCCCCGCGCAGCAACCTGTCCCCCACCGCGAATTTCGATTTCAGCAGGCACTCGTCATATTCCGCCTCGGCCACCGAATCGAACACGATGCCGCCGCCGACATTAAAGACGGCGCGGCCGTCGTCGAACAGCGTCAGGGTGCGGATCGCCACCGAAAAGCGCATATCACCATTGGGAGATATAAAGCCGATCGCGCCGCAATAGGCGTCGCGCGGGCCGGCTTCCAGCTCGCGCAGGATTTTCATCGCCCACATTTTCGGCGCGCCGGTGACTGAGCCGCAGGGAAACAGCGCCGCGAAGATGTCTTCCACCTTCGCGTCAGGCAGAAGCTTCGCCCGCACATGACTGACCATCTGGTGCACCGTGGGATAGGTCTCGATATCGAACAGCCGCGGCACATGAAGGCTGCCGACCTCCGTGATGCGGGAAATATCGTTGCGCAACAGATCGACGATCATGCGGTTTTCGGCGAGCGTCTTTTCATCCGCCAGCATCGCCGCGATGATCGCCCGGTCCTTTTCCGCGTCCGCCCCGCGCGGCGTCGTTCCCTTCATCGGATGCGTCTCGATGAAACCCTGACCATCGACAGAAAAAAACAGTTCCGGCGAGCGCGACAGAATGACGGGGCCGCCAAGATCGACCAGCGCGCCATATTTCACCGGCTGACGTTCGATCAGCGACCAGAAGGCAGTCAGCGGATCGCCGCTCCAGCGGGCAGTGACGGGCATGGTCAGATTGCCCTGGTAACAGTCGCCGCGGCGCAGATGGTCGTGCAGGCGCGCAAAGCGCTGCTGGTATTCGTGGAGTGTCCATGCCGGCACGGGATCGGAAAGAAACGCATCCGCATCCGGCAGCGCGTCCGGACGCGCAAACCGCCCGGCATCCGGCTGCGGGCCGGAAAAGACGCCGAAGTTCAGAAACGGCACGTTGCGTGGCTCGGCGGCAAAAGGCGCGAGTTTCGGCTCGAACAGGAAACCCGCCTCGTAGGACATATAACCGGCAAGGTATTTACCGGCACGGCGCAACGCATCCATGCGCGTGAGCGCGGCAAAAAACGCCTCTGGCTCATCCGCGACGATGATCTCTTCCGGCTCGGTGAAGACTGTCACCGTGCCGGTCGTGTCATCCCGGAAAAGAACGTAAGGCGCATGTGCCAAGGAAAAAATCCGTAGAGGGTAAGTTGGGGATCTCAGAGTGGTGGAGAGACCTGTCCGTCGTCATCCTCGGGCCTGTCCCGAGGATCTGCCGCTCGTTGATTTCAGCTACCTCGGCAGATCCTCGGCGCAAGGCCGAGGATGATGTCGAGTGTGTAGAGACGTCGCGACCCACTAAACCGGGTCTATGTCGCCCCGCGCCCACATTTCGATGGTTTCCGCATAAAAATCGGCGAAACGACCTTCCTCGATCGACTTGCGGATACCCTGCATCAGCTCCTGATAATAGGCAAGATTGTGCCAGGAGAGCAGCATGCCGCCCAGCGCCTCGTTGGAGCGCGTGAGGTGATGCAGATAGGCGCGGGAATAATCGCGCGAGGCCGGGCAGTTGGACTGTTCGTCCAGCGGCCGCATATCCTCGGCATGGCGGGCATTGCGGATATTGACCTTGCCGCGGCGGGTAAAGGCAAGCCCGTGGCGGCCGGAGCGGGTCGGCATCACGCAGTCGAACATGTCGATGCCGCGCGCCACCGATTTCAGGATATCGTCAGGCGTGCCGACGCCCATCAGGTAACGCGGCTTTTCGGTGGGCAGCACCGGCAGGGTGATGTCGAGCATGCCGAGCATCACATCCTGCGGCTCGCCGACAGCAAGGCCGCCCACCGCATAACCCTTGAGATCAAGCTGCTTCAGCCCCTCGGCGGAGCGAATGCGCAGATCCGGCTGGTCGCCGCCCTGCACGATGCCGAACATGGCCTTGCCGGGCTGCTCGCCGAAGGCGACGCGGCAGCGTTCGGCCCAGCGCAGCGACATTTCCATGGCGCGCTCGATTTCCTTGCGCTCGGCCGGCAGCGCAATACATTCGTCGAGCTGCATCTGGATATCGGAATCGAGCAGGCCCTGGATTTCGATCGAGCGTTCCGGCGACATGTGGTGCAGCGATCCATCCACATGGCTCTTGAAGGTCACGCCCTTCTCGTCGAGCTTGCGCAGGCCGGAGAGCGACATGACCTGAAAACCGCCGCTGTCGGTGAGGATCGGGTGCGGCCAGCGGATCAGCTCATGCAGGCCGCCAAGGCGGGCGACACGCTCCGGACCCGGCCGCAGCATCAGGTGATAGGTATTGCCGAGAATGATATCGGCACCCAGTTCCCGCACCTGATCGAGATACATGGCCTTGACGGTACCGACCGTGCCGACGGGCATGAAGGCAGGCGTGCGGATGACGCCGCGCGGCATGGCGACCTCGCCGAGGCGCGCGCCGCCGCTCGTGGCTTTCAGGGTGAAGGTGAATTTGTCGTGCATCAGTTTTTCCGGAACAACAGGCTGGAATCGCCATAGGAATAGAAACGGTATCCGGTTTCGATGGCGTGCCTGTAAGCGTCACGCATCGTTTCGAGACCGCAGAAAGCCGAAACCAGCATGAACAGCGTCGATTTCGGCAGGTGGAAATTGGTCATCAGAATATCGACCGCGCGGAAACGGTATCCCGGCGTGATGAAGATGCCGGTAGCGTCGGACCATGGATGGATAACACCATTCTCGTCAGCCGCACTCTCGATCAGGCGCAGCGAGGTGGTGCCGACTGAGACGATGCGCCCGCCCCGCGCCTTCACCGCATTCAGCCGGTCAGCGGTTTCCTGCGAGACGTGGCCGATCTCGAAATGCATCTTGTGATCGTCGGTATCGTCCGCCTTCACGGGAAGGAAGGTGCCTGCCCCAACGTGAAGGGTGACGAAATGCCGTTCGATACCGGCCTCGTCGAGCGCTGCGAACAGATCGGGGGTGAAATGCAGGCCGGCGGTGGGTGCGGCAACCGCACCCTTCTCGCGGGCGTAGATGGTCTGGTAATCGATCTGGTCCTGCTGGTCCTCCGGCCGCTTGGCGGCAATGTAAGGCGGCAGCGGAATATGGCCAACGGAGGCAATCGCCTCGTCCAGCACCGGGCCGGACACGTCGAACAGCAGCGTGATCTCGCCATCCTCGCCCTTTTCCTCGACGGTTGCTTCCAGATGGGCAAGGCCGCAGGCATTGTCGCGCTCGTAACCGAAGCGGATACGGTCGCCTTCCTTGATGCGCTTGCCGGGGCGGGCGAAAGCCTTCCAGCGGGACTGGTCGGCACGCATGTGCAGCGTTGCCGAAACCGCCGTCTCCGGCGCACCTTCGCGCAGGCGCACACCTTCCAGCTGGGCGGGAATGACGCGGGTATCGTTGAAGACAAGCGCATCGCCGGGCCGCAGGAAGGACGGCAGGTTAAAGACGCGATGGTCTTCCATGCGGTCTTGATTCGGATCGACGACCAAAAGGCGCGCGCTATCGCGCGGGTTCGCCGGGCGAAGGGCGATATTTTCCTCGGGCAGGTCGAAATCGAACAGGTCTACACGCATTGCAAGGGTCTTCCAGAAATCCAATGACACGGCACGATGTTTTGCATCCCGAGGCATCCACCTCCCTCATTCCTGTGCTTGTCACAGGAATCCAGCCGACGCGCGTCTGCGCGACGAGGAGAGTCCTTTCAGCCCAAGGACTTGGGCTGGCTGGATTCCTGTGACAAGCACAGGAATGAGGAAAGAAGAGAACGACGCGACGGACGATAGGCACCAAACATGCCGCACCGTCCCCGCATCACCCACCGTCAATAAACATAAAAACCCGCCTCGCATAGGCTGCGAGACGGGTCGAACTGCAATTTCCGACAATCAAGCCGCCGAAGCGAGCTTCATCGAAACGATCGAATCGGGATCCTTCACCGGCTCGCCGCGCTTGACCTTGTCGATGGCTTCCATGCCTTCGATGACCTGGCCCCAGACGGTGTACTGCTTGTTGAGCCACGGAGAATCCGTGAAGCAGATGAAGAACTGCGAGTTGGCGGAGTTCGGGTTCTGCGAACGCGCCATGGAGCAGGTGCCGCGCACATGCGGAATGGCGGAGAATTCTGCCTTCAGGTCCGGCTTGTCGGAACCGCCCATGCCGGCGCGGGCCGGGTTGAAGCTTTCCGCACCCTTCTTGCCGAACTGCACGTCGCCGGTCTGGGCCATGAAGTCTTCGATGACGCGGTGGAAAACGACGCCGTCATAAGCGCCTTCCGATACCAGTTCCTTGATGCGGGCAACGTGGCCAGGCGCAACTTCCGGAAGCAGCTGGATCACGACCTTGCCGGTCGTCGTTTCCATGATGATGGTGTTTTCCGGATCCTTGATCTCGGCCATGACTATTCTCCTCTGTTCGGGCTCTATTGCCCTACCTTACTTCTTGCCGACGGTGACCTTGATCATCCGGTCGGGGTTGGAAACTTCGCCGTTGCTGCCCTGCCCGCGCTTGATCTTGTCGACGGCTTCCATGCCGGACACGACCTTGCCGACCACGGTGTACTGGCCGTTCAGGAACGGGCCGTCGGCAAACATGATGAAAAACTGCGAATTGGCGGAATTCGGGTCCTGCGAGCGGGCCATGCCAACCACGCCGCGCGTGAACGGAACCTTGGAGAATTCGGCCGGAATATCGGCCATGTCGGAACCGCCCGTACCCGCGCGCTGGGCGTTGAAGCCCTTCTCCATGTTGCCGTACTGCACGTCGCCGGTCTGCGCCATGAAGCCGTCGATGACGCGGTGGAAGGCGACATTGTCATATGCGCCCTTCTTGGCCAGCGCCTCGATCTGCGCCACGTGCTTCGGCGCGACATCGGGCGCAAGCTCGATGACAACGGGACCGTCCTTCAGCTGGATGGTCAGAAGTTCGGCGGCCGAAGCAATGGTGCTGGCGGCAAGCGCACCGGCAAACAGGACGCCGGCAAAGGCAAATCGAACGAGTTTCATCGGATTGGCTCCAAATGTGAGGCTGAAGTCAGCGCTTCAGCTTGGCGTTAAGGGCTTCAAGCACGGCTTTCGGCACAAAGGCGTCGACATTGCCGCCCATGGCGGCGATCTGCCGGACCAATGTGGCTGTAATGGGTCGCGAGGATGTGCCGGCGGGCAGGAACACGGTCTGGATATCGGGGGCCATCTGG
This sequence comes from Agrobacterium sp. NPDC089420, assembly GCF_044900305.1. Taxonomy (NCBI): domain Bacteria; kingdom Pseudomonadati; phylum Pseudomonadota; class Alphaproteobacteria; order Hyphomicrobiales; family Rhizobiaceae; genus Agrobacterium; species Agrobacterium sp. NPDC089420. Next base: position 88,022 of record NZ_JBJDMY010000007.1, on the reverse strand, counting down.
CGGTTCATGCCGGCCATCTGCATTTCATAGTCAAGATCGGTGCCGTCGCGCAGGCCGCGCAGCAGAAGGCGCGCGCCGTGCTCTCGGGCGGCGTCGACGACCAGATTGTCGAAGGAGACAACCTCCATCCGCGCCGCCTCGCCCGGCAGCTGCTCGGCAAGCGCTTGTCTGATCAGCGCCGCCCGCTCCTCGAAGCTGAACATCGGCGCTTTTCCGGGATGGATGCCGACGGCGACGATGACTTTCGACGCCACGTTCAGCGCCTGGAGAAGCACATCCAGATGTCCGTTGGTCATCGGATCGAATGATCCTGGATAAAAGGCAATCGTCATATCGCTCTCAGGTGGTGGGCGCGCTTCGATGCTGGGTATCATGTGCCCGCCTTTTGTCATGGAGAGCCACGCGGCGCAAGACATTATAACCGCGCAACACAACCGCGGCAGCGCCGTGAACCCCGGATGAACGGGCCGTTCAGTGCGGTTTCAGAGCTATTTCGTTTAAATGCACGGCATCGGGAAACCGAAACGCCCCTCACCCGTTAAGCATCCGGAGAATTGAAAATGCTGGCCTTCATGATCGTCCTTTCGATCATCGCATCATTCGCAGCCGAGTATCTTTTTCTCGAATGACGACGCCGCCAGTTTCCTGAACGCCAGATGAACGAGCCATTCAAGGAAGTTTCACCGGCGCGATGCTAATCGATTTTTACGGTTGACGCGGAACATGTCGAGACATGGCGCGTTAAGAAAGAACCAAAGGAACGGACAGATGTTTGTAAGAGAAAAACAGTCTACTTCGGCGAAAATCAGCGTCATCAGCACCGCCTGGACAGTCCTGGTTATCGCAATGGTAGCAACGACGTTTAGCCTTTATGAGCAGAAGCCTGAAACCCAGGGACCGGACTATCCGCAGCTCACCGCCCGTTACCAGTACATGAATTATTACTGATAACGGGGAGAATTTCCTCGAAACTCCCGGAGACGATATCATGTTCACATTTCTGACGATGCTTCTGGCCCTGATCAGCGTTATGTTCGTGACATCCATGATCTCCGTCGTCGCCGAGATGCGGCGGGAAGACGAGGAATTCAAGGCCATGATCCGGCGCGACCGCGCGTTCTGAGCGCGGCATACCGGCTTCAGGCCGTTGCAGGAATGATTCTTTTCAGCCGCCTGGACTGTCCGGGCGGTTTTGTTTTGCGAAGCCGCCGGCCTTTCCTTCCCTCATTCCTGTGCTTGTCACAGGAATCCAGCCGACGCGCGTCTGCGCGGCGATGAGGAGTCCTTTCAGCCCAAGGACTTGGGCTGGCTGGATTCCTGTGACAAGCACAGGAATGAGGGCAGTTAGGCGCTCAACTCCAAGCGGTCGCTCCCATTTCGACGCCCCCAATCACACAACCGTTTTCAAAACCCCGTTTTTCCAAGGCAAATTCCCTTCAATTTCCGTTTGGATTGATTTAAGGAACGCCGATACGTTGCGGGCCGGACAGCCGGCGACCGCGATGACGTTCCTGTGAGGTTTGCATAACGATGCTCGATTCCCTGAGAAATGCTTCTCGAACCATGGCAGCCAAGCTGCTGCTTCTCCTGCTTGTTGTTTCGTTCGGCGTCTGGGGCGTCTCCGCATCGCTTGTCACCGCCAATTCCCACGCCGTCATGACGGTGGGTGACCAGACGGTCAGCCCGCAGGAATTCCGCCTCGCTTATCAGCGCCAGATTTCCGATCTCAGCCGCCAGTTCGGCACGAGGCTGACGACCGAACAGGCCAAGGCCTTCGGCATCGACCGGCAGGTCTTCAGCCAGCTTGCCGCCGGTGCAGCCCTTGATGAGCTGGCTTCCAAGATGAATCTCGGCCTTTCGGAAGACCGCCTTGCCAATCTGATCGCCGAGGACCCGGCCTTCAAGTCGGTCAACGGCCAGTTTGACCGCAACCTGTTCAGCGAGCGCCTGCGCAATTCCGGCTTCCGCGAGGACGACTATATCAAGGAACGCAGCAAGGTTGCCGTCAGAAGCCAGATCGTCGAAGCCGTGTCGGATGGTTTTGCCGCGCCGCAGGTGCTGGTAGATGCGCTGAAGCAGTATCGCAACGAGCAGCGCGCCGTCGATTACGTCATTCTCTCCAATGCCGTCATCCCGCCGGTCAAGGCTCCGGGCGACGACGTGCTCACGCCGTGGTTCGAAACCAACAAGACGAAATATCGCGCGCCGGAATTCCGCAAGTTCACCTATGTGAAGCTCGAGCCCTCCGACATTGCCGAGCCGGCCTCGGTGACCGATGCGCAGATTGCCGACTATTATAACAGCCACAAGGACAGCTTCCGCACCGCCGGTCGCCGCACCGTCGAGCAGCTGACGTTCCCGGACAAGGAAATGGCCGCCGCTGCCGCCGAACAGATCAGGCTCGGCAACACCACCTATGACCAGGTGGTGAAGGATCAGGGCAAGACCGCCTCAGACGTGACGCTCGGCGAATTCACCAAGGATACCATCCCCGACCAGTCGATCGCCGACGCGGCCTTCGCCATCCAGAAGGATGGCGGCGTCTCACCGGTGGTCGAAGGCTCCTTCGGTCCGGTCATCCTGCGCGTCACCGGCATCAAGCCGGAAACCACCCGCACCCTGGACGAGGCCAAGGAAGACATCCGCAAGGATCTCGCCACCGCCGCCGCCGCGGAAGAAATCACCAATGTCCACGACCGCTACGAGGATCTGCGCGCCGGCGGCTCCTCGCTTGCCGATGCGGCACAGCAACTGAACCTGAAACCCGTCACCATCGCCGCCATCGATGCCGCCGGCCTCGACGAAAAGGGCGATGCGATACAGGGCCTGCCCTCGCCGCAGCTGGCGCAGGAAGTCTTCAAGACCGAACCCGGCACCGAAGCCCTGCCGATCAATCTCGGCCGCGAAGGCTATATCTGGTTCGATGTCGACCAGATCATCGCCGCCCGCGACCGCACGCTTGCCGAGGTCCGCGACGACGTCGTGGCCGACTGGACGGCGGAGCAGCAGCGCACCGCGCTTGCCGCCAAGGCCGACGAGCTGAAAGCCCGCGTCGAAAAGGGCGAGACGCTTGAGGCCGTGGCCGGCGAGCTCAGCCTTGCCGTCGAGCAGAAATCCGGCCTGCGCCGCACCAGCGAAGACGCGATTTTCGGCCGCCAGACCATCGCCGCCGTCTTCTCCGGCGCCGAAGGCGTGGTTGGCACGGCGGCGGACGCCGACGGCTCCAGCCGCATCCTCTTCAAGGTCACTTCCGTCGACACCAACGCCCCCGCCGACGCGCTTGCCAATGACGACCAGCAGTTCAACGCCATCGCCCGCGCGGCCGGCGACGACATGCTGGACCAGATGGTCAACCGCCTGCAGAACGACTATGGTGTCACCATCAACCAGGCCCTCGCCGATCAGGCGATGGTCGGCTTCTGACCGGGGGGCGGAAACCATGGCCGAACTGAAGCCGCTGATCGCCAAGGTCGCAAACGGAGAAAGCCTGAACCGCGAGGACGCGCGCACGGCCTTCGACATTCTGATGTCGGGCGAAGCCACCCCGTCGCAGATCGGCGGTTTCCTGATGGCGCTGCGCGTGCGCGGGGAAACGGTCGACGAAATCGTCGGCGCCGTCTCCTCCATGCGTGCCCGCATGCTGCCGGTCTCGGCCCCCGCCAATGCCATCGATATCGTCGGAACCGGCGGCGACGGCATCGGCACCTATAACATCTCGACGCTGGCCTCGATCATCGTCGCCGGCACCGGCCTGCCGGTCGCAAAACACGGCAACCGGGCGCTGAGCTCCAAATCCGGCACGGCGGATGCGCTCTCCGCGCTCGGCGTGAAGCTCGATATCGGTCCCGATCTCATCGCCCGCTGCATCAGCGAAGCGGGTCTCGGTTTCATGTTCGCGCAGATGCATCATTCCGCCATGCGCCATGTCGGCCCGAGCCGGGTCGAACTCGGCACAAGGACCATCTTCAACCTGCTCGGCCCGCTTTCCAACCCGGCCGGCGCCAAACGGCAGCTGCTCGGCGTCTTTTCGCCGCGCTGGCTCACGCCGCTGGCCGAAGTGCTGCGCGATCTCGGTTCGGAAAGCATCTGGGTCGTGCATGGCGACGGCATGGATGAAGTCACCACCACCGGCGTCACCCATGTGGCGGCGCTGGAAGGCGGCAAGATTCGGACCTTCGACCTGACCCCGAAGGATTTCGGCGTCGAACCCGCGCGTCTGGACGATCTCAAGGGCGGTGACGGCATCGCCAATGCGGCGGCGCTGCGCGAGGTTCTGTCAGGCAGACGCAATGCCTATCGTGACGTGTCGCTCTGCAACGCAGCGGCGGCGCTCGTCATTGCCGGCAAGGCGGAAACGCTGGGTCAGGCCATGGCCATCGTCAGCGAAGCGCTCGACAGCGGCGCGGCGGCGGCGGCGCTCGACCGCCTGGTCGCGGTGTCCAACGAAGCCGAGCCCGGGCAGGCCGACCATCAAAAGGAATGAGAGCGGGATCATGAGCGACATTCTGAAAAAGATCGAAATCTACAAGCGTGAGGAAATCGCCGCCGCCAAGGCGAAGGTCTCGCTGGCCGATCTGAAGGCCATGGCCGCCGGCCAGAGCGCACCGCGCGGTTTCTACCGGGCGCTGCGGGCAAAGCAGGCCGAGGGCAAGTTCGGCCTGATCGCCGAAATCAAGAAGGCGAGCCCCTCCAAGGGCCTGATCCGTCCCGATTTCGATCCGCCGGCGCTGGCCGCCGCCTATGAGGCGGGTGGCGCCGCCTGTCTGTCCGTGCTGACGGATAGCCCGAGCTTTCAGGGCGCACCGGAATTCCTGACCGCCGCCCGCAATGCCTGCGCCCTGCCGGCGCTGCGCAAGGACTTCATGTTCGAGACCTATCAGGTGCACGAGGCCCGCGCCTGGGGCGCGGACTGTATTCTCCTCATCATGGCATCGCTTTCCGACGACGAGGCGAAACGCCTCGAAGACGAGGCTTTCGCGCTGGGCATGGATGTGCTGGTGGAAGTGCATGATGCGGACGAAACCGAACGGGCGCTGAAGCTCGCCTCGCCGCTTCTCGGCATCAACAACCGCAACCTGCGCACCTTCGAGGTCAGCCTCGAAACCAGCGAGAAACTGGCGGGCCTCGTGCCGGCGGACAAGCTGCTGGTGGGAGAAAGCGGCATCTTCACCTTCGCGGATTGCCAGCGGCTCGAAAAAAGCGGCATCAGCACCTTCCTCGTCGGCGAAAGCCTGATGCGCAAGGACGATGTGACGGCGGCCACCAAAGCCCTGCTGACAGGCCAGTCCGGCATTCTGGCCGCGGAATGATGCGCCGATGAGCGATGGCCGGAAGCTCACCCATATCGATGCCAGCGGCGAGGCGCACATGGTCGATGTCGGCGACAAGGCCGAGACCGTCCGTATCGCCGTTGCCGAAGGCTTCGTGAAGATGAAGCCGGAAACGCTGGCGCTCATCCGCGACGGCAATGCCAAGAAGGGTGACGTCATCGGCACCGCCCGGCTGGCCGGCATCATGGCCGCCAAGCAGACGGCCAATCTCATCCCGCTCTGCCACCCGCTGATGCTGACCAAGGTTGCAGTGGACATTACCGAAGACGCCGCCCTGCCCGGCCTGCGGGTCGAGGCCATGGTGAAGCTGTCGGGCAAGACCGGCGTGGAGATGGAGGCGCTGACCGCCGTTTCCGTCACCTGCCTGACGATCTATGACATGGCGAAAGCCGCCGACAAGGCGATGGAAATCGTCAATATCCGCCTTCTTGAAAAGAGCGGCGGCAAATCCGGCGATTTTCGCCGGCAGGAGAGCTGAATGAAACCGCTGCTGCCCGTAGATGATGCCACAAGGCGCCTTCTGGAAGCGGCGGTTCCGGTCATGGAAAGCGAGATATTGCCGCTCGCCGACTGTGACGGCCGTGTTCTTTCGGCCGATCTGGCGGCGCGCCTCACCCAGCCGCCCTTCAATGCCTCGGCCATGGACGGTTATGCGCTGCGCAGCGCCGATGTGCCCGAAATCGGCTCGGTCCTCACCGTCATCGGCCAGGCGGCGGCCGGCCATGCCTTTACCGGCACCGTTGGTGAAGGCGAAGCGGTGCGCATCTTCACCGGCGCCCCCGTGCCGGAAGGCGCGGATACGATCCTCATCCAGGAAGATGCCGAGGTGCTGGAAGCGGGCAAAATCCGCACTACCTTCCAAGTCACCGAAGGGAGACATATTCGCCCGCGCGGGCAGGATTTCGCCGAGGGCGAAACGGCCCTGGAAGCCGGGCGGGAACTCCGCTTCACCGACCTGACGCTTGCGGCGGCCATGAACCACGCGGCACTTGCCGTCTACCGCAGGCCGCGCATCGCCATCCTTGCCACCGGCGACGAATTGCTGCCACCGGGAAGCACGCCGCAGCCGGCGCAGATCATCGCTTCCAACACCTTTGGCGTCGCAGCCCTGGCAAGGCAGGCCGGCGCCGATGTCCTCGATCTCGGCATCATTGCCGATGACGACGCCCTGATCCGCGCCGCCATCGGCAAGGCAATCGCGGCCAAGGTGGATGTGCTGGTGACGCTCGGCGGCGCCTCCGTCGGCGACCACGATCTCGTGCAGGCCGCGTTGAAGGCGGAAGGCATGCAGCTCGATTTCTGGCGTATCGCCATGCGGCCGGGAAAACCGCTGATGGTTGGCGCCATCGGCTCCATGCAGGTTCTCGGCCTGCCGGGAAACCCGGTCGCAAGCCTTGTCTGCAGCCTGCTGTTTCTGGAGCCGCTGATCCGCAGGATCGCCCGCCGCGCGCCGCTGCAGCGCATCGCCACCGCCCGCACCGCGACGCCGCTGAAGGCGAACGATCACCGTCAGGATTATCTGCGTGCCCGTTTCAGCACGGACGAGAACGGCGCGCTGGTGGCGCAAGCTTATCAGAAGCAGGATTCATCCATGATGAAGATATTGGCCCATTCCGACGGCCTGATCGTGCGCCCGCCGCACGCGCCGGAAATGGCGGCCGGGGCGGAATGTCCGGTGATAAGGCTTGGCTGCTGATACAACGGCCGCCCGTCCGGATGGGTGGCGCAGGGCCAGACCGGCCCGCTCCAGAACTTGCCAAAGGATTGATGCGCCGTCACAAAACGGCACCACAGCCGCGCATCCGGCATCGGGACTTCAAATAGAGCTGTAATATTTCTGTATCCCGACACATATGACAAAAAAATCCACCTATAAGCGGAGTTTTTACGAATTCAAAAGACGCCAGCCGCCGGCGCGATGGGAATATGTTCCCGCATTGTTGTGCCAAAATAAATCACATGAATCCCGTTATTGGGATTGACAGAATAAATGCGATGCTGTCACCAAGACGAACAGTAGAGGGGCAAATTTTCGGAAATTTCATAAAATGAAAATTACTTATAATTATCAATTAAATAAGATAAAAATCGGCGAAAATGGCATTTCCGGGAACAAAAATTAGTTTCCCATAAATTAAGCTTTCCAAAACGGGCTTCATAATAATAATCATAATCGATAAGCAGACTCACTGGAGTTTTCTGATGAACACGGCATCCACGCCCAAAACCACGGGTCCCGACATTGCCGGGCAGATTGCCTATGCCATGCGGAGCATGGGTGTTTCGCCGATCCCGCGCAATTACAGCCTTTTTTACGAAGCCTATATCGGTTCGAACCCGGCGCTGACGAAAGATCTGGCCGCGCTCGGAAGCCGTGCCACGCAGGAAGACCTCGACGAATTGTCGGCCCGCTATGGCGACAACAACCCTGCAAGGGCGATCGACGACGCGCATGAGAAGCTTCGGCGGGAACTGGAAGCCCTGCTGGGCACATTGCGGCGGGAGCAGTCCTCCATCGAGAACTACAACAGGATCCTCGGCGAAACGCGCCAGCGCATCGACGACAAGAACGCCTCGAGCACCAATATTCTGAAGAATGCGATCTCGTTGCTGGCCGAAGCCACCGGCACGAAGATCATCGACGGTGAAAAGGCGTTCAACGACGTCAACCGTCATGCCGAGGAAATGCATCAGGTCCGCCTGGAACTGGATGAATACAAACGGATCGCCAATACCGACTCGCTGACGCGGCTTTCCAACCGCCGCGCCTTCGACGACCGGCTGGCTTCCGTCTACGACACCTCCATCGGCCTGCAATATACGTCGCTGGTCCTGCTCGATATCGACCATTTCAAGCGCATCAACGACACGTTCGGCCATCCGGTCGGCGACAAGATCCTCGCCACCGTCGCCTCGGTCATCCGCGCCAATGTCCGCAAGGACGGCTTCGTCGCCAGAAGCGGCGGCGAGGAGTTTGCCATCATTCTCGACGGCAATACGCCGGAGGAAGTGATGGTGATGTGCGAACGTATCCGCCTGTCGCTGGAAAGCACGCCCTTCCGCAATTCGAGATCCGGCGCCGATTACGGCACGGTGACGATTTCCCTCGGCTTTGCCTCCGCCTCCCAGGCCGGCAATCCGGCTGAACTTTACGGCCATGCCGATACGGCGCTCTACCACGCCAAGGAAACCGGCAGAAACCGCACCGTCTTTTACGAGGACGGCATGCAGAAGAACTATACCGGCAAGAACTGGCTGATTTATCGGACGTGAAGCAAATTGCGCCAATTTGGGCGCATTAAAAACACGGCGCGCTCCCCACCCTCATTCCTGTGCTTGTCACAGGAATCCAGCCAGCCCAAGTCCTTGGGCTGAAAGGACTCCTCTCCTCCGCACAGACGCGCGTCGACTGGATTCCTGTGACAAGCACAGGAATGAGGGCGGAAGGGGAAGCCTCACCACATGGTCTTCGCCGCCCGCGCCGCCCATTCCCGGTCATAGGTTTCCTGATCGAACTCCGCCTTCGCCGCCTTGAGCAGCAGGCCGGGTGTCGGAAGCGAGGCCGGGTCGACGAAATGGACGGGGTTCCACAGTTCCGAGCGCATCAGCGCCCGGGCGCACTGGAAATAGACCTCGTCAATCGTGACCACGGTGACGGTGCGCGGATGTTTGCCGTCCATTTCAAAGCTCTGCAGCAGGGCCGGATCGACGGAGACCACCGCCCGGCCGTTGATGCGCATCGTGGTATTCGAACCGGGGATCAGGAACATCAGCGCCACCCGCGGATCGCGCACGATGTTCAGAAGCGAATCGACGCGGTTGTTGCCGCGCCAGTCCGGCAGCAGCACGGTCTTGTCGTCGGCCACCCGCACCACGCCGCCCCTGTCGCCGCGCGGCGAACAGTCCATGCCTTCCGGCCCGACCGTCGCCAGCGCCAGGAAGGGTGAGGCCTCGATCATCTGCCGATATTCCGCCGTCAGCGTTGCCGTCACCTTCGCGACCGAGGCCTCGCTCGTGCCGTCATAGATGGCCTTCAGTTCCTCAACCGTGCGAATGATCGTCATGTCCGCCATTCCCTTCAAATCAATCTGCGCCGTTCGCAAGACGGCGCCTTATTCTTCCGCCGCTTCCGCCTTTTCGCGTTCCGCCCGCTCCTTCGCGGTACGCGCGGCGACGAGGTCGGCCGGCTGGGCATTGCCGCGGATCAGCGAACGGCCGGCATAAATGCCGCCGACGACTTCCATGGCGAAACGTTCCTCGTCGCGGTCGCGGAATTCCTCGACCAGACGGGCGGCGTCCTCCCGCTCCTCGCCCATGGCGCCCAGCACTTCCTCGCTGAAATTCAGCGCCGATTCCAGCGTCTCGCGGATCTGGTAGTCCACGCCGGCCTTGAGAAGATCGATGGCGTGGCCACGGTCATAGGCACGGGCGAGAACGGGAACCAGCGGGAATTCGTGCTTGACGATCTCCGCGATCCTGACAGCCGCTTCCTTGTCGTCGACGCAGATGAGCACGGCACGCGCCGTGCCCGCACCGGCGGCATGCAGGATTTCCGCCCGCGAGCCGTCACCATAATAGACCTTGAAGCCGAATTCCGCCGCATCGCGCACGAAGTCGGCATCCCTGTCGATCAGCGACAGCGTATAGCCCCGCGCCAGAAGCGGCTGGCTGACGATCTGGCCGAAACGCCCGAAGCCGATGAGCAGGATGCTGCCCTCGACATTTTCGGGCACGTCGAGATCGTCGGTATTGGGAACCGCCGCCGGCACCAGCCGGTCGTGCAGGATGACCATCAGCGGCGTCAGCACCATGGAGATGATGATCGTCGCCGTCAGGATGGCGTTGGCCTCGCGGTCGAGAATGCCGGCGCTGACGGCGGCAGAATAAAGAACGAAGGCGAATTCGCCGCCCTGCGCCATCAGCACCGCCCGCTCCAGGCTTTCGCGGCGGGTGGTGCCGAGCGCCCGGGCCACGCCATAGATCAGGAAGGCCTTGAGCAGCATGTAGCCGGCAACGCTGACCAGCACGAGCTGCCAGTTGGAGCCGATGACGGCAAGATCGATCGCCATGCCGACACCGAGGAAAAACAGGCCGAGCAGAATGCCGCGAAACGGCTCGATATCGGCCTCCAGCTGGTGGCGGAAGGAGGATTCGGACAAAAGCACGCCGGCAAGGAAGGCGCCCATGGCCATGGAAAGCCCGCTGACCTGCATCAGGAGCGCCGACCCCAGCACCACCAGCAGGGCCGCAGCCGTCATCACCTCGCGCGCGCCGGAAGCCGCCAGCAGCCGGAAGAACGGGTTGAGCAGATAACGCCCGGCAAGAATGAGCGCGCCGACGGCGGCAAGCGCGATGCCGACGGAGACCCAGCGCTCGGATGCGGTGACATGTTCGCCGCCCGAACCGAGAAAGGCGACGAGCGCCAGCAGCGGCACGATGGCAAGATCCTCGAACAGCAGGATGGCGATGATGCGCTGGCCTTTCAGGCTCGACATGCTGTTGCGTTCCTGCAGCATCTGCATGACGATCGCGGTCGAAGTCAGCACGAAGCCCGTGCCGGCAACAAAGGACATGATGACGGGAAAGCCGAGGCCGACACCCACCAGCGTCAGGCCCGCCATGCAGACCAGCACCTGCAGCGCCCCCAGACCGAAAATATCCTGCCGCATCGACCACAGCCGCGACGGCTGCATTTCAAGGCCGATGATGAACAGGAACATCACCACGCCCAGTTCGGCAATATGAAGAATGGCCTGCGAATCGGAAAAGAAACCGAGACCGTAAGGCCCGATCGCAAGGCCGGCGGCGAGATAACCCAGCACCGAGCCGAGGCCGATGCGCTTGAAGATCGGCGCGGCGACAACGCCCGCCGCCAAAAGCACGACCACCTGGGCCAGATCATTTCCGTTCGCTTCGACCGCCACACGCCACCCCGTTGTCATTGATCAAGACGAGGGTACTCCCTCCCTCACTTCCTAGCGCATCGGTGTGAAAAGCGAAAACGATTTTACTGAAGGGCGATGCATGGATTCAACGGGTTATTTGTCCTCAGGCATGGGGGCCTCAGATGCCACGGTCCTCCTTCCACCCTCATTCCTGTGCCTGTCACAGGAATCCAGTCGACGCGCGTCTGCGCGGCGGAAGGAAGCTTTTCAGCCCAAGGACTTGGGCTGGCTGGATTCCTGTGACAGGCACAGGAATGAGGGGGAGCGTCCGCAGGCCTTGCGTCCGCCTACCGGGATAGCGGCTCCCTGCTCAAGCCCTTTTCAGCAAGCTGCCGTTGATAATCGGCAAACAGCGCATCCCCGGTCTCGCCCAGTTCCTTCAGATATTTCCAGGTGTAGATGCCGCTGTCATGGCCGTCGTCGAAAACGATGCGCACCGCATAATTGCCGGTCGCGACCATCGAGCGGATGGCGACATCGCGTTTGCCCGGAACCGTAACCTTTTGTCCAGGCCCGTGCCCCTGCACTTCCGCCGAGGGCGAAAGCACGCGCAACATCTCGGCTGCCAGCCGGTAAACGCTCCCGTCATCAAAGGAAACGGTCAGTTCCCGCCGGTCTTTCGACACAAGCAGCTCGGTCGGCCAGGCATCACTCATTTTTCACTTCCGCAAGCTCGTCACATGCGTCAGAATTACGGACTTGCCTGACGATAGGCAAGCCACTACATCATTTGAAAGGCGCAGACGGGGCGCGTGGCCCGGCGCATCGCGCAACGAGGACGGAGACGTGAACAGTTTCCCCGGATCGCTTGAAAAAGCGCAATTCCTGACGGAAAACAACGCACCGATGGTGGATCCCTTCGGCCGCGCCATCACCTATCTGCGCGTTTCCGTCACCGACCGCTGCGATTTCCGCTGTACCTATTGCATGTCCGAGCACATGACCTTCCTGCCGAAGAAGGACCTTCTGACGCTGGAAGAGCTCGACCGGCTCTGTTCCGTCTTCATAACGCGCGGCGTGCGCAAGCTGAGGCTCACCGGCGGCGAGCCGCTGGTGCGCAAGAACATCATGTCGCTGGTGCGGAGCCTCGGCCGGCATGTGCGCACCGGCGCGCTTGCCGAGCTGACGCTGACCACCAACGGCTCCCAGCTGGCAAAATTCGCGGACGAACTTGCCGATTGCGGCGTGCGCCGCATCAATGTCTCGCTCGACACGCTCGACCGGGACAAATTCCGCCAGATCACCCGCTGGGGCGATATCGACCGGGTGATGGAAGGGCTGGATGCCGCGCGGGCCGCCGGCATCAAGATCAAGCTCAACGCCGTGGCGCTGAAGGATTTCAACGACGCCGAGATTCCCGATCTCATGCGTTTTGCCCACGGTCGCGGCATGGACCTGACGGTGATCGAAACCATGCCGATGGGCGAGATCGAGGAAGACCGCACCGACCGCTACCTGCCGCTTTCGAAACTGCGCGCCGATCTGGAACAGAGCTTCACGCTCATCGACAGCGATTACCAGACCGGCGGCCCCGCCCGTTACGTGACGGTGAAGGAAACCGGCGGCCGGCTCGGCTTCATCACGCCGATGACCCATAATTTCTGCGAAAGCTGCAACCGTGTCCGGCTGACCTGCACCGGCACGCTGTACATGTGTCTGGGGCAGGACGACGCGGCCGACCTGCGCACGGCGCTGCGCGCCTCCGACAGCGACGCCTATCTTTCCAGCGCCATCGACGAGGCCCTCCTGCGCAAGCCGAAGGGGCATGATTTCATCATCGACCGCACCCACAAGCGTCCCGCCGTCGCCCGCCATATGAGCGTGACCGGCGGCTGAACCTCTTTCTCGTCCACCCACCCATATAAACGGTTGAATTGCCGGCTGTACCGTGCCACGTCTCTTTCCATGGAGGAATGCGCCGCCGCGCCCGCGAGGCCGCCCGAAACCGTCTGAAACGGCGGCCCGGGTAAAACTGCGCATGGTCTGGGATCGTATGGAATGGCATTGACGGACAATACGCGCGGCGCGCTGTTCATGGCGCTCGCCATGGCAAGCTTCACGGCCAACGACGCCCTGACGAAATCCGTCACAGCCTATATCAACACCGGCCAGATCATGTTCGTGCGCGGCATCATGACGGTGGTGCTGATCTACATCGCCGCCCGCCATTTCGGGGCGCTGAGACCGCTCAAGACCCTGTTGCGGCCCATCATCATCCTGCGCTGTCTCTGCGAAGTGACGGCTGCGGTGCTGTATCTGACCGCGCTCGGCCTCATCGAATTTTCCAATGCCTCGGCCATCTTGCAGTCCCTGCCGCTGGTGGTGACACTCGGCGCCGCGCTGTTCCTGCGCGAGCCGGTCGGCTGGCGGCGCTGGGTGGCGATCATCGTCGGTTTCATCGGCGTGCTCGTCATCATCAGGCCGGGTCCTGAAGGTTTCACGCCGGGTGCGCTTCTGGTCGTCGCATCGCTCGCCGTTACCGCCGCGCGCGATCTCCTGACCCGGAAAATGTATGCCGATGTGCCCTCGCTCGCCATCACCGTCATCACCGCCTTCGTCAACATGGCGGTCGGCGGGCTGCTGATCGTGCCCTTCGGCGGCTGGCAGCCGATGAACCTCACCATCGTCTCGCATCTGGCCGCTTCCGCCATTCTCGTGCTGGTCGGCTATCAGGCCATCATATTGTCGATGAGAACCGGCGAAATCTCCTTCGTCGCACCGTTCCGTTACACCGGCCTGCTCTGGGGTTTCATGATCGGCGTGTTCTTCTTCAACGAAAAGATCGACAGCTACACCATCGTCGGCGCCATGATCGTCATCGGTTCGGGCCTTTATACCTTCTACCGCGAAAGCCTGCGCAAGCGCTCGCAGATGGCCAAGCGCGCGGCCGCGACACCGACAGCCGCAACCACGGTCAGGCCGGCTTCCCTGACGAAAGCCGCCGTTACGGAAGAGGCGGGAGAATGACATGAACAGCGGCCGTTTTCTGGACAGAACCACCCCGCCCCACATCATCACGCTGGTCGTCATCGCCGGCGTCGCGGCGCTGTGCATGAATGTGTTCCTGCCCTCGCTGGCCGCCATGGCGATCTACTTCGAGACCGATTACGCGGTGATGCAATTTGCCGTATCCGGCTACCTTGCCGCCACCGCCTGCCTGCAGCTTGTCATCGGCCCGCTTTCCGATCTCTTCGGCCGCCGCCCGGTCATGCTGGCCAGCATCGCAATGATGATCGCCGCCACGCTGGTCTGCATGCTGGCGCCCGACATCACCGTCTTCATGATCGGGCGTGTGGCGCAGGCAGCCGTCGTTTCCGGTTTCGTGTTGGCCCGCGCCATCGTGCGCGACATGGTGCCGATGAAACAGGCAGCCTCGATGATCGGCTATGTGACCATGGGCATGTCCGTGGTGCCGATGGTTGGCCCCACGGTCGGCGGCCTGCTCAACGATCTCTCCGGCTGGCAGTCGAGCTTCGCGCTCCTCGCCGTGCTCGGTGTTGGCATTCTGGTGCTGGCCTGGTTCGATCTCGGCGAAACCAACCATAATAGATCGGCGAGTTTTTCACAGCAGTTCCACGCCTGGCCGGAACTGCTGCGCTCGCCGCTGTTCTGGGGTTATGCGCTGACCTCGACCTTCTCGTCGGGCATGTTCTTTTCCTTCCTCGGCGGCGCACCTTTTGTCGGCAGCGTGCTTTACGGGCTTGCGCCGGCCATGCTCGGCCTGCAATTCTTCTTCATGGCCAGTGGTTACATGCTCGGCAACTTCGTCTCCGGCCGTTATGCCAGCCAGATCGGCATCACCCGCATGATGCTGTCGGGCAACGTCATCGCCATTGCCGGCATCGTCACCACCATCGTGCTGATTTCCGCCGGGGCGGACAGCGCCTATGCGTTCTTCGTGCCGCTCGCGCTCATCGGCGTCGGCAACGGCGTGACGCTGCCCAGCGCCAATGCCGGCATGGTCAGCGTCCAGCCGCATCTGGCCGGCTCCGCCTCCGGTCTTGGCGGCGCGATGACCATTGGCGGCGGCGCCGCGCTTTCGGTCCTCGCCTCCTCGGTCCTGTCGAAGGAGGACGGAACCTGGCCGCTCCTCATGGTGATGCTGGCGACCGGCCTTGTCGCCCTTCTCACCACCTATGTCGTAAGGCTGCAGGAACAGCGGCAATGAGCGCCCTTCCCCTTGAGATACCCGGTCTCGTGCTTGCCGGCGGCCTGTCGCGGCGCATGGGCAGCAACAAGGCGATGGTGATGCTTGGCGATGCGCCGCTCATCTCCCACGTCGTGCGCCGCATCACGCCGCAGGTCTGCGATGTCACCATCAATGCAGCCATCCATGGCGATAACGGCTGGGCGGAAAGTTTTGGCCTGCCATTGCTGCCCGATACGCTGAACGGCCATGCCGGGCCGCTCGCGGGTATTCTGGCCGGCATGCGCCATTTCCAGCATCGTGAGGGTGCGGCGAGCCATTTCCTGACCGCGCCCGCCGACAGCCCGTTCTTCCCTGAGGATCTCGTGGCGCGGCTCTGCGAACACGTATCGGACAATACGATCGTCATCGCCGCCTCCAGCGGCCAGGTTCACCCCGTCTTCGCGCTGTGGCCGGTGACGCTTGCCGACGATCTTCAAGACTGGCTGAAGAACGATGCGAACCGCCGCATCCGCGCCTATCTCGCCCGGCATGTCACCATCGGCGTGGCTTTTCCGCCGCTCGAAACGGCCAAGGGCAGCCTCGATCCGTTCTTCAACATCAACACGCCGGATGAACTGGCGCTGGCGCGCAGTTACCTGGAGCATGTGGAATAAAGGCGCGTAGCGGTTTTCGTTGGGATAACGTCTGGAACAAAGAGATAGAGCTGCAACCATGACAGCACAAAGGGTCTTCGGCATTGCCGGCTGGAAAAATTCGGGCAAGACCGGGCTTGCGGTGCGCATCGTCACCGAACTGACGGCGCGCGGCTACCGCGTCTCCACCATCAAGCACGCCCATCATGATTTCGATATCGACAAGGTCGGCGCCGACAGTTGGCGTCACCGTCAGGCCGGCGCGCATGAGGTCACCATCGTCTCCGGCACCCGCTTCGCCATCATGCATGAATTGCGCGGCGAACCGGAACCCTCCTTCGAGGACATTCTCGCCCGCCTCGCCCCCTGCGATCTGGTGCTGATCGAAGGCTATAAATACGAGCCGGTGCCGAAGATCGAGGCGCGCCGGCTGGAGGCAGCGAAAACCGAACCGCTTGCGCCGCTCGACCCGCACATCGTCGCCATTGCCGCCGACCATGCGGTAACGGACACGACCCTCCCCGTCTTCGATCTCAATGATACCGCGACGATTGCCGATTTCATCGAGAAAACGGTGGGGCTGGTGAGGGCGTGAACAGGCATTGGAGCGGAATGACTTTCTCGCCCAGGCTGCCTCCCCACTTCCGTCATACCGGCCTTGAGCCGGTATCCAGCCAGCCCAAGTCATTGGGCTGAAAGAAGTCCTTCTCGCCGCGCAGACGCGCGTCGGCTGGATGCCGGATCAGGTCCGGCATGACGGCGGAGAAGGGCCATGAAGCCAAAACCGACGACGCCAGCCGCAACGGCGACGTAATTTCCCGTGAAAACGCACCCCAAAATGAAAAAGCCGGGCTCATCACCCGGCTTCATCATTCCTTGAGAACGCAATACCTATTCAAGGAAACCTGATGGGTTCACCGGCGTCGCATCCTTGCGAACTTCGAAGTGAACCTGCGGACGCTTGGCGCTGCCCGTCATGCCCGATGTGGCGATGGTCTGGCCGCGCTGCACCTTCTGGCCGCGCTGCACATCGAGATTGGCGGCGTTGCCGTAAACCGTGACCTTGCCGTCGTCGTGGCGGACGAGAACCGTGTTGCCGAGCTGCTTGAGGCCGTTGCCGGCATAGATGACCACACCGTTTTCGGCGGCCTTGATCGGCGTGCCTTCCGGAACCGAGATGTTGATGCCGTCATTACGGCTGCCATCGACATTGTCACCGAAATTATTGATGACGGCGCCGCGAACCGGCCAGCGATATTTGCCGATGCCGGTGGATTCCGGGGCAACGGAAGCCATGTCGGCCTTTTTCTCGATATCGCTGACGCTGGCGGTGGCCGGCGTGGCGGGCGCGGTCGGAGCCGCGGCGGCGGGAGCCTTGTAAGGCTCGGGCTTGGCGGATGCGGTTTCGACCTGCCGGACGGCGGCCGCTTCCCTGGCGGGAACCGAGGCCGTCTTGATACCGTCGGTGGCGGCGCCCGGCATGGCAAGCGTCTGGCCGACCCGGATGCTTTCATTGGAAAGACCGTTGGCGGCCTTGAGAGCGGCGACCGACACGCCGTTTTCGCGGGCGATCTTCGCCAGGCTGTCGCCCGGCTGAACCTTGTAGCCGCCGCTTGGCGGCAGCGGCTTGCCGCCGGGAGGCGTCAGCTTGCCGGTCTCGGAGGAAACCTTGTCGCGGGCGGCGGCCTGCGAAGGCAGCACGGCCACGTTACCCTCGGGGCTGCGCAGCGGCGTCGGCTGGTCGCCATTGCGGTTGAGGGCAATATCGCCTGCCGCATCCCTGGCCGCGTTGCGGGCCTGACCGAATTTCGGAATGATGATCGCCTGACCGGCCTGCGCCGAGGAAGCCGTCTTCAGACCGTTGACCCGCAGCAACTCCTTCTCCGGAACGCCGTAGCGGTTGGAAAGCGTCGTGATGCTTTCGCCGGGGCGCAGCGTCACGGAAGACGCGCCGTCCGTGTGCCAGCCGTTCTTGTCGGAACGGACGGTGGCAGTGGTGAGATTGTCGGCAACGGGTGCAGCGGCCTGGCGGGCGGGTGCGGCGGGAGACGGCGCGGCCTGGCGCTGCGCCGATGGGAAAGGCTGGGCCATGGCTTCGTTGCGGGTCGACGGATCGCGGCTTGCCACCGCCGTCGGCGCCGACAGTTCGGAGCGCTGCACCGGCGAGGCCGAAGCCGAGCGGGCCGTGGAAGGCTGGACGCCGCCGCCATAACCGCCGGATTGCGGATAGGAATTGCCGGCCATGTTCTGGTTGGCATAACCGCCCTGCGGCGCGGCGGAGGCGTAACCGCCATTCATGTCGCCCTGCGGAACCGGCGCCTGCCCATAAGCACCGCCGCCCTGACGGGCTGGAATTGACGCCGTGGTCATCTGATCCGGTCCACTGGAAAAGAGGCCACTGAACCGCGTTGCATCCGAGCTACAGCCCGTCGCGACGCTTGCCAGCAATGCCGCTGCGAACATTTTTGCGACTGATTTTCCGATTTTAGACGAATGTCTCATACGCATGACTCGATCTACACTGACGCCAACCCGCCGCATCGAGACCGATCCGGCACAAATTTCAATTCTTGCAAGGCCCATTTCCCGAGATGGGGAAAACCATGCGTCGATGTTTATGATTAAAGCGCGTTAGTGTTACCACGCCGTTAAAACGTTAAGCCGTTTGGCGCTTTTTTGACACTTCGATAACCATGACGAAAACCGGCTGCGTCATGCTGAAACAATAATGATGTTTAAAATCAGATAGTTGATACAATTCAGAACATTAGAAGACGAAAATAAACAGTCTTCAAAATTTTCATTTTGTCACAAATGCCGCGCAATATGCGACGCCAGCGGCAGATAAGGCGCCTCGAACAGCTCTTCCTTCTCGAAGCGGCTGCCGGTCTTGGAGAAGCGGGTCATCACGCAGCGGTCGCCCTCAACGATGATCGGCGCGATCATCATGCCGCCGGAAACGATCTGTTCGGCAAAGAAGCGCGGCATGGTGGTGAAGGCGGCGGTGGAGACGATGCGGTCAAAGGTGCCCTCGCCCACCAGCCCGTTGCTGCCATCGGCCTGGCGGATGACGACATTACGGATGGAAAGATCATCGAGGCAGTTCTGCGCCTGCTGCACCAGCGTCTTGTACCGCTCCAGCGAAAAGACACGCTCCACCCGGCGCGCGATGATCGCCGTCATGAAACCGCTGCCGGTACCGATTTCCAGCACGCGCTGGCCGGGTTTCAGCTGCAGGCGGGCAAGGGTCTTCACCGCCATGTCGGCGCCTTCCATGAAGGCGCCGCAATCGATCGGGATCGTGCGGCTGGAATAGGCGTCGGCCGCAAATTGCGGCGGCACGAATTTCGAGCGCGGCGTCTGCTCCACCGCCGTCAGCAGGTCGAGATCGGAAATCCCCTCGCCCCTTAAACGGAGAACGAGAGCGGCAAAACCTTCTTTTTCGACCATTGCGGATTTCAATCGGCGACTCCGAATCCAAGTGCTTGCGCAACCCGATCCTTCACCGTGTAGTCCGTCAGGTCAAGCTTGAGCGGCGTCACGGAAATCTTGCCGTGTTTCAAAGCGTGGATATCGGTGCCTTCGCGGAAGGTGCCGAGACGTTCGCCGAAGCGCAGCCAATAATAGGGAAAACCGCGGCCGTCCTGGCGTTCTTCCACCGTCAGGCCGAAATCGAGCTTGCCCTGCCCGGTGACGGACACACCCTGGACATCCTTTGGCGCACAATTGGGGAAATTCAGATTGAGGAAAGTACCGTCCGGCAGGTCGACATCGATAAGCTTGCGCAGAAGATCCGGCGCATAGGTCTCGGCGACTTCCCACGGCACGACGCGGCCTTCCGTATGGCTGAAGGCCTGGCTGAGCGCAAAGGAGCGCACGCCCTGCAGCGTGCCTTCGATGGCGCCGGCAATGGTGCCGGAATAGGTCACGTCATCGGCCATGTTGGCGCCGGCATTGACGCCGGAGAGAACGAGATCGGGCTTTTCCGGCAGGACTTCGCGTATGCCCATGATGACGCAATCGGTCGGCGTGCCGCGCAGCGCGAAATGCTTGTCGGAAATTTTTCGCAGACGCAGCGGCTCGGACAGCGTCAGCGAGTGGGCAAGCCCGCTCTGGTCGGTTTCCGGTGCAACGATCCAGACATCGTCCGACAGCGTGCGGGCGATGCGCTCCAGCACCGCCAGACCTTCGGCGTGGATACCGTCGTCATTGGTCAGCAAAATCCGCATGTCTCTCTCCGCTGCTTCGCCCTTGGGAAAGGGCTCGATATTGTCTTTCACGGCCGCATCCCCATGACCGTCATGCCGAACCTGATCCGGTATCCAGCCGACGCGCGTCTGCGCGGTGGAGACAGTCCTTTCAGCCCAAGGACTTGGGCTGGCTGGATTCCGGCTCAGGGCCGGATGACGGAAACACCGGAACTTAGGCCGCCTTCTCGATCCGCGTCAGACCGCCCATATATGGCAGCAGCACGTCCGGAATTGTGACGGAACCGTCGTCGTTCAGATAATTTTCGAGAACCGCGATCAGGCAGCGGCCGACAGCCGTGCCGGAACCGTTCAGCGTGTGCACGAACTTCGTCGCCTTGTCGTCCTTGCCGCGATAGCGCGCATTCATGCGCCGCGCCTGGAAATCGCCGCAGACCGAGCAGGAGGAAATTTCACGATAGGTGTTCTGGCCGGGCAGCCACACTTCCAGATCGTAGGTCTTGCGCGCGCCAAACCCCATGTCGCCGGTGCACAGCGTCATGGTGCGGAAATGCAGGCCCAGACGCTTCAGCACTTCCTCGGCGCAGGCCGTCATGCGCTCATGCTCGGCAACCGCACTTTCCGCATCGGTGATGGAGACGAGTTCGCACTTCCAGAACTGGTGCTGGCGCAGCATGCCGCGTGTGTCGCGACCGGCTGAGCCCGCTTCCGACCGGAAGGACGGTGTGAGCGCGGTGAAACGCAGCGGCAGTTTTTCCTGCTCGAGAATTTCGCCGGAAACGAGGTTGGTCAGCGTCACCTCCGCCGTCGGGATCAGCCAGCGGCCATCGGTGGTCTTGAACAGGTCCTCGGCAAATTTCGGCAATTGCCCGGTGCCGAACATCGCCTCGTCACGCACCATCAGCGGCGAGGAAACTTCGGTATAACCGTGTTCCCTCGTATGCAGGTCGATCATGAACTGGCCGAGCGCCCGTTCCAGCCGCGCCAGCTGGCTGGTCAGAACGGTAAAGCGCGAGCCCGAAAGCTTGGCGGCACGTTCGAAATCCATGTAGCCGAGCGCTTCGCCGATCTCGAAATGCTCCCTCGCCTCATGGTTCCAGCCGGGCTTCTGGCCGACCACGCGGGCAACCACATTGTCATGCTCGTCCTTGCCGTCGGGCACATCGTCGAAGGGCATGTTCGGCAGGCGCGACAGGGCGTCGTTGAGCTCGGCGGTGACCTTTCGGTCCTCGTCCTCGGCGCGCGGCATGTTGTCCTTGATGTCGGCGACTTCGGCCTTGAGTTTCTCCGCAAGCTCCGTGTTCTTCTGCGCCATGGCGGCGCCGATTTCCTTGGAGGCGGCATTACGACGGGACTGCATGTCCTGCAGGGACTGGATGACGGAACGGCGCTTTTCATCAAGAGCGATCAGGCCGCTGGCGGCAGGCTCAACGCCGCGCCGTGCAAGCGCCGCGTCGAAGGCTTCGGGGTTTTCGCGTATCCATTTAATGTCGTGCATCGTCGTTCCAGACCGTTGTTGCTTCACCCGTGTTTGTCAGCAAAACGCCGGGCGAAAGGCCCGGCGCGAGGAGATTGAATGAGCGGGAAGACCGGCACGAAGCGTTAGGTCTCTTCCAGCTCCGTGCTTTTGGATTCCTCCGCACGTTTCCTCTCCACGAGTCGAGCCATGTAGATGGAAATCTCGTAGAGAATGATCGCAGGCAGCGCAAGACCGATCTGGGACATGGGGTCGGGCGGCGTCAGCACGGCCGCGACCACGAAGGCCATGACGATGGCGAATTTGCGCTTTTCCCGGAGCCAGTCGCTGGTCAGGAGCCCGACGCGCGCCAGCAGCGTGGTGACGACGGGCAGCTGGAACACCAGGCCGAAGGACAGCACCAGCGTCATGATCAGGCTCAGATATTCCGAAACCTTCGGCATCAGCGAAATCGCCACCTCGCCATCTTCCGGCAATTGCTGCATGGCGAGGAAGAACCACATGACCATGGGCGTGAAGAAGAAATAGACGAGCGCCGCGCCGATGAGGAACAGGATCGGCGAGGCGACGAGGAACGGCAGGAAGGCGGCGCGCTCGTTCTTGTAGAGGCCCGGCGCCACGAATTTATAGAGCTGCGAGGCGATCACCGGAAAGGAAATCACCATGGCGCCAAACATCGCGACCTTGATCTGCGTGAAGAAGAATTCCTGCGGCGCGGTATAGATCAGCGAGGATTTGGTGACATCCAGCCCCGCCCAGATGACCGCCCATTTATAGGGAATGACAAGCAGGTTGAAGAGATGCTTGGCAACGGCAAAACAGGCGATGAAGGCAACGAAGAACGCGCCGAGCGACCAGATCAGCCGCGTGCGCAGTTCCATCAGGTGTTCGATAAGCGGCTGCGGCTTATCCTCGATATCCCCGCTCATGCTTCATCCTTTTTGGGCTTTGCAGCCTTTGTTTTTGTCGCTCGCGCCGGTTTGGCCTCGGCCACCGCCGCAGCCTTGCCGGTAGCGACCTTCCTGACCGCCGCCTTTTTGGCGATAGCCTTCACGGTGGGTTTCGAAGCGGCGGGCTCGATGGCCGCCGCAGAAGCGGCGGCTTCGGCGGCCTTGCTGCGGGCAGCGCGTTTCGGCTTTGCGGCAACCGCTTCGGCTTCCGCGGCGGCAACCGATTTCGCCCTCGTGCGCTTCGGCTTTTCCGCGGCTGCGGTAGCGGGCTGGGCGGCAGTCACCGGCGGCGCATCCGCAAGCTTCATTTCCGGCTCGGGAACGCTGACCAGCGGCGCGACCGGCTCGCTTGTCGCCGGCGCCGGCGTGGACGAAAGGCCGTCCGGCGCGGCCGTCGCCTTCTGGAGATCGGACTTGATCTCGTTGCCGAGCTGGCGAAGCGGGTTCATCGCATCGCGCAGCGAATTGGTGGGGTTGAGATTGCGGACATCGGAGATGGTCTGGCGCACATCGTCCATGTCGGCCTCTTTCAAGGCCTCATCGAACTGGGTGCGGAAATCCCCCGCCATCTTGCGAAGACCGGCCATCGTCTTGCCGAAGGCGCGGATCATGGGCGGCAAGTCCTTAGGTCCGACGACCACGATCAGCACGACCGCAATCACCAGAAGCTCGCTCCAGCCGATATCAAACATCAATATGCTCCCGAGAGCCTAACGCCAATCTCACCACAAGCGGCAACAGGCCGCTTACTTGATCTCGTCAGCCTTGTGGTCGACGGTCTTCGTGTTGGCATCGGCCGGCGGCGGCGTCTGGTCCTCGTCAGCCATGCCCTTCTTGAAGCTCTTGATGCCCTTCGCGACATCGCCCATCAATTCCGGGATCTTGCCGCGTCCGAAGAGGACGAGAACAATCACCAGCACGATGAGCCAATGCCACACACTAAAAGAACCCATAACTGAAACTCCTGAATTTCGCTTTCAGACGATGTAAGACGTTTGAAAGGCTTTTTCAAACAACAAATCACCGCTTCAACAGGGAGTGAGCATAAAGTTTTTGCGTCTTGCCGCCCGCGTGACGGCCGCTCAATCGTCGCCGTCGCCGCCACCCGGCGCAAGCAGGCCCAGCTCTTCCAGATCAAGCTGCGTGATCGGGTCCTCGTCCTCGCGCAACTCGTCGCTCATCATCGGCAGGGGCACGCCGAAATTGGAGGGAATACGGCCCGATAGCAGCCCCGCCCCCTTCAGCTCCTCGAGGCCCGGCAAGTCACGCAGCTCCTCAAGGCCGAAATGGTCGAGAAACTCCACCGTGGTGCCGATCGTCACCGGTCGTCCCGGCGTGCGCCTGCGGCCCCGGAACCGCACCCAGCCGGCCTCCATCAGCACGTCAAGCGTACCGCGCGAGGTCTGCACACCGCGGATTTCCTCGATTTCGGCGCGTGTCACCGGCTGATGATAGGCGATAATCGCCAGAACTTCCAGCGCCGCGCGCGACAGCTTCTTCGGTTCCTTCTCCTCGGCGCGGATGACGAAGGAAAGGTCGCCCGCAGTGCGGAACGCCCATTGGCCGCCCACCTGCACGAGATTGACGCCGCGCTCGGCATAAACGGCCTTCAGGTGCTGCAGGATGGCGACGACATCCATGCCGCGCGGCAGACGTTCCGCGATGAAGCCCACGGATACCGGCTCGGCGGACGCGAAGACCAGGGCCTCGGCGATGCGCTCGGCCTCCTTCAGCTGCCGCTCGGAAAAGACCGTGGGTTCGGGCGCCATCCCATCCGTCACGATCATCGCCTCGCCGGTCTCGTCGTCATTCGTCATTGTCGGCCCTCCCGGCACTGGCTTCGCGCTCGTCCCTTGTGCCTCGGCGCATATAGATGGGCTGGAAAGCTCCCTCCTGCCGGATCTGCAGCGATCCCTCGCGCACCAGTTCCAGCGAAGCGGCAAAGGCGCTGGCCATCGCCGTCACCCGCATGGCGGGATCGGGCACATATTGCAGCAGATAGTGATCGAGCACCGTCCATTCACCGACATCGCCGAGCAGGCTGGTCAGAAGCTCGCGCGCCTCGACCAGCGACCAGACCTGCCGTTTTTCGATCGTGACCTGGGTAATGGCCTGCCTTTGCCGCAGATTGGCATAGGCACTCAAAAGATCGTAGAGATTGGCCTCGTAAGCCGAGCGGTTGACATGCGGAATATGCTCCGGCGCGCCACGGGCAAAAACATCGCGGCCGAGCTGGGCGCGGTTGACGAGGCGTTCGGCCGCCTCGCGCATCGCTTCCAGGCGCTTCAGCCGGAAGGCCAGCGTCGCGGCCATTTCCTCGCCCGAGGGGCCGTCATCCTTCGATTGCTGCGGAATGAGCAGCTTGGACTTGAGGAAGGCGAGCCAGGCCGCCATCACCAGATAATCGGCGGCCAGCTCGATGCGCACACGCCGCGCGCTTTCCACGAATTGCAGATATTGCTCGGCAAGCGCCAGGACGGAAATGCGCGACAGATCGACCTTCTGGGTGCGGGCAAGGTGCAAAAGCAGATCGAGCGGGCCTTCGAAACCCGCAACATCGATCACCAGCCCGGCCTCGCCCGTCAGCCGCTCCGGCGTCACATCCTGCCAGAGCTTGTCCATCGGTGTCGAATTGCGAGACTTGTCTGCGGCCATTGTTCCATCCGCCGGGCATCCGGCCTGTCGTCCCGAGTGAGCGGCCGCCGCCCGATCGTCAGGAAACGGCCCACATGGCGTTGAATTCGGCTCTCAGTTCCGCTTCGTCGGAAGGGTCGGCGGCGGGAAAACCCGCTTCCACGGCCCGCACCCGCTCCAGCGAACGGCCAGAAAGAACGGGAACCTCTTTCACGACCTCCAGCATTTCACCCATCACGCCGTTACAATGCAAGACTATATCACAGCCGCCCGCAACAATATTCGCAGCTCTTTCACCGAGCGTGCCCTTCAGCGCATTCATGGAACTGTCGTCGGACATCAGCAGGCCGTCAAAGCCGATGCGACCGCGAATGATCTCCTCGATCACCTTCGGCGAGGTCGTCGCCGGCCGCTCGCGGTCGACGGCGTTGAATACCAGATGCGCGCTCATCGCCATCAATTCGCGGTTCAGCGCCCGGAACGGCACGAAATCATGGGCGTCCAGCTCATCGAGCGGCACATCGACCACAGGTAGTTCATGGTGCGAATCGACCATGCCGCGGCCGTGACCGGGCATATGTTTCATGACAGGCAACATGCCGCCCGCCTTCAACCCGTCGGCCGCCGCCTGCCCCATCTCGGCCACCATGATTGGCGTGTAACCGTAGGCGCGGTTGCCGATGACATTGCTGGCGCCTTCCACCGGCACGTCGAGCACCGGCAGGCAATCGACATTGATACCGAATTTCAGGAGGTCGAAAGCATGCAGGCGCGACATCAGCCAGGCGGCGCGCAGGCCGGCATCCCGGTCGCGTTCATAGATTTCCCCGAGAATGCGGGCATTCGGATAGGCCTGCAGGATCGGCGGCTTGATGCGCTGGACCCGTCCGCCCTCCTGATCGATCAGCACCGGCGCGTCAGGCCGCCCGACGGCATCACGCATGGATGCGACGAGATCGGTGATCTGCTGCGGCTCGCCGATATTGCGGCCGAACAGGATGAACCCCCAGGGCTGCTGGTCGCGGTAAAGGGCGATCTCGTCGGCAGTCAGCGAAAGCCCGCTGCATCCGAGGATCATAGCTTTGCAATCGGTCATGGTGTCACGCTCTCAGGGGGGAAATAAGGAGTAAGGAAACTGCGCCATCGGGATTGCGAAACGCGTCCGATAACCATTCCGCCGTCATCCTCGGGCTTGACCCGGGGATCCATCGCTCCGGGTTGTGGATCCTCGGGTCAAACCCGAGTATGACCCGGAGTGCGATGGAAGGGCCAAGATACTGTAAGGGCCGCCTTATGCGGCAGCCCCAATCTTTCTACGCCAATCCGACCGTTATCACCGCGCCACCAGGCAGCTGCCGCCGGCCGAGCGGAACTTCTCGCACAGCGCCACGGCTTCGTTCTTGTCACCCGCCGGGATGCGGACGCGGTAGAAGGTGCCCTTGCCGGCAATTTCAGCCGCCTTGATGTCGACGCCGCGTCCACCGATGACCGAGCCGAACTTGGCGGACATGCTCTGGTAGGACTTCTGGGCTTCGGCCTGGCTCGGCAGCGAGGCGATCTGGATGTAATAACCGCCGGCAGACGGCGTGCTGGTCGCAGCCGGTGTGGCGGCGGCCGTCTGGGCCTGCGGCTGGGCGGGAGCCGTCGCCGTCGGGCGGACATTGCCCTGGTTCGTCACCGTTGCCACCACATTGGCAGGCTGAGAGGACGGACGCGCCGACGGAAGCGGCGCCGCCGACTGTGCGGCCGGCTTGGCGGCGGCAGGCGTATTGGCCTGCGGCTGTGCCGGCTGTTCCGGCGCCACGGGAACCCGCGAGGCGGCGATGACGGCAGGAGCGCCCTCACCCGGCTTGGCGGTCTGCGGTGCGGCAAGCTCCTCGACCTTGTCGGCCTTCGGCGGCTGCGCTGCCGGGGCTTCCACTTCCTGGGCGACAAGCGTGCCGTCCGGCTTGACGATCATGGTGCGGACCTTGCGCGGCGAAACGCCGGTTGCGCCGGCACCTTCGTTCTGAGCGGCCTTTTCTTCCGGCGACAGCAGGCGCGGATCTTCGGTCTCGCCAACCGGCGTGCCGGCGGCTTCCATATCCGCGTCGTTTTCGCCTTCCAGCGGCAATTGTTCGGGGATCAGCGTGCGCTGCACCACATCCACCGGCTGTTCATTGCTGGAAATCAACGCCGGCTGCTTCGGATCGGCGGCGCTGCCGCCGGCCACGCGGTCATAAACCGCCTTATCCTGGTTGGGCACGACGCGGCCGCCCGGATTTTCCGGCACGACCTTCATCGGATCGTTATCGGCGGAAATGATGACCGGCGCGCCGTTGGAGCCGGCGCCGGACGAGCCGCCGGACATCAGCGCGTAAACGCCGCCGCCGACAAGCACCAGACCGATGGCGGCTGCTACCGGCATGATCCAGCGGCGACCGCCGCGTTCGTCTTCATCGCGATAGGCGGCCTGATGATCGACATAGGTATTTTCGGCATCGCGAGGCGCATTGCCGCGGGACGCGGCAGCCTCCTGCATGGAGCGGCGGAAATCCTCTTCCAGCGCCCGCTCGAACTCGTCGGCCTCTTCGGGAGCCTGTGCGGGACGCGCCTGGACGGCACTGCGGTTTTCGGCATGCTTGTGACGGTCGAGGCCGCCGGCAACCGCCGGCGCAAACAGCGTCGCAAGCTCGGTGTCGATATCGAGATCTTCCTCGTGACGACGCGGCGCCGGCTTGGGCTCGAAAACGCCGACGGGCAGTTCCGGTACATCCATCTCGACGATGTTTTCCGGGTGCTCCTCCGTCTCGCCGATCTGCGAGGGATCGAAAGGCAGGGTTTCCAGCGTCTGCGGCGCAACCGGCTGCGGCGCGGCGGCAACCGGACGCGGCTGGACCGGAGCGACGAAGGCCGCCGGTGCGGCGGCGGATACCGGCACGGCACGCTGCGGTGCAGGTTGCTCCCTCACCGGCTGCGGCGCGGCAGCGACAGCTTCTACGGCAGCAACAGGCTGCTGGCGAACCGGCTGTGGCGCAGCGACGGGCGCAACTTCGGCTTCGGCGATGTCCGAGAGGTCGAGATCAAGATCGAGATCATCGAGCGCCAGTTCGAAATCATCGTCGTTAAAGCTGGCGAAATCCCCGAAATCCGGCTCCGGGGCGGGCGACGAAGGCGAAACGGAAGCGGCGGGCGCCGCCTTGACGGGCGTTGCGGCAACCGGTGCAGCAACCGCCGGCTCGGCTTTCGCAGCCTGCACCACCGGTGCGGACTCCACCACCGGCTCTTCGCCGCGTCCGGGAATGGAATATTTCGCAACGTTGTAGATCAGCTCGTCCATCGGCGAGAGATTTCCCGCGGACGGCTGCTCGGCAACCGCAGGCGCAACGGACGGCTCGGCAGGCTTGGCGGTCTCGGCAACGAAAGGCGCAAAAGCCGGCGCAGCCTCTTCCGCCTGAACGACGACGGGTGCGGGCGCTTGCTCCACGGGAGGTTCGATCCGGGTCGCCGCCGGCTGCGGCTCGACCCGACGCGGATCAGCGGCCGAAACATCACGACGCGCGCCGAAATTGGCAAGCGGCAGACGCAGGCTGGAGAATTCCAGCGACGACCGGCCGCCATGCGAGGGCGGACGCACGGAAATCGGCGCAGGCGCTTCCTCCGCAACAGCGATTTCAACCTCGTCGGCGAGATCGAAAGCCTGCGGTTCCGGTGCATGCGCATGAGCGGACGAAGCAATATTGCTCGAAACATCGGCCGGAAGCTCCGGCATGGCGTGCCATTCGGGCTCGGACGGTTCGAAAGACTGCGGCTCGTCCCATGCCACCTGCTGGGCGGCCGGCTGGTAGACAACCGGCTCGGCGGCGCGCGGCTGGCGCGAATGCACATCGAAAACTTCCGCCACAGCACCGGCATCGTCACGGAAATCCGCACGAATATCCTGCTGCGCCGATGTCTCGACGTAATTGTGAATATAGGCCTGGTCGACCTCCGGAAGCGGCTCTTCGCTCACCTCGGCTTGAGGCGCTGGCTCGGCCACCGGCGCAAGCTCCGGCTCGCGGCGGGCAAAAACCGATTCGACGCGCTGCATGAAATCGCTGGGGTGAACAGCCGCACGGACATCGTTTGCCGGATCAAGCACGACCGGATCGGCGTGCGGCGCATCGTAAACCTCGAATTCCCGCAGCAGCTCGTCTTCGAGGTTGAATTCGGGTTCGCGGCGGGCAACCGCTGGCGCAGCCTCGGAACCCGCATGCGAAGGACGATCTTCGAAGCCGACGATACGCGCCAGTTCTGCCAGAGGATCGTTGTCAGCGAAGCCTTCGGACCGGGCGTCCCGGTTATACGCGACATTTTTTTCGACCATTACGTGTTCCACCATCTACGCATTGCAGCTCTTGCCAGCGTATTGTGAGCAAATAATGGTGACATGTTATCGCATTTCGTCAGGTGCGTCCGCTCCCAAAAGCGTAAGGCCAGACTTCAAAACATTCGCGACAGCATTCACCAGCCCAAGTCTGGCAATGCTCAATTCTCGGTTTTTATCGTTAATAAAACGTAATTCCGGCTGGTCTTTGCCCTTGTTCCAGTGTCCATGGAAGGAACTGGCGAGATCGTAGAGGTAAAAAGCAAGCCGGTGCGGCTCGTGCGAAAGGGCCGCGGATTCGATCAGGCGCGGATATTCGGCAAGTTTCGCAACCAGCTGCAACTCATTGATATCGCTAATCAAAGAGACGGATGCCGCCATCTCTTGCGCGGAGGGAGCAAGCCCCGGAAACGCTTCCTGCGCCTGCCGGAAGATCGACATCGAGCGGGCATGCGCATATTGCACGTAAAAGACCGGATTATCCTTCGATTGTTCGGTCACTTTCGCGAAATCGAAGTCCAGCGGCTCGGAATTCTTCCGATAAAGCATCATGAATCGCACCGGATCGCGACCGACTTCGTCGACAACGTCGCGCAGCGTCACGAAGTCACCGGAGCGTTTCGACATCTTCACCGGCTCGCCATCGCGGAACAGCTTGACGAGCTGGCACAGAAGCACCGTCAGTTTCGACTTGCCTTCGGAAACAGCGCGCGCAACGGCTTCCAGCCGCTTGACGTAACCGCCATGGTCGGCGCCGAGCACATAGATCATCTCGGAAAAACCGCGGTCGAACTTGTTCTTGAAATAAGCGACATCGGCGGCGAAATAGGTGTAGGAACCGTCCGATTTCATCAGCGCGCGGTCCATGTCGTCGCCCACTTCCGTGGAGCGGAACAGCGTCTGCTCGCGGTCCTCCCAATCCTCCGGCAACTCGCCCTTCGGCGGCGGCAATGTACCCTTGTAGACATGGCCCTTGAAGGTGAGGTCGTTGATGGCCGAGAGGATCGGGCCGCCATTGCCCGCATGCAGCGTGCGTTCCGAGAAGAACACGTCGTGCCGGACGTTGAGCAGCGCCAGATCCTCGCGGATCATCGCCATCATCGCGTCGATCGCCTTGTCCTTCACGATAGGCAGCCACTTTTCCTCGGGCATGGCGCGCAGCTTGATGCCATATTCATCCGCCAGCGCCTGGCCGACCGGAACGAGATAGTCGCCGGGGTAAAGACCGGACGGAATGGTGCCGATATCTTCGCCCAGCGCCTCGCGGTAACGCAGGAAGACGGAACGGGCCAGCACGTCGATCTGCGAGCCGGCATCGTTGATGTAATATTCCTTGGTGACGCCGTAACCGGCGAAAGCGAGCAGGTTCGCCAGCGTGTCGCCGACAACCGCACCACGGCAATGGCCGACATGCATCGGGCCGGTCGGGTTGGCGGAAACATATTCGACGTTGATCTTCTGGCCGGCGCCAATGGTGGAGCGGCCGAAATCGATGCCCTGCCCGATCATGTCGGCCAGCAGACGCTGCCAGTAACCGACGGAGACCTTGAGATTGATGAAGCCCGGACCGGCGACATTGACGCTGTCGACATCGCCATCCGCCTGAAGGGCCGGCACGATGAGTTCGGCCAGCGCCCGCGGATTGGTGCCGAGCGGCTTCGCCAGCACCATCGCTGCATTGGTTGCGACATCGCCATGGCTCAGATCACGCGGGGATTCGACGGTAATTCGACCGAAATCGACCTTTTCGCGGTTCTCTTTCACGAGATCGAGGGTCTCGAGCGCGTTTTTGATCCTGGTATCGAAATCGGCAAAAATGTTCATCGTTCCAACCTGCGCGAAGGGCTTCTGTTTATGTCCGGCCATCATAACCGGGTCGGCTTCGCGATCGCCCGCTGCCCTATCGCAAATCGGGGGTGTGGTCAAACAGCCGCTGGTGGGCGCGCAGTGCATAACTGTCGGTCATGCCCGCCAGATAGTCGCCCACATGCCGGGCCTTGGCGGCCACGCTCATGCCGGAAATGCTGTCCACCCAATAGTGGCTCTGCATTTCCGCCGGCGTTTCCATATAGCGGTGGAAAAGATCGGTGACGATCTGCGTTGCACCGGCGCGGATGCGCATGATTTCCGGATGCCGGTAGATATGACCGAACAGCAACTTCTTGATCTGGCGGTCGGTCTCGGCCATCTCGGGCGAGAAGGTCGCGACGGTGAAATCGGCGGCGCGGATATCGGCCGCACTCTTCGGCTTCAGACGGGCGAGATTCTGCTGCGCAACGCCGATCACATCTTCCACCATATGGGTGATCTGGCGGCGCATGATCTCATTGGCGAAACGCTCCTTGTCGAGCACGGGATATTTCGCCCGCACCTCGGCCATCAGGCCGCCGAGGAATGGCACCTCCTCCAGCATCTCGAAAGTGAGATAACCGGCGCGCAACCCGTCGTCGATGTCGTGGGTATTATAGGCGATGTCATCGGCAATCGCCGCTACCTGTGCTTCAAGGCTGGCATAGCTGCCGATCTCCAGATCCTGCAGCTCGCAATAGTCGAGAATGGGCAGAGGAACCGGTCCCTTGATCCCCTCGCCCCTGGCATCCACCAGCGGGCCATTGTGCTTGACGAGGCCCTCCAGCGTCTCCCAGGTCAGGTTGATGCCGTCATATTCGGCATAACGGCGCTCCAGCTTGGTGACGATGCGCAGCGACTGGGCATTATGATCGAAGCCGCCATAGGGCAGCAGCACCGCATCCAGCGCATCTTCGCCGGTATGGCCGAAGGGCGTGTGGCCGAAATCATGCACCAGCGCCACGCCTTCGGCCAGATCCTCGTCCAGCTTCAGCGCGCGCGCCAGCGCCCGGGCGATCTGCGCCACCTCGATGGTGTGGGTAAGACGCGTGCGATAATGGTCGCCGTCAGGACTGATGAACACCTGCGTCTTGTGCTTCAGGCGGCGAAAGGCGGTCGTGTGGACGATGCGATCCCGGTCGCGCTGGAATTCCGAGCGCGTCAGGCTTCCGGCTTCGGGAAAAAGACGCCCGCGCGTGGTCCATGGATCCGAGGCGAAAACCGCCCTCTCGCCGCTTCCGAAACCCAATGCGCGCTGGTCTATGATCATGCATCCACCTGTTGTCTTCGCCGGCCGGGGCTTCCTTTTGGTCTCGGCCATTGACCTTTTCATTCACCCTTCATACCTATCGCAGAGGTCGACGCAAAGCATCATCGCCGTGTTGACCGTCTTCACACAGGCTATAGACCGTTAATTTGACCGGTTTATAATGGTGACAACGAGATTATTGCTCTCCGGTTCTTGACCCCGGCAGGAGAAACGACATGGAAAACAGCGACATTACCCTTTCGGAAGCTGCGGCGAAGCGAATCGCGCAGATCGTTGCCGCCGACGCCGGCAAACAGGCGCTGCGCGTCTCGGTGGAAGGCGGCGGCTGCTCGGGCTTCTCCTACAAGTTCGATCTGGCCGAAGACCCCGCCGATGACGACATCGTGATTGCCCGCGGCGACGCCAGGGTGCTGATCGACAGCCTGTCGGTGGTCTACATGGCCGGCTCGGAAATCGACTTCGTCGACAATCTGCTCGGCCAGTCCTTCCAGATCAAGAACCCGAATGCCGTGGCAAGCTGCGGCTGCGGCACGAGCTTTTCTATTTGAGTGGGAAATACCGGCGCGCAATCCGCACGCCAGTCACCAAGCTTTGAAGTAACTCGCATCTCTCTCCTCCCTCATTCCTGTGCTTGTCACAGGAATCCAGTTGACGCGCGTCTGCGCGGCGGGAAGAGTCCTTTCAGCCCAAGGACTTGGGCCGGCTGGATTCCTGTGACAACCACAGGAATGAGGGAGGAGAAACGCAGCGACCCCGCCCGCCCGGCGTCTTTCCACCACATCCGCACCACCATTTTCCAAAAACGGTGGCAATCGCTTTTGCATCGGGTAAAAGTACCCTCGCAAAAGGGAAACTCCGATGAAGATTGCCACCTGGAACATCAACGGCGTCAAGGCGCGTATCGAAAACCTCTGCCAGTGGCTGAAGGATTCATCGCCCGATATCGTCTGCCTTCAGGAAATCAAGTCGGTTGACGAGGGTTTTCCCCGGCTGGAGCTGGAGGCGCTCGGTTATCACGTCGAGACCCACGGCCAGAAAGGTTTCAACGGCGTGGCGCTCTTGTCGAAGGTCAGGCCGGACGAGGTCAATCGTGGCCTGCCGGGCGACGATGCCGACGAACAGGCCCGTTTCATCGAAGGCGTGTTTTCCGTCGAAGGCGGCGCGATCCGCGTCTGCTCGCTTTACCTGCCAAACGGCAATCCGCCGGACGACCCGGTCAAATATCCCTACAAGCTCGCCTGGATGGAACGGCTGCGGCGCTTTGCCGAAGACCGCCTGGCGCTTGAGGAGCCGCTTGTCCTGGCGGGCGACTACAACGTCATTCCCGAACCCTTCGATTGCCACGACCCGCGCGTCTGGGAAGGCGATGCGCTTTTCCTGCCACAGACGCGCTCGGCGTTCCGCAGGCTGGAGCATCTGGGTCTCACCGACGCCGCGCGTGCGACGACGGACGAGGCCGGACTTTATTCCTTCTGGGACTATCAGGCCGGTGCATGGCCGAAGAATAACGGCATCCGCATCGATCACCTGATGCTCTCGGCGGAAGCGGCTGACAGGCTGCAATCCGTCAGCATCGAAAAACATGTGCGGGCTTGGGAAAAACCGTCCGATCACGTGCCGGTCTGCGGTTATTTCGATTTCCGGCCCGTGGGCTGACGGGCTCCGGTATCGGGTCGGGCGAATACAATCGCCCCAACGGATAGTCTCTTAATCGGGATCGTCAATGCGCATGTTCTGCGCCATGGCGATGGCGGCGCGGCGATCGTTTTCACCGGCCAGCGAAAAAGCCTGCTCCTGCAGGTTCTGGATCCAGGTACAGTCCGCCGCCGTGCATTTGTCGAGCGCCGCCGTCATGAAGGCCAGCCCCTGCGTCGTCTGGCCTTCCTGGAAGATCAGGTTGCCGAAGATCGACATGGCGCCGGCATGACCATGCTTGCGGGCCTGGTTTAGCCACTTCTTGGCCTGCTGCACATCGGCCCGGCCGCCCTCGCCGGCGAGGATCATCTCCGCCAGCCGGAACTGCGCTTCAGCCACGCCGAAGGTGGAAGCAACCTGGAAATAAAGCTGGCGGGCCTGCGAAAGGTCCATCTTCACCGGGCTGCCGGGAATGCCGTGACGGTAATAATCGGCAAGGGAGAGCAGCGCGTTGACGAAAAAGCCGGTATCCTCGGAACCCGGCTCGACGCCCTGGCTGGCGATCTCGCTGTAGATCTTGAAAGCTTCGAAGTCGTTCTTGGCGACGCCGTCGCCATAGGCATACATATTGGCAAGCGCCCAGCGCGAGCCGGTATGGCCCTTTTCGGCCGCGTAGCGATAGGCCTCGACGGCTTCACCCTTGTTGCCGTTCTTGTAGGCCTTGAAACCGAACTTGAACAGGTCGAAGGGGCCGGATTCCTTGGTCACGCCCGCATTGATGTCAAAAGCCGCGGCAGGCATTGCGAGCGACGCAAGCAACATGCCCATAAGGAGCGGCTTTAAAACGTTGGCTTCACATTTCAGCATTTCGGCGAACTTCTCTCACTCTTCCCGGCATATAGCCAATACTTGCGGAATACTGCAAAGCCGAACCCCGCCGGGTCGCGATTTTTCGAACACACTGCGTCTTTCCGGCAGCACTTCCCAGCGCACCACCGGTGGTTTTTCGCGGCCATTGCCCTAATTTTCCAGTGAAACAGATATAGGCATAATTTCCGGCAATATAACGGCATGTCGTCATCCGCCGGTCAGCGCCAAACAAGAAAACCGGGATCAATTCCCGCATTACTTGCTTAAACCCTGAATCCAAATCCGTTTTCACTCGTCGCAACTCCACAGGCCCACATCAAACGCCCGCATGTTCTTCCATTCCCGTGTCCCTAAACATAAGCCAAGCACCCTGTTTGTGGCGGGAAATGGACAGATATGCTCACATTCCAACGCGGCCCCACGCTTGCA
This sequence comes from Agrobacterium sp. NPDC089420, assembly GCF_044900305.1. Taxonomy (NCBI): domain Bacteria; kingdom Pseudomonadati; phylum Pseudomonadota; class Alphaproteobacteria; order Hyphomicrobiales; family Rhizobiaceae; genus Agrobacterium; species Agrobacterium sp. NPDC089420. Next base: position 52,299 of record NZ_JBJDMY010000007.1, on the reverse strand, counting down.
GAAAAGTGTTGCCAAATCGTCACAAAACTTTCGGGCTAGAAAAATTTATCGAGCAGGAATCACAGTCGCCAATGAAAAAAGGCCCGGTTGGTAAACCGGACCTTTATTTTAGCATCAGCGGAAGAATGGGGGTCAGAACTTGACCTTGACGCCGGTGGAAATCGCCGCCACGAGGTCGCTGCCAAAGCTGTAGCCAGCCTCGTCACCGCAGGTCGCCGTACCGACCGAGCTGCAACGGCCGCCATTGATGGAGGATTCACCGGAGGTGAGCAGGCCGAGCGCACCGGCAATCTTGAACTCGAGGTTCGGGGTGGGCGAATAGACGACCTGGGTGCCGATCATCCACGTATCGGTCTGGGTGCCGATCACCGTCGAAGTACCACGATCCCAGGTAAGGCTGACGGCGCCGCTCCACTGATCGTTGAACTTGTGGCCGATACCGCCGGTCACCGTCCAGCCGTCACGATAATAAAGATCGAGCGTGGTGAGCGAGGTGACGCCCGCAATACAGGACGCAACACCGACCTGGCAGAAAGGCACGACCTGAATCTGGCTCCAGTCCGTCCACTTCACCGAACCGAAAGCAAGCCAGTCCGGCGCGATGCCCGACTGCACCTTCAGTTCCACGCTGTCCGGCATGGAGACCGAACCATAAACCGGCGTGATCTTGCCGCCATAGGCAATAAGGGCCGGACTGCCTGCAGCCGGCAGACCTCTAAGGTCAACAGTACCGTTCAGATCGTGATCGACGGCGCTGTTATAGACAAGGCTGGTACGGAACGCGATTTCGGGGATCTCATATGCGATACCCGCGCGCCATCCCCAGCCGTCACCTTCCATTTCCAGCTTGCCGACGCCGGAATAAATCGAAGGATAAGCCGGACCGAGCGCTGTCGGGGAAACGACCTGACGATATTTATAACCGCTGATCTCCTGATAGAAGCCGCCGCCGATGATCGAGAAATCGCCCTTGCCGAGATCGAATTTCACCCGGCAGGTGGTGGCGTAATTGTGCGACTTGACCTTGGTTTCGATGTTATAGCTCGATCCCTGCCAGATGCCGGGGTTGAGATCCGCGCCCCAAGGCTGCGAATAGTCGAACATGCAATCACCGAAATCGCCGATCGCGGCCTTCGCGCCAACACGTGTCGACCAGTAGTTTTCGGAATCATCGGCAGTCGTCGACCAGGACGACGGCAGGAGACCGCCGCTCTTTACCGGATTGTCGCGCGCATTCTCCACCTTGCGCTGCGGAGCGACGAAAGTGGCTGAACTGTCGAGAACATAATCGGACGGATCGAACAGCAGGTCGATATTGTAACCGCCGCGCTCAAGGCCGCCGGCCAGTGAAGGCGTGACCGCCGCGATGCTGACTGCGAAACATACCGCGCCGCGAAAAATTGCAGTTTTTGCCATCTCTCTCCCCAATCAAGGCAATGTGATCAAGGATAGAGTGAAATGCCGAAGGACAAATGACAATCCGCCGCAGGTCGCGGCTGCCGCGCAAATGCGGCAATTTTTTTACGTAAGAATTTCATGTCTGCCCCGTAAAATAATCATTTTAGGCTATTTTTCTAATCCGTTCGGAAAAATTGACACAAAACGAAACAAATTCCCAAAGCGGACCGGAAATGTCGCCAAATAACCACAGTGACACTTTCCCGAAGAAACCCGCTTATGAAGCCGTTTTTATTGGCTTTTTTCCGCTTTTCCGCGCCCTTCGCAGGCAGATCGCGATGAAATAATCGCGCTGTGGCGCAGAAATGATTCGGCGCTGCAACGCAGCAATGAAACGAAATCAAACGTGACGAACGGCAAAAAAAACGCCCCGCATTAGCGGGGCGTTTCTGTATCTGGACGAAACCGGAAATTATCCCGCTTCGCTGACCCGCTGCATGGCGGTCCTGAGGCTTGTCAGCTGCACCTCCAGTTCGGCCTTGCGCTCGCGCTCGGCGGCAACGACTTCCGGATCGGCATTGGCGACGAATTTTTCGTTCGACAGCTTCTTGTCGATACGCTCCATTTCCGCATCCACCTTGCCGATCGCCTTTTCCAGACGGGCCTTTTCCGCCGCGAGATCGACGAGGTTGCCGAGCGGCAAGCAGATGGTGGCTTCACCGACGATGATCTGGGCGGAGCCCTTCGGCGCCACATCGCCGCCGCGGATTTCATCGGCCCGCGCCAGGCGCCGGATGGCGGCGGCATGGCGGTCGAGCCGCGCTTCGGTGGAGGTGTTGGCGCCGACGACCACCAGCGAGGCGGTGGCGCCGGGCGGCACGTTCATCTCGGCGCGTGCGGAACGGATGCCGGAAACGAGATCGATCAGCCAGTTGATTTCCGCAGCTGCGGCATCGTCGCGGAACTCCGGTACCGGCCAGTCGGTGAGGCACAGCAGATCGTCGCGCTCCTCGCCCTCGCCGGCCGTATGCGCCCACAGCTCTTCCGTCATGAAAGGCATGAAGGGATGCAGCAGCTTGTAGATTTCGTCCAGAACATAGGCTGCGCAGGCCTGCGATTCCGTCTTCGCCTTTTCATCCTCGCCGCTGAAGACGGGCTTCAGCAGTTCCAGATACCAGTCGCAGAACTGGTTCCAGACGAAACGGTAGAGAATGCCGGAGGCATCGTTGAAGCGGAAATTCTCAAGCGCCGCCGTCACGTCGCGCGCGGTATTGGCAAGCTCGGTCAGGATCCAGCGGTTGATCGTCAGCGAGGCGGTTTCGGCGAGGAAGTGCGGGTCGCGCTTCACGCCGTTCATCTCGGCAAAGCGCGTGGCGTTCCACAGCTTGGTGCCGAAATTGCGGTAACCGGCGATACGCGCGGGATCGAGCTTCACGTCGCGCCCCTGAGCCGCCATGATGGCAAGCGTAAAGCGCAGCGCATCCGCGCCATATTCGTCGATCAGCTCCAGAGGATCGATGACGTTGCCCTTGGACTTCGACATCTTCTGGCCGTTCTTGTCGCGAACCAGCGCGTGAATATAGACCGTGCTGAAAGGCTCGACCGGGTTACCGGCGTCGTCCTTCATGAAATGCAGGCCCATCTGCATCATCCGCACCACCCAGAACGGAATGATGTCGAAGCCCGTGACCAGCACGTTGGTGGGGTAATAACGCGCCAGTTCCGGTGTCTGTTCGGGCCAGCCGAGCGTCGAGAACGGCCACAGCGCCGACGAGAACCAGGTGTCGAGCACATCTTCGTCGCGCGTCAGGATCTCGCCGGGCGCGAAATTCTCGAGCTTCTCCTCCACCCAGGCCTTCCATGGGCCTTCATGGGCGATATAGTGCTGGATCGCCGCCTGCAGCGCCTCTTCTTCGGTCTTCTCGACGAAGACCTGCCCATCCGGACCGTACCATGCGGGGATCTGGTGGCCCCACCACAATTGCCGGGAGATACACCAGGGCTGGATATTCTCCATCCACTGGAAGTAGGTGTTTTCCCAGTTCTTCGGCACGAAATTGGTGCGGCCTTCGCGCACCGAGGCGATTGCCGGCTGGGCCAGCGTCTTGTTGTCCACCCACCACTGGTCGGTCAGGCGCGGCTCGATCGGCACGCCGCCGCGATCGCCATGCGGCACCACATGCTTGTGCGGCTCGATCCTGTCGAGCAGGCCGGCTTCCTCGAAGATTTCGACGATGACCTTGCGGGCGAAGAAGCGATCCTGCCCTTCCAGACGATCCCACGCGCCGTGCAGGGCGGCGGGATGATCGAGACCTTCGAGAAAATCCTCATTCTCCTTGATGGTGATGGTGCCATCGATGTTCATGACGTTGATGGCGCGCAGGCCACAGCGCTTGCCGACCTCGAAATCGTTGAAGTCATGCGCAGGCGTGATCTTCACGGCGCCCGTGCCGGCTGTCGGATCGGCATAATCATCGGCAACGATCGGAATCTTGCGGCCGACGATCGGCAGGATGACATGCTTGCCGACAATGCCCTTGTAACGCTCGTCTTCCGGGTTCACCGCAACGCCGGTATCGCCGAGCATGGTTTCCGGGCGCGTCGTGGCGACAACGATATAATCGCGCGTCTCGAATTCGGTGGGTTTGCCCTCCTCGTCGAAGGCGACCGGATATTGATAGGTGACGCCCTTTTCCAGCGGATAACGCAGGTGCCACAGGTTGCCCTTCATCTCGATCTGCTCGACCTCCATGTCGGAAATCGCAGTCAGCAGTTTCGGGTCCCAGTTGACGAGGCGCTTGTCCTTGTAGATCAGGCCCTGCTTGTAGAGCGTGACGAACACCTCGAGAACGGCTTCTGACAGGCCCTCATCCATGGTGAAGCGCTCGCGCGACCAGTCGCAGGATGCGCCAAGGCGCTTCAGCTGGTTGAAGATCAGGCCGCCGGATTCAGCTTTCCACTCCCAGACCTTCTCCACGAAAGCTTCGCGACCCATGTCGCGGCGGCCCGGCAGCTGCTGTTCCATCAGCTTGCGCTCGACCACCATCTGGGTGGCGATGCCGGCATGGTCCATGCCGGGCTGCCACAGCACATCCTTGCCGCGCATGCGCTCGAAACGGACCAATATGTCCTGCAGCGTGTTGTTGAGCGCGTGGCCCATATGCAGGGAGCCCGTCACATTCGGCGGCGGAATGACGATGGTGAAGGTTTCCGCGCCCGGCTTGGCGTTGGCGCCGGCACGAAAAGCGTTCGCCTCGTCCCAGGCTTTGGCGATCTTCGGTTCGACGGCTGCGGAATCATAGGTCTTTTCGAGCATTTCCTGACCTGAATTTTAGAGTTCTTGTGTGGATTTTTTTAAATAAGGATGGACGGGAGAGAGTCAACAGAAACCCGCCCGCAAGCCACCATTGAGCGGCCCCACGGATGACTATGACCCCATAACACCTTCATCTTCAACAAAAAAGCCGCCCCGATGCCGGAGCGGCCCCTGTTTCGTCGCATCCACCGCGATTGCGGCGGGCGGCCGGATCGGCCCTAGCGGCGCGAACCGCGCGCCACGCGCTCGATTTCCTCGCGCACGAGACGCTCCACCAGCGTCGGCAGATTGTCTTCCAGCCAGTCCTGCAGCATCGGGCGCAGCATCTCGGCGGCCATGTCCTCGATCGAGCGCCGTCCGACGCCGTCGAACACCTCGGCCAGTTCACTGAAGGATTGGGCGATCTGCGCCCCGGCGGCAGCGGAAAGAAGATTGAGCGACAGGCCGCCCGCAACATCCGCCTCGTTTTCTCCCTCCCGCGCGGCGAGATCGAAAATCGCCGCATCGAGGACGGGTTCCTGCAGGGCGATATCGAAACGCTCGGCAGCCGCCGGCGTTTCAAGCGCGCCGCGCAGCGAAAGCTGATCGAAACGGCTTTCGGCCGAAGGCGCATTTTCGATTGCGGCAGCGGCGGCACGATCCTCCGACGCCTGAGGCGCGGGCTGCTCAGCGGCGCCGGCCGCGGCGGCGACCATCAGCGGGCGGACATCCGTCGGGCGCTGCGGGGCGGCGCGTTCGGACGAAGCCGCCGCCTGGGGCTGCGACACGCCGGAAGACGGCGCGGTGGCCTCGGCCGCGCCGCGCTGGGCCTGCGCGGCGAATGCCTGCGGCCCCATGGCGGCGTTGCGGTCGGCGGCTGCACGCACACGGGCGGCGACATCGGCGAGCGACATGGTCTTTTCAGGAGAGCTTTCCTGCGGGTCAGCCGCCGGTTTTTCAAAAGCCGGCGAAAAATCCTGTACCGGTCGCGCGGCATAGGCCTGATTTGCGGCGGGGGGAACGCGCGCCGGCGGACTGACCGGCTCGGCCACGAAGGCCGCCTCGCTTGCGGCATCGTCTTCATCGTCGTAGACGGGCGGCAACTGCCCGGAAAACGCGCCGGCGGGACCGACGGTCTCGTTGCTTTCGATGATCCGGCGAATGGACGCCAAAATCTCTTCCATGGACGGTTCACGCGCTACGCTTGGCTGAGCCATATCAATCCCCGGTTTCCACTCTTGCGCATCCCTGCCGCACCGTTCGGGCGCCGGACAGGGCGCTTCGCACCTGTTCAATTGTTGCATCGCGCCAACGACAACCCAACCGGCTGCCGTGCCGACGCTCTGAAACAGGTTGGAACAAAACCGCCGGGCGTTTTTGCCGTCCCTGTTGCAGGGTCATGCGGGGCAGAAATACGCACACCCCGAATCACCTTTAGTCTAGGGCAGCATAGCGCGGAACTAAATCACTGATTCGACAAGTTTCGCGGTGATGCACAGCTTTGTGGAAACCTCGCTCGGGGCGGGCATCGAACCGGGCCGCGCCCTGCCCGCAAAAACAAACGCCGGGATGGAAGGTCCACCCCGGCGTCACGAGCAGGACGATCGCCGTTGATCAGAAAACGAACTCGGCCGCCTTGGCAAAACCGGGCAGAGGCTTGACCGAGGCGTTGAAAGAGCTTGCGGCCGAGGTGCTGTTGCCATCGCGGCGATAGACGGTGGCCTTTGCGGCATTGCCATATCCGACGACAACGACCAGCCGACCGCCATCGCGCAGCTGATCGGTCAGCGCCGCCGGCACTTCCTCGACAGAACCGTTGACGAACACCAGATCATAGGGAGCCTCGCCCGCATAACCCTTTTCGAGATCGCCGGTGACGACGGCGACATTGTCATATCCAAGCGACACCAAAGTCTCGGTCGCCTGCGCCGCCAGCGCTTCGTCGCATTCGAGCGACACCACCGAACCGGCAAGCTGCGACAGGATGGCTGCCGCGTAACCGGAACCACCGCCGACTTCCAGCACCACATCTTCCTTGGAGACGGCGGCAAGCTGCAGCAGTTTCGCCAGCGGCGAAGCCTTCATGACGTAGCGCGCCGGGCGGCCGTCGCGGGCCGGACAGATCTGCATATCCTCATCCGCATAGGCAATCTGCCGCACGCCGGCCGGCACGAAAGCCTCGCGCGGCACGCTCAAGAACGCCTTCAACACCGAATGCGAGGTCACGTCGGTCGTGCGCAACTGGCTGTCGACCATATTGGCGCGCGCGGTTTCGAAATCCATCATGTCGTTATCGCCTCAATTTCACGGATGCCGGTCGGGAAGCCTCGGCCCCAAAAGCTCGAAATGACGCGGGTCTCCCCGCGCCTTTGGATAATCTCATAATTGCCAAGACGCGCGCTTTCAAGCGCGGTAAGGCGGATGGGCGGGAAAAAGCGAATGGGCGGGGATTTTCTGAACCGGAACAAAGGCAAATGACCGCGAAACCGGACCGTTTGCTCTGACAACACCGATGTTCTTGGAATTTTTGGAGGCCTCGCCCGGAATTGAACCGGGGTACAAGGATTTGCAGTCCTCTGCGTCACCACTCCGCCACGAGGCCTCACGCGCTCATCAATCAAGCGATGGCGGGCATTTAGAACGAATCCATTTTGGGCGCAAGAGGGTTCGTTCCGAATGTAGTGTTTTTTCAGGCCGGATCGGCGCAATGCCCTTATGCGCCATCCAAGTGCTTCAGATTACGGTATTTTTTGTATCTTACACATATGTCAGAAAAAACAATGCCCGCAGCCGTCGCATTTACGGCGCTGCGGGCGATTGCTGCCGTCTTGACGGCGATCGATCAGAGCCGCCCGAGCAGAACGAGGATCAGGACGATGACGAGAACCAGTCCGAGACCGCCCGAAGGACCATAGCCGTAATTATGGTAACCCCAGCTTGGCAGCGCGCCGATCAGGAACAGAATGAGCAGGACGACGAGGATGGTGCCGAGCATGTTTAACCCTCCACTATTGGCATGTTTCCTGCTGGCTTGAATGACGAAAGCCGCAAAAGGTTCCCTTGCGGGCCGGACCGCCATGGCGGGCTGAGGAAAAGCCGTTCATTCCGGTTCAAAGGGTTAGCCTCCCTCGACGGAGCGACGGCGGATTGCGCGGCAGCCTCGCGGAAGAATGTTTCGCCCGCGTCATCTGAGAAAATTCGCCGGATAATAATGGCGCGCGCAGAGGGCCGCGCGGCGGCCTTCCCCGGGATCGGCCATGGCAATGATTTATTCGAGGTAATTTTTCGGCCTATGTATATTAGCAATCACTCGCCATACTGATCGAAGTCGCCCGTACCCTGAAACTGGCGGGAGACGGAGAGACCTGGCATCACTGGCAGTGCGCCAGGTCTCCCCCGGCGCGACAGCGCAGCCCCCGGCAAATTCCTGTCGTCTTGCATCTCTTCATTCTCTGGACACACGGACATTTTACCCCTGACAGGGCACGCCGCTCTTGCCTCGTCGCCCTCTGCCCGGCTACACCCCGGATCGGGAGGGAGAAACGAGAATCACATGTCCGGTTTTGCGAACCTCATCCCGCTTTTCATCTTTGGCCTCCTCGTCTATTTTTTCTTTCGCTGGGTCGCGCGCGATATTCAGAATCCGAAAAGCAAATAGCCGGGACGAATTGCCTCCGATCTTCTTGCTCGCCGGAACCGCTGCGCCTCTCTGTCGTTTTTAAAGACGCACTTCGGAGGACAGGATGAAAACGCTCCTATCATCGGCCATCGTCACGCTTGCGCTGGCGCTTTCAGGATGCACGACCGCCGGACCAGCCGGTTACGCCGGGCCTGCGCCCTATGTCGAACCCATCCCCGGCAGCATCATCTACAGGGGCCAGCCGCGCACCAAGCTGACGAAATCGCCGATCGGCAGCACCTTCACGCATGAGTTCCGCATCGACGGCAGCACGAGAGCGGTGGAAACCTATCGCATCGCGCCTGACCGCTCGCTGGAACTTATCGACCGGCGCATCATCCGCGACTGGCTGTTCGGGCGCGACGACTGACCGCACCGAACCGGCCCGCCGGCGGGATTGCACATCGCGGCAGCTTCGTTTAGAGCCGGGCACGGTAACAAAACGGATAGGCGATGAATACGCGCTGGCAAAAACCCGTCCTGATCGCGTTTGAAACGCCGGGCGACTATACGAGCATCGAAACCACGCAGGCCGCTTCCTGGGCGCTGATCGAGGACTGGCCGGTCGAGGACGGCGAAGCGCTGGACAAGGCGCTGCTGATCTGCGCCGCCGTCGATGCCGGCCGCAAGAAACCGGAAGATGCGCGCAAGGCCTTCATCGCCGCCGCCATCGAGGCGGGCCTCGACATCAAGGCCTGACGGCGGGGACGAAGGGCCGCGCACCGGACATACATGCCGCGCGCGGCGTCCTATTTTCAGCAATACAGGTTCAATGGATCGCAACAGATGGAAGCTTCAGGAAACATGAAAAAAGCCCTGTTCATTTTTCTCCTCTCCTGCCTGGCGATCGGCCTTGTCGGCCACCTGGTGGTGGCCTTCGTCGTCACCGGCTGAAGCGCCGTCCGCCTCGCAGCCCACCGTCGCAAGGTCGCGTGTTAAAAATCTCTAAATTTCATTCTTCTGTTATGGAACCGCAATAGGCTCCGCCCGTTCTCTTTTCGCTCAATACAAGGAGGATTGGAATGCGTGACGGACTGAACGGTTTTCTCGAAATCTCGATGCTCGGCTTCGTGGTTGCAAGCTGCCTTCTCATGGTCAACCTGCCGATCTGAACCGCCTGGAAATCCCCTCGCCGCGGCTGAGATGATCCGACGCTGTCGGACCAAGAAAATGCGGCCTTTCGGGCCGCATTTCTTTTCAATCAGGCTTCAGGCTCAGGCCGAAAGCTTGGCCGCGATCTTCGCCACATGCGCGCCCTGGAAGCGTGCGCCTTCCAGTTCGATGTCGGATGGCTGGCGCGAACCGTCGCCATCGGTAATGGTGGAAGCGCCATAGGGCGAACCGCCCTTGATCTCGTCGACGCCCATCTGGCCCTGGAAGGCATAGGGCAGACCGACAACAGCCATGCCATGGTGCAGGAAGGTGGGAATGAAACCGAGAATGGTCGATTCCTGACCGCCGTGCTGGGTGGCGGACGAAGTGAAGGCCGAACCGACCTTGCCCACCAGCTTGCCATTAAACCACAGGCCGCCGGTCTGGTCCCAGAAATTGCGCATCTGCGAGGCGACCGTGCCGAAGCGCGTGCCGGCGCCGACGATGATGGCGTCGTAATCGGCAAGTTCGTCCACCGTCGCCACCGGTGCGGGCTGGTCCAGCTTGAAATGGGAGGACTTGGCCACCTCTTCCGGAACGAGTTCGGGAACGCGCTTGACCACGGCTTGTGCGCCGGTGGACGTCACACCCTCGGCGACGGCATAGGCCATCTTCTCGATATGGCCGTATGAAGAGTAATACAGTACCAGAACCTTCGTCATTCTCTTGGTTTCCTTTGCTGGAATGGTTTCCGGCGTACCGGCGACAAGCTTCTTCAAAAACTCGATGATCATCGGCGTTGACCCGTAAAAACATATGCCGGGAAGGTAGCGGACCGGTCGGCATCCCGCCAGTTGGGGATTGGCATACGCACTGTTCACCATGAGTGAACGCGCAGTGCCATCGTCAACCATTCCCCAGCTTGCCTTTCTTCAAAACCGCTTTGCATTCGCACTGGCGCGGCGTTAACGTCGGCTGAAACAGATGACGAGTGCAACCATGTCCAATCCCTCCTCCACCTCCTCCGTTGTCACCGCCGCCATGCTCGCCATCGGCGACGAGCTGCTGTCGGGGCGCACCAAGGACAAGAATATCGGCCATCTCGCGGATGTGCTGACCATGTCCGGGATCGATCTCAAGGAAGTGCGCATCGTCGCCGACGAGGAGGAAGCGATCGTCGAGGCGCTGAATGCGCTGCGCAGCCGCCATGATTATGTCTTTACGTCGGGTGGCATCGGCCCGACCCATGACGACATCACCGCGGATGCGGTATCCGTGGCCTTCGGCCTGCCCTGCGAACACGATGCCGAGGCCTTGCGCCTGCTGGGGGATATGTACCGCGTCCGCGAGATGGAATTCACCGAGGCGCGCAAGCGCATGGCGCGCATGCCAAAAGGTGCCGCACACATCGCCAATCCGGTTTCCGTCGCCCCCGGCTTCGTCATCGGCAATGTTTATGTCATGGCCGGCGTGCCGCAGGTGTTCCAGGCCATGCTCGACAATGTCATGCCGACCCTGCGCACCGGCGCGAAGGTCATGTCGCAGGCCGTGCGCTCGCCCTATGGCGAGGGCGATATCGGCACGCCGCTGACGGCCATCCAGAAGGCCCATCCCGAAACCAGCATCGGCTCCTATCCGAAATATGACGGGCAGCGCTTCTCGACGGAAATCGTCGTGCGCGCCCGTGACGCCGGCGTGCTGAAGGCGGCGACCGATGCGGTTGCCGCCATGATCGAAACCATCGGCCAGGAAAAAAGGCTGGCGGCCGGAAAGGGCGATGCAACCGCCTGAAACGGAAACGGCCCGAGACAAAAAGGGTTGACCAAAATCAAGGTGGCCATCGGCAAAGACGGCCACTCTCCCCCTAGAAACGACATGTCACCGAGGAGAGAGAAATGGGTTACAAAACGATATTGGCAGTGGTCGACAATGTTGCGAACACGCAGAAGCTCGGCGAATTCGTGGTAAGCCTTGCCGATCAGTTTTCCTCGCATGTGATCGGCCTGCACATGGAAACGCTGGCCGCCGTTCCGCTGGTCGCGCCGATGGAAATTCCCGATCCCGCCACCGTGCAGGCGCTGCAGGACGTGGCGCACAAGGAAACCACCGATGTCGGAACGCTTTTCGAGCGTACCCTGTCTGCCAACGGCGTCTCGCATGAATGGCGCAGCTTCGTCACATCGGTGGGTTACGCCTCCGCATCGGCGATCGACAGCGCCCGCTGCGCCGATTTGATCGTCGCCCGCCAGAGCAGCGCCTCGGCGCTTTCCGACAGCCGCTCGGACATTGACGGCTTCCTTTATGAAAGCGGTCGCCCGGTTCTGCTCGTGCCGCATGTGCTGACGGTGGCCAAGCCGATCAAGCGTGTCCTGATCGCCTGGAACGGCTCCCGCGAGGCGACACGCGCCACCTTCGATGCCCTGCCCTTCCTCAAGGCGGCCGACAGCGTCGAGATTTTCTCCGTCGACCAGAGCGAAAGCGAAACCCAGTCCTCGGGCCTGGCCGGCACGGAACTGGCCGCCACGCTTGCCCGCCACGGCGTGAATGTCACGGTCACTTCGCAGGAAAAGATCGCCGGCGTCTCGCCGCAGGCGGCCATCGAAAACCGGCTGTCCGATCACAGCATCGACCTTCTGGTCATGGGCGCCTATGGCCATTCGCGCTGGTGGGAACTGCTGTTCGGCGGCGTGACGCGCACCCTGCTCGATTCCATGACGGCGATGACGCTTTTGTCGCGTTAAGGCGCAAACAGCGCCGCAATGCCCTCCGCGTCTCGCACGGCACAAGCGCGCGCCGCTTGTTTCTTCTCCCCGCCGGGGAGAAGTCCGCGGCAACGGGATGAGGGATAAGGGAAAAGGGCAGCGAGATACGGCGACGTTGCCCCTCGTCCGGCCCTTCGGGCCACCGTCTCCCCGGCGGGGAGAAGAAACAAGCGGCAATCTCCAGCTCTGTCCTTGAAGCGGAAAGCTTGCCTTTTTGCCGGTCTTGCGGCTATTAGCCAAAGCCATCGACAATTTTGACCAGATGGTAGACGACATGTCCCTTCCCGATAAAGCCTTTCCCGTCTCCTGGGACCAGTTCCACCGTGATGCCCGCGCGCTTGCCTGGCGTCTTGCTGGTCTCGACAAAGAGTTCCGGGCGATCGTCTGTATCACCCGCGGCGGCCTCGTGCCGGCGGCGATCATTTCCCGCGAGCTGAACATTCGCCTGATCGACACCGTCTGCATCGCCACCCGCCATGACTACGTCAATCAGGGCGAAACGGTTCTGCTGAAGGGCGTCGCCCCGGAACTTTCGGCCGATGGCGGCGAAGGCGTGCTCGTGCTGGACGACCTGACCGATACCGGCAAGACGGCACTGGAAGTGCGCGAAATGCTGCCGCGAGCCCATTTCGCCTGCGTCTACGCCAAGCCGAAAGGCGTGCCGACCATCGACACGTTTGTCACCGAAGTCAGCCAGGACACCTGGATTTATTTTCCCTGGGACATGGGTTTCACCTATCAGGAGCCGATCGCCAAGGGATCGCGCGGCTGATTGCCCACAGGGGAACCCATTTCTCTTCCGTCATTCCGGCCTTGAGCCGGAATCCAGCCACGGCGCGTCTGCGCCGTGAGAAGAGTCTCTCGCGATCAAGGACTTGATCGCGCTGGACCCCGGATCTGGTCCGGGGTTACAGAGTGCGGATGCACCAACCGCGCAAAACTTCGCCCCCAGCAATATCCACTCTTTCGCCGCTCCGCCGGGGCGGTTTTTTGTGGAGAAAAGCCTTCTTTTACGACAGCGGAAAAAACACGGAAAAACCGCAGTGTCGCCATTATGCCTCACCCCGGAAATGCGGGGTTTTGCCTTTCCGTTGCGGAAACCAGCCTCGCGCAAGCTTCAAACTTTCCCGCCAAGTCACTGATTTTTCTGAGCGCTTTTGCTTTCCCCGTTTTCCACAGGCGCTTCACACAATATCTTGTGGTTAAAAATGCGTTTCAATCTAGCGCTTGACGAATCTACGCCGTAGGAGGAAAGTGACAGTTATGTTGCGGCGGCAACGGACCGGAAAGTAACGAGGCCGGTTCTTCTCCATCTTTAGCGCGCAAGTCCAAACGGCGCCCCGGCCATGAGGGGGCGGTTCGCCGGTGGTTTTTCTGCGCCTTGCGGAACCGCCAAAAACATGATGCAGGGACTGGCAGCAGGAAAGTGTTAACACTATATATAGTAGGCTTGCAGCCATCTTAAACACGAGATACAGGGATGACATCCAAGGATGAACATCCCTTTCAGATCGGCAACAACCGGCTGCGCGAAGGCATCGCACGGCTGGACCGGATTTTTGCGCCCTTGACCGGGCGCCCAATGGACGAGGACAGGAAACCATGCGCATTGAACGCCGCTTCACGAAGCCCGGCCAATCGCCTTATGCGGAGATCGACTTCCGCAAGGCCGTCAGTGAAATCAAGAACCCGGACGGATCGATCGTGTTCCGTCTGGCGGACATCGACGTTCCCGCGCAGTTCAGCCAGGTTGCCACCGACGTTCTGGCGCAGAAATATTTCCGCAAGGCCGGCGTGCCGAAGTTCCTGAAGAAGGTCGAGGAAAACGATGTTCCTTCCTTCCTGTGGCGCTCCGTTCCCGACGAAAAGGCCCTGAAGGATGTGCCGGAAGCCGAGCGTTTCGGCTCCGAAACCGATGCGCGTCAGGTTTTCGACCGTCTGGCTGGCACCTGGGCCTATTGGGGCTGGAAGGGCAAATATTTCTCGTCCGAAGAAGATGCTCTGGCCTTCCGCGACGAGCTTGCCTACATGCTCGCCACCCAGCGCGTTGCGCCGAATTCCCCGCAATGGTTCAACACCGGCCTGCACTGGGCCTATGGCATCGATGGCCCCGGCCAGGGCCATTTCTATGTCGACCCCTTCACCGGCAAGCTGACCAAGTCCAAGTCCGCTTACGAACATCCGCAGCCGCATGCCTGCTTCATCCAGTCCGTTGAGGACGACCTCGTCAATGAAGGCGGCATCATGGACCTGTGGGTGCGTGAAGCCCGCCTGTTCAAATACGGTTCCGGCACCGGCTCCAACTTCTCCTATCTGCGCGGCGAAGGCGAAAAGCTTTCCGGCGGCGGCCGCTCCTCCGGCCTGATGAGCTTCCTCAAGATCGGCGACCGCGCAGCCGGCGCCATCAAGTCCGGCGGCACCACTCGCCGGGCGGCGAAGATGGTCGTTGTCGATGCCGACCATCCGGATATCGAAGCCTATATCGACTGGAAGGTGAACGAGGAGCAGAAGGTTGCCGCTCTCGTGACCGGCTCCAAGATCGTCGCCAAGCACCTGAAGGCGATCATGAAGGCCTGCGTCAACTGCGAGGCTGACAATGGCGATTGCTTCGACCCGGCCAGAAACCCTGCCCTGAAGCGCGAAATTCGCGCTGCCAAGAAGGACATGGTGCCGGAGAACTACGTCAAGCGCGTCATCCAGTTCGCCGAACAGGGTTACAAGGACATCCAGTTCAAGACCTATGACACGGACTGGGATTCGGAAGCCTATCTGACGGTATCCGGCCAGAACTCCAACAATTCCGTATCCTTGAAGGATGACTTCCTGCGCGCTGTCGAAAATGACGGCGACTGGAACCTCACCGCCCGCAAGGACGGCAAGGTCATGAAGACGCTGAAGGCCCGCGACCTCTGGGAAAAGATTTCCCACGCCGCCTGGGCATCGGCAGACCCCGGCCTGCACTTCAACACCACCATGAACGACTGGCACACCTCGCCGGCCGCCGGCCCGATCCGCGCCTCCAACCCGTGCTCGGAATATATGTTCCTCGACGACACGGCCTGCAACCTCGCCTCGCTGAACCTTCTGCAGTTCAAGGATCAGGCGACGAAGCGCATCGATATCGCCGATTACGAACATGCCGTTCGTCTGTGGACCGTCGTGCTCGAAGTCTCGGTGATGATGGCGCAGTTCCCGTCGCGCCAGATCGCCGAACTCTCCTATGAATACCGCACGCTCGGCCTCGGTTACGCCAATATCGGCGGCCTCCTGATGTCCTCGGGCATTCCCTATGACAGCGCCGAAGGCCGCGCCATCGCCGGTGCGCTCACCGCCATCATGACCGGCGTGTCTTACGCCACCTCGGCCGAAATGGCCGGCGAGCTTGGCCCCTTCCCGGGCTTTGCCCCGAACCGCGACAACATGCTGCGCGTCATCCGCAACCACCGCCGCGCCGCCCTTGGCGAGGCGAATGGTTATGAAGGCCTGTCGGTCAACCCGGTCGCACTCATCCATGGCGATTGCCCGGATCAGGACCTGATCGCCCATGCCGTCGCCGCCTGGGACAAGGCGCTGGCGCTTGGCGAACAGCACGGCTACCGCAACGCCCAGACGACGGTTATCGCGCCCACCGGCACGATCGGCCTCGTGATGGATTGCGACACGACCGGCATCGAGCCCGATTTCGCGCTGGTGAAGTTCAAGAAGCTCGCCGGCGGCGGTTACTTCAAGATCATCAACCGTGCGGTTCCGGATGCGCTGCGTTCGCTTGGGTATTCCGAAAGCCAGATCGCCGAGATCGAGGCTTATGCCGTCGGTCATGGCAATCTCAACCAGGCGCCCGGCATCAACCCCTCGACGCTGAAGGCCAAGGGCTTCACCGATGAGAAGATCGAGGCCGTCAACGGCGCGCTGAAAAGCGCCTTCGACATCAAATTCGTCTTCAACCAGTGGACGCTCGGCGCCGACTTCCTCAAGGAGACGCTGAAAGTTTCCGACGAGCAGCTCGCCGACATGAGCTTCAACCTGCTGGAGCACCTCGGCTTCGGCAAGAAGGACATCGAAGCGGCGAACGTTCACGTCTGCGGCGCGATGACGCTGGAAGGCGCACCGTTCCTGAAGGCAGAGCACCTGGCGGTGTTCGATTGCGCCAACCCCTGCGGCAAGATCGGCAAGCGGTATCTCTCGGTCGAATCGCATATCCGCATGATGGCGGCGGCACAGCCCTTCATCTCGGGTGCGATCTCCAAGACGATCAACATGCCGAACGACGCGACGGTTGAGGATTGCGGCAGCGCCTACATGCTCTCCTGGAAACTGGCGCTGAAGGCAAACGCCCTTTACCGCGATGGCTCCAAGCTTTCCCAGCCGCTCAACGCCTCGCTGGTGGAAGACGAGGACGAAGAAGACCTGATCGAAGAGCTGATCCAGCAGCCGGCTGCCCAGCAGGCCGTGACGATCACCGAAAAGATCGTCGAGCGCGTCATCGAGCGTGTCTCGCGCGAGCGGGAAAAGCTGCCGAACCGCCGTCAGGGTTACACCCAGAAGGCGACCGTCGGCGGGCACAAGGTCTATCTGCGCACCGGCGAATTCGGTGACGGCCGCATCGGCGAAATCTTCATCGACATGCACAAGGAAGGTGCGGCCTTCCGTGCGATGATGAACAACTTCGCCATCGCCATTTCGCTCGGCCTGCAATATGGCGTGCCGCTGGAAGAATATGTGGAGGCCTTCACCTTCACCAAGTTCGAACCGGCCGGCATGGTGCAGGGCAACGACGCGATTAAGAACGCGACCTCGATCCTCGACTACGTGTTCCGCGAACTCGCCGTCTCCTATCTCGGCCGCCACGATCTGGCCCATGTCGATACGTCGGATTTCTCCAATACGGCGCTCGGCAAGGGTATCCAGGAAGGCAAGACCAACCTCGTTTCCACCGGCTGGACCCGCGGCTACAAGCCGACGCTGGTGTCCAGCAATGGCGGCGAACGTTCGTCTTCCGAACCGAAGGGGGCGGCAACGGCAGCCCCTGCCCGCGCCTCGGCCAACGTGACCTCCTTTGCCGGCTCCGCCGCCCGCAAGCTGGAACCGACTGTCGCCATCGCGACCTCCGAAATCGTCTCCTTCAAACGGGACTATGAAGAGCGCGCCAAGGAACTGGCCGAAGAAATCGCCGAGGAAGTGATAGACGAGGTCGTCCAGGAATCCCAGCAGACCGCCACCGCCCTCTTCTCCGACAAGGCCGCCGCAGACGCTGCTTCGGCCAAGACGGAAGCCAAGAAGGTGGAAAACGAACGCCGCATGCGCTCGATTGCTCAAGGGTATACCGGCAACATGTGCTCGGAATGCCAGAACTTCACGATGGTGCGGAATGGCACTTGCGAGAAGTGCGATACTTGCGGTGCGACGAGCGGTTGCAGCTAAGCGTTAGCTTAGGCACCAAAAAATGATTAATCTTGAGGGCTCTTTCAGATATGAAGGAGCCCTTATTGTTTTGATGTTTTATTTATTGCACTACTGGAAACCCGTAGTTCACAATGTTATATTTCGAATGGGATGCACATAAGGCGTCAACCAATCTCGCCAAACATGGCGTCAGTTTTGAAACCGCCCGCAACGTTTTTGACGATCCCTTCGCTGTGGATATGGAAGACCGTTCGGCGAATTATGGTGAAGTTCGACGGCGTATAGTGGGATTAGGCAACGGATTGGTTCTGACCGTTATCTACACCGAACGAAGCGAAACAATCCGCATCATTTCCGCACGAAAAGCGACACGTGCAGAGCGTAAGGAATATGGCGACGATGGCTGGTAAAATCGATCAAACCGACTGGGTCCGTCTTCACGCCATGACCGACGAAGAAGCGGAAGCCAATGCGCTGGCCGATCCAGACAATCCGCCGCTTTCCGCCAAACAGCTCGCCTCGGCACCCAGAATGCCGCGCATCAAGATCATCCGCCGGGCGCTGAAGCTGACACAGGAAGAGTTCTCCGTCCGTTATCATATTCCGCTCGGGACCCTGCGCGATTGGGAACAGGGCCGCAGCGAGCCGGATCAACCGGCCCGCGCCTATCTGAAAGTCATCGCCGTTGACCCCGAGGGAACGGCAGCCGCGCTCCGAAAGGGCGCGGCCTGACCCGCCTCACCCCATAAAATCCAGCAGCAACTTCACATTCAACCCCGCAATCACCACCGCGATCAGCCAGGCAAAGGCCGAGAGCCACAGCGGCGAGCGCAACTCACCCATCTTGGCCTTGTCGGCGGTGAACATCACCAGCGGGAAGACGGCGAAGGAGAGTTGCAGGCTGAGCACCACCTGCGTCAGGATCAGCAGTTCCGCCGTGCCGCTGTCGCCATAGAAGATGGTGACGCAGGCGGCGGGTACGATGGCGATGGCGCGGGTGATGAGGCGGCGCAGCCAGGGGGCGAGCCGCATCTTGAGAAACCCTTCCATCACGATCTGGCCGGCAAGCGTTGCCGTGACGGTGGAATTGATGCCGCAGCATAAAAGCGCCACGCCGAACAGCGTCGGCGCAATGGCAAGGCCGAGCAGCGGCGCCAGCAGATTATGCGCTTCGCCGAGTTCGGCGACATTGGTCTGCCCCGCCTTGTTGAAGGTCGCCGCCGCCAGAATGAGGATCGAGGCGTTGATGAGCAGCGCAAACATCAGCGCGATGGTGGAATCGAGCGTCGCGAATTTCAGCGCCTCGCGTTTTTCGGCAAGGGTTTCGCCGATTTCGCGGGTCTGCACGATGCCGGAATGCAGATAGAGATTATGCGGCATGACAGTCGCACCCAGAATGCCGAGCGCCAGATAGAGCATGTCCGGATTGGTAACGATCTCGGTCGTCGGCGCAAAACCGAGGATCACCTGCCCCCAGTCGGGATCGGCGAGCGCCACCTGAATGGCGAAACACACGGCGATGACGCCAAGCAGCGTGATGACCAGCGCCTCCACCCAGCGGAAACCGAGCTTCTGCAGATAAAGGATCAGGAAGACATCGAGCGCGGTGATGAGAACGCCCAGTTCCAGCGGAATGCCGAAGATCAGGTTGAGGCCGATGGCCGTGCCGATCACCTCGGCAATATCGGTGGCGATGATGGCGATTTCCGCCAGCAGCCACAGAACCATGGCCACGGGTTTCGGATAGGCGTCACGACACGCCTGGGCGAGATCGCGGCCGGAGGCGATCGCCAGACGGGCGCAGAGCGATTGCAGCACGATCGCCATGATGTTCGAAACCAGCGCGACGGTGAGCAGCGTGTAACCGAATTTGGAGCCGCCGGCGAGCGATGTCGCCCAGTTGCCCGGATCCATGTAACCGACCGCAACGAGATAGCCCGGTCCGAAAAACGCCATCGCCCGGCGAAACGTGCCGGCATTCGGCTTGATCCTGATCGAACCATGCACGTCGGACAGCGACAGATCGTCGCCATTCCGCCGCCATCCAAAGACAGGCCTGTCCATTATCTGAACTTTCAAAAGGGAGGATGATGTGATGCAATTGCAAATCATTCGCATAAACGGAAGAGGCTGGCAAGCGGGCTTTTGAGCGGCATGCGCTCACCGGCGATGGCCGGGCGTTTTGCCGGCGCGCATCGCCGCACGGGAACGTTGAATAAGCCGGAACCGGCCTCCTCCAGCGCGCGCAGAAGGCCCGCAATGCGCGCCGGCCCGCGGCAGGCTTGCGCCTGTCGACGGCGCCGGCCCATTGACAGTTGTGATGACGTACCATGTACACAGAGGCGCGATACACATCAGGCATCTTTCAGAAGGAGCAGCCGCGTGAACCTGATTGCCCATGTCGAAATCCCCGTCGTTGATATTGAAAGGGCGATGCGTTTTTACGGCGCCGTTTTCGATGTGAGCTTTGCGGAAATCGTCACGATCCACGACAATAAAATGGCCTATTTTCCCTTCGAGGAAGGCAAGGACGGCGCAAGCGGCGCGCTCGCGCAAGGTGAGACCTATGTTCCGACGAAAGACGGGGCGATCATCTATCTTGGCGTGAAGGACATTGACGACGTGCTCGAGAGAGCCGTGCGGCAAGGCAGCGAAATCCTGTTTGCCAAAACGCCGGTCGATGACACGCTCTTCGTCGCCGAAATTTCCGACAGCGAGGGAAACCGCATCGCGATCCAGTCCGCCTGATCGGCCGGTTGCGTCGCGAACCGAAGAATGGACGGGACATCCTTCCGGTTTGCGCGCCGCGCCCGTTGCTGCGAAAGCTCCGGCCGCGCCTGTCACGGTCCTCACGGCCTTGTCATTGCGCCTGCCCGGCGGGCGCGGAACAGCCGCGCGCATGCCGGCGTTGATCTTTCAGGAAGCAACTGAATTCCGGGGAAGCTCATGCGACACCGCAATAAATTCAGCCTGGTGAACCATCCGAGCCGATGGCCGGAATATATCATGGCGCATCGACGGCCGCGCGACTGGCTGATGACGATCAGCGGCATCGTGCTCTTGTTCGTGGTCGCCGCCGCCGTCGCCATGGGTTATCTGGTCACCAGCCATCCCGGCAAGCCGGAGCCCAATTCCGGCATCGTGGAGGAACGGGCAGCGGAAAACGGCGGATAAGCGAAAACAGCGCAGCACACGCCGCGCTCAATCAGCTGAGGCCGGCAAGATGCCCGCTGAACTGCGCCTCGTGCAGGCGGCTGTAATGGCCCTTGGCGGCCAGAAGTTCGGCATGGCCGCCGGTTTCAGCAATGCCTGTCTGGTCCACCACCACGATGCGCGAGGCATCGCGGATCGTCGCCAGCCGGTGGGCGATGACGAGCGTGGTGCGGCCTCTGGCAAGCTCCGTCAGCGATTGCTGGATGGCCCGTTCGGTTTCCGTGTCGAGCGCCGAGGTCGCCTCGTCCAGAATGAGGATCGGCGGGTTCTTGAGGAACATGCGGGCGATGGCAAGGCGTTGCTTCTGCCCGCCCGACAATTTCACACCACGCTCGCCGATGACAGTATCAAGCCCGAGCGGCATGGCCTCGATGACGCTGTCGAGACGCGCGCGACGCGCGGCATCCATGATCTGCGCGTCAGAAGCGCCAAGCCGGCCATATTCGATATTCTCGCGGATCGTGCCGCCGAACAGGAAGACATCCTGCTGCACGATGCCGATCTGGTTGCGCAGCGACGCGAGCTTCATCTTGCGGATATCGATGCCGTCAATGGTGATCGCACCGCTGGTGACATCGTAAAAGCGCGGCAGAAGCGAGCAGAGCGTCGTCTTGCCTGCCCCGGACGGGCCAACGAAAGCGACCGTCTCGCCGGCGCTGATCTTCAGGTCGATATTGGTAAGCACCTGTTTGCCCTCGGCATAACCGAAACCGACATGGCGATATTCGATGGCGCCGGAAAGCGCCGGCGCCTCAATCGCATCCGGCGCATCGACGATATCGGGCGCGGTATCCAGAAGTTCAGTGAAGCGGCGGAACCCGGCAATGCCCTTCGGATAGGTCTCGATGACCGAATTGATCTTTTCCACCGGCCGGAAAAACACGCCGACCAGCAGCAGGAAGCCGACAAAACCGCCTTCCGTCAGGCTACCCGTCAGCACGAACCAGGCGCCGCAGATCATCACGATCATCTGCGTCAGGCGCATGCTCATATAGCTGAGCGAGGTGCTGGCCGCCATGATCTTGTAGGCGTCGAGCTTGGTGCGGCGGTATTTCTGGTTGTCCTTCTCGAACAGCGCGCGCTCGTGGTCCTCGTTGGCGAAGGCCTGCACCACCCGCATGCCGCCGACATTTTCCTCGATACGGGCGTTGAAGTCCCCCACCCGGCCATAAAGCGCGCGGAAATTCTGCGTCATGCGGCCGCCGTAACGGCTGGTCACCCAGGCGGTAACCGGCACGACGGCGGCGGTGATGAGCGCCAGCGGCACGTTGACCGACAGCATCAGCAGGAAGGCGCCGATGAAGGTCATGATGGCGATGAACAGATCTTCCGGACCGTGATGGGCCACCTCGCCGATCTCTTCCAGATCCTTGGTCAGCCGCCCGACCAGATGCCCGGTCTTCTGGTTGTCGAAATAACGGAAGGAGAGCTTCTGCAGATGATCGAAGGCAAGCCGCCGCATGTCGGTTTCGATATTGATGCCGAGCATGTGTCCCCAATAGGTGACGGTCGCCATCAGCCCGGTATTCAGCACGTAGATGACAAGCAGCCCCACGGAGGCGGCCAGGATGATGGCCCATTCACCGCCCGGCAAAAGCACGTCGACAAAGGCCTTCACGGCCATCGGAAAACCGAGTTCCAGCACGCCGGACAAAACCGCGCAGGAAAAGTCGAGGATGAAGAGACCACGATAGGGACGGTAATAGGCGAAGAAACGGCGCAGCATGGCATGACCTGGAGAGCGGGCGCGGCAAAACGCGCGCCGCGGAAAAACGGGAGTTTAATTGTCATATTTCAATGCGCGCGCCAAGACCGATGTTCTATTTTTACCAAAATCGTTCAATAGCTTCCGCAATAAACACACAACGGTAATGTGATCGGATTATATTGCACTTATATGTATCGGTGTGACAGAGTGAATGCACCCCTTTTGGGGGAGAATGCGAGAAAGAGCCTGCCGTGAGTAACAATGACAGCCGTAAGCAGAGTGGCGAACCGAGATGGCTTGGTCCCGCCAGCCCGACGCGGATCGCCCTGATCCCGCCGATTTCGGCTGCGCGCTGGCTTCTCGTTCTCGTCGCCCTTGCGGGCATTTATTTCTTCCACGGTTTTCTGGTTCCGGTTCTCGCCGCCCTCGTCATCGGCTTCGCCAGCTGGCCGGTCTATACCCGGCTTTTGCGGCAGGTGGGCGGCAACACCACGCTCGGCGCCACCATCGCCATCATCCTCATCCTCGCCTTCCTCGTGGTGCCGATCTTCATCGCCGCCTCCTATACGGCAAGTGAAATCCGCGAATGGTTCGGCTGGGCGGTGCATGTCAACAAGACCGGCGCGCCGGTGCCCGAATGGATCGCGGCGCTGCCCGGCATCGGCCCGTGGCTCAGCGAGCAATGGGTGAAATATATCGGCACGCCGGGCGCCATCGGCGAGGTCATCCAGCTCGTCAGCGGCGCCAATATCGGCAATATCTACCGGGCGATCCTGGCCGCCGGCAACGGCGCCTTCCATCTGGTGCTGACCCTGCTCTTCATGCTGATCGCGCTGTTCTTCGTTTACCGCAACGGCGCGGGCTTCACCCGCCAGGTCGACCTCGTAGGCGAACGCATCCTGCCGACACGCTGGGAGCGCATTTCCCGCGTCGTGCCCGCCACCATCAGCTCCACCGTCACCGGCATGACGCTGATCGCCATCGGCGAAGGCATCATCCTCGGCGTCGCCTACTGGATCGCCGGCGTGCCCTCGCCCGTCACGCTGGGCGTGCTCACCGGCGTCATGGCGCTCATTCCCGGCGGCGCACCGCTCTCGTTTACGCTGGTGTCGATCTATCTGGTCGCCAGCGGCTCGCCTGCCTACGGTCTGGCGCTGTTCGTCTGGGGTTCGGTCGAACTCTTCATCGTCGACAAGACCATCCGCCCGAAACTCGTCGGCGGACCGATCAAGCTGCCATTCCTGCCCACCTTTTTCGGCCTTGTCGGCGGCGTCAAGACCATGGGTTTCCTCGGCCTCTTCATCGGCCCGGTGCTGATGGCGCTTCTGGTCGCGATCTGGCGCGAATGGGTGCGTGAAGTGGAACTCTCTTCCGCCAGCGCCGAGGCTGCGCCTCCGCCGCCCAAGCAGGAAGACGCCGTTGATGAGATTGCCGCGCTTGAAGACAATAGCGAGGAAACGACGGCGTTTCGCAAAGCAGCGTTTTGAGATTGGTGAGGCCGGCGGCAGACGCCGCTGCTCCGGGCCGACAGATAATCCTCAAGCCCCGCATCCGTCATGCTCGGGCCTGTGTCCCGAGCATCTGCCGCCGGTTGATCCCACGATACGGGACCGGATCCTAGGCGTGGGGCCGAGGATGACGCCGAGAGAATGTTTACCCGTGGAATCCAGACCGGACAGCCGTGGCTGGGCGGAGGACGGCGTGCAGGATGCGGTAATATCCCGCGTAGGCTTAAAGCGCCTTCTCCATGAACAGACTCAGCGGATCCGGCCTGTAGGGCGCAAAAGCCTCGATCTCCACAAATCCCGCCTTGCGGTAAAGACCGATCGCTTCCGGCTGGCTGATGCCGGTTTCGAGC
Organism: Agrobacterium sp. NPDC089420; assembly: GCF_044900305.1. Taxonomy (NCBI): domain Bacteria; kingdom Pseudomonadati; phylum Pseudomonadota; class Alphaproteobacteria; order Hyphomicrobiales; family Rhizobiaceae; genus Agrobacterium; species Agrobacterium sp. NPDC089420. Next base: position 27,891 of record NZ_JBJDMY010000007.1, on the reverse strand, counting down.
CGGATGGCGGAAAGGCCAAGTTCGACGCCACGCGCAACGAGCGTATCCATGATCAGCTTGCCGATCCGCAATCCCCGCGCATCGGGATCGACGAACATGCGCTTGACCTCCGCAGTGCCGTCGCCCGCCTCCACCAGCGCGCCGCAGCCGACCACGCGGCCCTCGTGCCGGGCCACGAAAAACGAGACATTGTCCTTCTCCAGCTGGCCGATATCGACCAGATGATTGCTCTCGGCGGGATAAAGCGAGGCCATATAGGCGTTGGAAAGGTCGATGAGCCGCAAGACCGCTTCCTGCCGGGGAGTTTCAAGCTTGATTTCGGTGGCCAATGCGATGCCTGCTTTCTCTCAAAAAATGCGTATTTCGTCGTAATGTCACTGCAATCGCGATAGATGAGTTTCTAGAGCATTATTCCCGACAGAGGCAACACACCCCATGAAAACAGCCCTCGTTCTCATGACCTTCCTTGGCTGCGACGACAGCGCCACCGATTGCCATTATCTCGCCACCTCGCAGCAGCGCTGGACAAGCATCGAGCTCTGCGACGCCGTGTCGGAAAAGGAACTGGAACGCTACGCCAATGCGTCCTACCCGGTCGTGGTGGCCGTGTGCCAGACGCCGGGCGAACAGAGCCCGCAGACGGCCGGCACGCAGCCCCCTGCTGCGGCACCCGCCGATGCACAGCCGGCAACGGCGGCGGTTACGCCGAAGGAAGAGGAAAGCCTCACCAGACAGGCGATCAGCCGCGTCAGCCGCATCCTGCCTTCCACCGAGGGCATAAAGCACTTCCTGGGAACGCCGGTCAGGATGGTCGAAAACAGCTATTCGTGGATTGCCAAGCGGTTCGATAAGTGATTGCGGGAAATGCCACGCCAGTTTCTTTGCCGCTGCGACGCAGAGTTTTCCTCTGAGAGGAAAGCGCCCACGCCCTCATTCCTGTGCTTGTCACAGGAATGAGGGTGAGAGGATGCACTTCATCGGAAAATTAGGGCACTCAGGGGATTTGCATAAGCCGGAAAACAACCAGCTCTTACGCCGCCTCGACCGAAAGCGCTTGCGCATAATACCGCGCCTTCTGCCGTTCTTCCGCAACAGCGAGCTTGCGCACGGCATGCAGCAGTTCGAACAGCGTTTCCGAGCCGTCGACGTCGCGAAAATGCGCCAGCAACTCGGCCGAGACGGAGGCCGCCGCCTCCGAAAGCTGCGAACGGGCGGCGCGCCGCCACATCAGCGTCGCCTCGATGAAGACGTCGACGACATCGCCAGAAAGACCGATCGACTGGAACAGGGCCTTCAGCGCATGCGGCCGGCCGGTTGCCAGAATGGCGCGTACCTTGCGGTCTTCGAGGCCGGAGAGATTGACCATCGCCGCAGTGAAGAATTCCAGACGCCCCGAACAGACGGCGTGGATGAGCAGCGCCGGCGTCAGCTCCAGCCTCTGGCGCAGATGTTCCACCAGCGCCGGCATTTCCGGCGAGGGAACGCCGGCGGCGATGAGGATGGTGGCGGAATCCTCCGCCTCGCGGAAAAGACTGTCGGCGCGGCTGCGCGCGATCATCGCATGAACCAGCCCTGAACCCGCCAGCGCTTCGCTGATGCGGCCCATCAGCAGATGACGCGCATCGGCGGGCAACTCGTCGCGGCGCAGCAGGAGGTCGCGGATGTCGGCGTCCGAACCATGGCGCTCGGCAATGCGCCGCAGTGAAAACGGCGTGATGAAGGCCTCTTCATTTTCGAGCAGGATGATGGTTTCCGGCAGGTCGCCGACTTCGGCAAGCGCCGCGCAGACCCCGCGCGGCAGGCCGGGCCTTGCGGCAATCAGGGACCGCGTCAGGCTTTCGCCGCGGCCGGCGAGATCGACCAGATCGGCCTCGCCGAGAGCCGGTGAACGGGCAATCACCGTGCAGGCGATTTCCGGCTGATCTTCGGCAAGGGAAACAAGAATGGCGCGCGGCGCGTCCTGGGCGTCCGCCAGCGCCTCGGCGAGCGCCAACCGTACCCGCGGCGACGGATCGTCGAGCAGATAGGTCATCGCCATATAGGCGGCGTCGCGGTTTTCCCGCGCCATGCCGGACTGCAGATAGGCGCGGCCGAGGGCATTGGCAGCCTTTGCCCGCTCGGTCGATCCAGCCTTTTCAGACCAGCGAAGAAATGCCTGTACGATCACCTGAGCCTCGAAACACATTCGCAACAATGGATGGCGGCATCATCGCCGCCGCCATGTATAAAACTCTAGGCGCAAATGGTTTACGTTTGGTTCACCATAAAGATTAACCTTCGCCGGCGAAGGACTATATTGACGGGGCAGCGGTCGGTCGCTGCAGCTGGAAGACATCGCTGCCGCCGTCGCAGTAATCCATATAGCCCATGCGCGCCACGGGTCGCGCAAGCCCCATGTCGATACGGCCGTCGCGAATGATCGTTTCATCGATATGGATCGCCATGACCTGGCCGATCACCATCCACGAATCCGTCGGTCGATCCTCGATGTCCCTGAGCTGCTGTATCTGGGTCGCGCGGCATTCGAGAACGGCCAGCGCCTCGCCCACCAAGGGCGCATCCACCGCCCGGCCATCGACGGCGGTGAGACCGGCAAGGGCGAATTCATCGACATCATAGGCAACCGGTGCGGAAGAGGCATTCATCCGGTCGATCAGGTGACGGCTGACGAGATTGGCGGTGAAAACGCCGGTCTCCTCGACATTGCGCAGACTGTCCTTCCTGCCGCTGGAAGAGAACATGACAAGCTTCGGCCGGTCCGAAATCGCGTTGAAGAAGGAATAGGGCGAGAGGTTGATGGAACCGTCCCTGCCCTTGGAGCCGATCCAGCCGATCGGCCGCGGCGCGACGATGGCCTTGAACGGATCATGCGGCAGACCGTGCTGGTTGGTGTCGGTGGTGTAGAACATCAATTGTCCCCAACCCAGGTGACGACATCGGCAAGCTCCGGCCGCGGCCGTTCCACCGGCGGGAATGTCGTCGAGCCGATGTGAATATAGCCCGCCACCTTCTCTTCCTGGCCGACACCGGTTTGCGCCAGGAAGGCCGGGTCGAAGGCAAGCCATTCCGTCAGCCAGTTCGCGGCAAAGCCGCTGGCATTGGCGGCGAAGATGACGTTGAGGCACACGGCGCCGGCGGACATGACCTGTTCCCATTCCGGAATCTTGAAATGCGGCTTTGCGGTGCTGATGACGGCAATGACGACGGGCGCGCGGGTAAAGCGGGTACGCTCTGCTTCCTGCTGCTGCGGGTCGAGCGCGGGGTTCTTCTCGAGTGCGATCCGCAGCGCCGTCTCACCGAGACGCACGCGCTCCTCGCCGCGATAGACCACGAAACGCCAGGGCGCGAGCTTGCCGTGATCCGGCACGCGGACGGCAAGGCGCAGGATGTCCTCGATTTGCCCCTTGGAAGGTCCCGGCTCGGCAAGTTGCAGGGCGGGCGTCGAACGGCGAACCTTGAGATAGTCGAGGAGCTTGATATCGCTTGTCATGATCAAAAATCTTCCATTCTGCTGTCATCGCGAAAACATGGGCCTTGAAATAGCCACGGCATTGGTTTTGAAGTGATGCGGGAAAATCAAGAAGTCAATCGGTATCGAAAATGTCGGCAATCAAAATCGCGGCCAAATTCGCGACATGTCTCGCCATTGCATGCGCCGCGCTCGGCGTTTTGTCACAAGCCGCTTTGTCGCAGGACGCCTTTAAGGACTTCAAGCAGCTCGGCGGCACGCCGAAAATGCCGAAACTCAATGCTTTCACCGCGCCTTCCACTCCCAACGCCCCGGAAAGCACCGCCCGCGATATCGCCATGGAAGCCAAGCTGACGAGCGAGGGCGAAGCGGTGAAGGAAGGCCTGTCCTGGCGCGTCTTCAGCCCCATTCCGGGTGCGGACGGCAAATTGCCGATGCTGGCAAGCTCGGAAGGCGGCTCGGCGGAATTCCATCTGGTGCCGGGCGAATATTTCGTCAACGTCGCCTTTGGCCGCGCCGGGGTCACCAAGAAGCTCAACGTCCCGACCTCCGGCAACGTCCAGAAGCAGGTGCTCATCCTCGACGCCGGCGGCTTCGTGCTGAATGCGGTCGCGGGCTCCGACAGGCAGATTTCCGGCAACCAGCTGAAATTTTCCGTCTATTCCTCCGATGCCCGCGCCGATGGCGAACGCGGCCTCGTCATGGCCGACATCAAGCCCAACACCATTGTCCGCCTCAATGCCGGCACCTATCACGTGGTTTCCGAATATGGCAATGTCAACGCGGTGGTGCGCGCCGATATCCAGGTGGAGGCCGGCAAGCTTACCGAAGCGACCCTGCAGCACCGGGCGGCGCAGATCACCCTGAAGCTGGTATCCGAAGAAGGCGGCGAAGCCATCGCCGATACCGCCTGGTCGGTGCTGAACGGCGGCGGCGACGTGGTGAATGAAAGCGTCAGCGCCTTTTCGACCATGGTGCTGGCGGAAGGTGAATATACCGCCATCGCCCGCAACAAGGACAAGGTTTTCCAGCGCAACTTCAAGGTCACGTCCGGCCGGGATTCCGATGTGGAAGTGCTGATGAAGGACCAGGCGCCGGAAGACATGACCGGCGATTTCGAGTGATCTGCACTCCCCCGCAAGAGCGGAGCAGCCCGATAGCGACAACATGTCACGCCACCCGGAAATGAGACGGTTTTCGCAAAAAACCTGTCTCAACGTCTCCATCCGCCGATAAAATCGCTCCCATCTGAAAAATTCATTCGCACCGCATCCACAGGCTGCGCGTTCAGGCCGCCATGCGGGCCAAAACTTGATTGACATAATCAAATTTAACGCCGATTGAAACCTCGACGTGGGCAGTCGTCGGCCGGGCAACCGGTGAGGAACGCCGGGGGGAGCGCGTATTGTCATTGCTTTCTTAAGGAAAGGACGTTCCGTGTCTCGATTTAGTCATTTGTCAAAATTCTTTGCCGTCGTCGCCACGGTCACGGCGGCCGCTTTCAGCGCCGCGGCGACAGAATACCCCGTTACCGTCACCGACATTTCCGGTCGCAGCGTCGAGATAAAATCCGAGCCGCAGCGCATCGTGGTCCAGGACGGCCGCGACATATTCGCGCTTTCGCTGCTGGATCGCGACGACCCGTTGAAGCGCGTGGTCGCCTGGAACAACATCGTCTCCCGCTCCGATCCCCAGAGCTGGAACGTCTTCAAGACGACATGGCCCGAAAGCGCCGCGAAGGCGGTCGACATGAAATTCGGTGACGAAGGCCAGATCAATTTCGAACAGGTCGTCGCCGCCAAGCCGGATCTCATCATCTACCAGGTCCGCGTCCGCAATGCGCTGGAGGAGGGCGATGCGCTCAAGCGTTTCGAAAGCCTCGGCGTCCCCGTTCTCTTGATCGACACAGAGCTGGAGCCGGCGATCAACGCGCCGAAAACGGTATCCTTGCTCGGCACCGCCCTGAACCGGGAAAAGGAAGCCAAGGAATATACCGATTTTTATGCGGCAAGGCTTGCCGAGATCAACAAGGCGATCGAAGGCAAGGAAAAACCGAAAGTCTTCGTTGAGGCAAAGGCGGGACAAAAAGGCCCTGAATCCTGCTGCTTCACCCATGGCGACGTTTATTGGGGCAAGCTTGTTTCCGAAGCCGGCGGCATCAACCTCGGCAGTGCGCTCGTCAAGGGCCGCACGGGCGACGTCACGCTGGAAACCATCATCTCGTCGGCTCCCGATGTTTTCGTCATGACCGGCTCGCCATTCTCCAACGACGGCTCCGTCTCCCCGCCCTTCGGCATCGGTGCGGACAAGGCCGGGATCGAGGCCGCCCTCGGCGCGCTGGAAAAACGCAAGGGCTTCGACCTGATCAAGGCCGTGAAGAACGACCGCGTTTACGGCATCTATCATCAGCTTTATGCCAGCGCCATGAACATCTATGCGCTCGAATATCTTGCGAAGGCCTTCTATCCGGATGCCCTGAAAAATCTGGATCCGGAAGCGGATCTGGAAAAGATCGTCACCGAGTTCACCGGCCTGCCGAAGACCATGAAGGTCGTCTTTGGCGCCAAGGCGCCTGGAGCCGGCAACTGATGAGTGACAGCACCGCGCCGCTGGCGGACGCTTCCGCCACCAGCCGCTATCAGACGACGATCGCCACCCGTGTGGCGATCGTTATCGTATTGGCCCTGGCGGCTTTGGCGGCCTTTATCATCGACATCATGCTGGGTTCGGGAACGCTGCCGCTCAAGACGGTCCTGCTGGCGCTCTGGTCGCCTGAAACGGCGGATGCCGGCGCCGTCTTTATCGTCTGGGAACTGCGCATGCCGATGACGCTCATGGCGCTGATCACCGGAATCAGCCTTTCGCTCTCCGGCCTGTTGATGCAGACGATCCTTGACAACCCTCTTGCCGAACCCTTCACGCTCGGCGTCTCGTCGGCGGCAGGTTTTGGCGCTTCGCTCTCGCTCGGTTACAGCGTATCGCTTGCCGGCCTGCTGCCGTGGCTGCCCGGAGAACTGATAACGGCGGTCAACGCGTTCTTATTCGCGCTTCTGGCGGCGCTGCTCGTCCTGGGCCTTTCGCGCGGCGGCGCCAGCGTCCAGTCCGTAACGCTGCTGGGCATCGCCCTACATTTCGTTTTCAGCTCGCTGCTGTCGCTCGTGCAATATATGGCAAGCGTCGATCAGCTGCAGAGCATCGTCTTCTGGCTGATGGGATCCCTGCAACGGGCAACCTGGCTGAAGGTTTCGATCACCGCCGCCGCCGGCGCGCTTCTGATACCCGTGGTGCTGCTTAACGCCTGGTCGCTGACGGCGCTCAAAAGCTTCGGTGAACAGGCAACGGTGCTGGGCGTCAACGTCAAGCGCCTGCGGGTGGTCATGCTGATCATCTCCGCCCTCCTTGCCGGCATGGTGACCGCCGTGGTCGGCATCATCGGCTTCATCGGTCTCGTCGCCCCGCATGTGGCGCGAATGCTGGTCGGCGAGGACCACCGTTTCAGTATAGCGGCGACGATTGCCGTCGGCGCGGTTTTCGCGACCTTTGCCTCCATCGCCACCAAAATGATCGTCCCCGGCGCCGTCCTGCCGCTCGGCATGGTCACGGCGCTGACCGGCCTGCCCTTCTTCATCGTGCTGGTCATGCGCAACATGAAGGGAGGAGGCCTGTGACAAGACTGGAACTCTCCGCTTACGACGTCGCCATCGGCGGGAAAAATGTCGTCAGAAATATCGGCCTTCGCCTCGAGGGCGGAATCGTCACGGCGGTACTCGGACCCAACGGGGCAGGCAAATCGACCTTCATGAAAGGGCTGTGCGGCCTGCGCAAGGCGCGCGGCCAGGCGCTTCTGGACGGTGCCGACCTGCTGACCATGCCGCCCTCCGCCCGCGCCAATCTCGTCGGATACGTGGCGCAGGACACCTCGCATCTTTCCGTTCGCCTCAGCGTCTTCGAACTGCTGATGCTGGCGCAGAACGGCGGCCGCCATAGCTGGCGGGCGACGCCGCAAAGCGGCAGGCGCGCCGAAAATATTCTGGCGGTGCTGGGATTGGAACGGTTCACGCACGCAACGCCTGCCGGCCTTTCGGGAGGCGAGCGCCAGATGATCGCACTCGCGCTCGCGCTCGTGCGTCAGCCGAAACTGCTGCTCCTCGACGAACCGACCTCGGCGCTCGATCTCGCCAATCAGCTGCATATGCTGGACGTTGTTCAGAAATACACGCGCGAGCACGGGATCGTCACGATCACGATCCTGCATGACCTGAACCTCGCCACGCGTTATGCCGATCTGGCGCTGCTGCTTGACCAGGGGGAGGAAATCTCCAAGGGACCGACGCGTGAAATCCTCACCGTCGAACAACTGGCGCGGCTATACCGGGTCGAATGCCGCATGGTCGATGTCGATAACGGGGCTTATTCGGCGATCTACCCGCTGGCGGTCATTCCGGCGGTCTCCGGGTAAATCCGGCGTCAGATCCAAAAATCGTCAAAATAAAAAGGGGACCGGTTACCGGTCCCCTTTTGCGTCATGCAGCCTTCTTTGCCGCAAGCTTGCGCTTCACATCCGGCGGCGTCGCCTCGTCCACGAGGCTGGTGATCGCCTCCTCGAGCGACATCGGCGTCTGGTTCTGCGAACCGAGACGGCGGATGTTGACGGTGCGCTCTTCCGCTTCCTTGCGGCCACAGACGATGATGACCGGAACCTTGGTCACCGAATGTTCGCGGATCTTGTAGTTGATCTTCTCGTTGCGGAAGTCGGTCTCGACCGCCATGCCCGCCTCGCGCAGCGCTTCGGCAACCTCACGGCCGTAATCATCCGCATCCGAGGTGATCGTCGCGACCACGACCTGGAGCGGCGCGAACCAAAGCGGCATGTGGCCGGCGAAGTTCTCGATCAGAATGCCGAGGAAGCGCTCCATCGAGCCGCAGATGGCGCGATGGATCATCACCGGCTGCGTCTTTTCGGAGTTCTGGTCGATATAGAAGGCGCCAAAGCGCTCCGGCAGGTTGAAGTCCACCTGCGTCGTGCCGCATTGCCATTCACGGCCGATGGCGTCCTTCAGCGTATATTCGAACTTCGGCCCGTAGAACGCACCCTCGCCCGGCAGGATGCCGGTCTTGATGCGGCCTTCGGACTGTTCCTCGATGGTCTTCAGAACATCCATCATCACGCTTTCGGCGCGATCCCAGAGATCGTCGGAACCGACGCGCTTTTCCGGGCGCGTGGAGAGCTTGACGACGACTTCGCTGAAGCCGAAATCCTCATAGACGGAAAGGATCAGGTCGTTGATGCGCAGGCATTCCGCCGCCATCTGCTCTTCCGTGCAGAAGACATGCGCATCGTCCTGCGTGAAGCCGCGAACGCGCATCAGGCCATGCAGTGCGCCGGAGGCCTCATAACGATGCACGGTGCCGAATTCCGCAAGGCGGACAGGCATTTCGCGGTAGGACTTCAAGCCATGCTTGAAAATCTGCACGTGGCCCGGGCAGTTCATCGGCTTTAAGGCAAAGACGCGCTGATCGGCTTCCTCGTCATCGGGATGGGTAAAGGCATGGGCGGATTTCACCGCGAACATGTTTTCCTGATACCAGCCCCAGTGACCGGAGGTTTCCCACAGAGACTTGTCGAGCACCTGCGGCGCGTTGACTTCCTGATAGGTGTTGGCGAGCCGGCGGCGCATATAGGCCGTCAGCGTCTGGAACATGCGCCAGCCCTTGCCGTGCCAGAAGACGACGCCCGGCCCCTCTTCCTGGAAATGGAACAGGTCCATTTCACGGCCGAGGCGGCGGTGGTCGCGCTTTTCGGCTTCGGCCAGAACGTGCAGGTAATTGTCCAGCTCTTCCTGCGTCGCCCAGGCGGTGCCATAGATGCGCGACAGCATCGCATTGTTGCTGTCGCCGCGCCAATAGGCGCCGGCCACCTTCATCAGCTTGAAGGCCGTGCCGATCTGGCCCGTGGAGGCCATATGCGGGCCACGGCAAAGATCGAACCAGTCGCCTTGATAATAGATCTTCAGGTCCTGGCCTGCCGGGATCGCGTCCACGAGTTCGACCTTGTAGTTCTCGCCCTTGGCGGCGAAGACTTCCTTGGCCTTTTCGCGCGACCAGATTTCGCGGGTGAACGGCTTGTTGCGCTGGATGATTTCCTTCATCCGCTTTTCGATCTTCGGCAGATCTTCCGGCGTGAAGGGCTCGTTCTTGGCGAAGTCGTAATAAAAGCCGTTCTCGATGACGGGACCGATCGTCACCTGCGTGCCGGGCCACAGTTCCTGCACGGCTTCCGCCATGACGTGGGCGGCATCGTGGCGGATGAGCTCCAGCGCACGCCCGTCTTCCCGCGTGACGATCTCTATTTTGCCATCGGTGATGGTCTCGGACAAATCGCGCACGGTGCCGTCAAGCGCAATGGCGACGGCCTTCTTGGCAAGCGATTTGGAGATGGATTCGGCGACCTCGCGGCCGGTCGTACCGGCGGGGTAGCTGCGCACGGATCCATCGGGAAATGTAAGGGAAATGGCTTCAGACATCGTCTCGTGCTCCTGTCCAGTCCCGCCAACGAATGCGGGTGGTGTTGGAATAAAAATCGCCCGACTTTGAACGGGCACGCAGGCTGATAAAGGCTTTTGCCATTCCAGTCAAAGGTGAAGGCGGTTCAGCGAAGCATTTCCGCCAGTCCCTTCACCGTATTGGCGTTGCGGGTCGTGCCGATACCGAGCCTTCTGGTGGTCAGCACCGACAGCAGCCGGCTCTCGCTGGGCTTGCCGCCAAAATCGATCCACAGATCACCGCCGGCAAGAGCAATCTTTTCCCTCTCGCGGTATTTTTCCAGCAATTCAAGGACACCGTTGTTCAACGGCGCCCGCATCACCCGGACGCAGACATCCGGCGGATTGCCTTGGGCAAAGGGATTGTCCGCCGCCAGCTTCAGCCAGTCGTCGCCCGAACGAACGAGAATATCGACATGTTTGCCGAAGCGGTCTGCAAAGGCGCGCTCCAGCCTGCCCTCAATCTCACGAACAGGCGCCGCCTCGGCGCGAAAAACCAGATTTCCAGTCGCGACCAGCGTCCTGCATTCGGCAAACCCCAGCCCTTTCGCCAGCGCCCTGAGATCGGCCATGACAAGCCGCTTGCCGGCCCCCAGAACGATGCTGTGCAGCAGCGCCACATATTCGCTCATCGATGCCGGCTCCAGTAACGCCATGGCGCCCACCAGCGCTGCTTTTCGCCGAGCACCTCCGGCACCGGGTCCAGCCCGCTGGTGCCGCCCGGCCCGCAGCGGCCGACACGAAACAGCGTCATCCATCCGCCGGCCCAAAGCCCGTGACGGGCGATGGCTTCATAACCATACTCGGAACAGGTGGGGATATGGCGGCAGGAATTGCCGATGAAGCCCGACAGCGTGAGTTGATACAGCCTGATAAAGCCGACGCCGAAAAGCCGTCCCGGTGTCTTGGCGAAGCTGCCCGCCCAATTGCGGGATCGCCCGGTTTTCACCGCTGTCTGCTGGTGCCGGCAGCCCGGTTCGCCGCACATCGCCTAACCCGCGGCATTCAGAACCGACCGGCCTTCGATCTGGTCGAGCGCATCGACAACCGCTTCGAATGTCAGCATGGTGGACGCGTGGCGCGCCTTGAAATCGCGCACGGGCTGCAGCACCCGCATGTCTTGGAAACGACCTGTCGGCCCCTCGCCGGCCTGTTTCAGCATGGCCAGCATATCTTCCCGCGCCTGCCGGATCTCGCCGCTGGAAGCGCCAACGATATGATGCGCCATGATGGAGGCGGACGCCTGGCCGAGCGCGCAGGCGCGCACTTCATGGGCGAAAGCCGTCACGATGCCGCCCTCGACCTTCAGATAGACCTTGAGTTTCGAACCGCACAGCCGCGAGTGTTTTTCAGCGCTGGCATCGGCATCGTCCAGGACGCCGATGAGCGGAATATTTCCGGCAAATTCCAGAATGCGATTATTGTAGATGTCGTCCATCGTCAGTGCCCGGCGCGCTCAAGAATGCCCAAAAACAGGACAGGTCAGATTTTTCAAACATAGCGTTTGTCATGGTGAAGCTTTCCTGCCCTTCATTCTCATTATATGCTAACGAGCTTTCTGGACATCAAGCCGTGATCACATTAACGGCTCCGATACCGAAATAACAGCAGCGGCCTTGCCAAAACGCTGTAAAACAACCAGATAGCAGCAGCTGCGAACATGAGTTCGCGATGAAAAACGAATTCAGGTGCGGCCTTTACCCGCATCGGGAGAGACGAAATGGATGCGATCGTGAAGAATTTCCCCGGCGCTGGCGCAAAACCCGACGTGGCCGAGGCTCGCCCAAGCCAGGCGGAAGCAGAAGAGGCAGTCCGTGTTCTTTTGCGTTGGGCAGGAGAAAACCCCGGCCGCGAAGGCCTGCTGGATACGCCCAAGCGCGTTGCCAAGGCCTATCGCGAGCTATTCGCCGGTTACGAGCTGAATGTTCAGGACGTGCTCGGCACGACCTTCGAGGAAGTCGGCGGTTATGACGATGTCGTGCTGGTGCGCGACATTCCGTTCTTCTCCCATTGCGAACACCATATGGTGCCGATCGTCGGCAAGGCGCATGTCGCCTATCTTCCGGCCGGCCGCGTGCTTGGCCTGTCGAAGATCGCCCGTGTCGTCGAAATCTTCGGCCGCCGCCTGCAGACGCAGGAAAACATGACGGCGCAGATCGCAAGATCGATCGAGGAGACGTTGAAACCGCGCGGCGTCGCCGTCATGATCGACGCCGAACATATGTGCATGTCCATGCGCGGCGTCAACAAGCAGGGATCGACGACGCTGACCACCAGCTTTACCGGCACGTTCAAGAACGACCCGGCAGAGCAGGTCCGTTTCATGACCATGGTGCGGAACCGCTAGACATCGGACGGACACGCGCAAGCGCGGTTTACGGCAAATCCGGTGATCAGATAAATCCTGGAGCGGCGGAATCGATTCCGTTTTTTCGCCGCTCTGACCGTTCCGCCAGTTCAGTTTCCGGGGTTACCATGTCCATTCCCTTTCCATCCGCGCCTGCGGATAAGGAAGCGCTCGAAAACGCAGGCTTTTTTTCACCGAAATTTGATGAACACGGGCTGGTCACCGCCGTGGTGACCGACGCCCGTGACGGCGAATTGCTGATGGTCGCCCATATGAATGCCGAGGCACTGTCGCTGACGCTGGAAACCGGCATCGCCCACTATTACAGCCGCTCGCGCAGCAAGATCTGGAAAAAGGGCGAAACCTCCGGCAACCTGCAGACGGTGAAGGAATTCCGTACCGATTGCGATCAGGACGCCGTCTGGCTGAAGGTCTCCGTCGCCGGCCACGACGCCACCTGCCACACCGGTCGCCGCTCCTGCTTCTACCGCACGGTGAAGCTGGCCGATGGCAGGGCCGTGACCACGATTACCGACGACACCCGTCATTTCGATCCGGCGACCACCTATTCCGGCACCTGAACGGCCGCCTTCCATCGGCCGCACCAATTTGCTACCAATATAGCGGGTTCCGGGGATAAGGGCGGAGCCTTATTGAACTGGCAGGGAGTGCGGTCATGTTGGGATGGGGAAATCGTCACAATCAGCTTGCGGCTGGAAACCCCGAAGACCTTGAGCCACCCGTCGTCGACGCGCGTGTCGATACGCGCCGCATTGCGCTGGCGCTCGGCGGCGGCGCCGCCCGCGGCTGGGCGCATATCGGCGTCCTGCGGGCGCTCGACGAGGCCGGCGTGAAGATCGGCATGATTGCCGGAACCTCGATCGGTGCCCTGGTGGGCGGTTGTTATCTCGCCGGCAAGCTCGATGAACTGGAAGAATTCGCCCGCTCCCTGACGATGCGCCGCATCGCCGGCCTTCTCGATCTGACGATCGGCGGCGGCGGACTTTTCGGCGGCATGCGGCTGACCAAACGCATGCAGGAGCATCTGGAAGGCCTGCGCGTCGAAAACCTCGAACACCCCTTCATCGCGGTCGCCACCGAACTGCGCACCGGCCACGAGGTCTGGATCCATCAGGGCGATCTCGTCACGGCGCTTCGTTCATCCTATGCGCTGCCGGGAATTTTCGAACCCGTGCAATGCAACGGCCGCACCCTGATCGACGGCGCGCTCGTCAACCCCGTGCCGGTTTCGGTTTGCCGGGCCTATGAGCAGGCGCTCGTTGTCGCCGTCAACCTCAATTACGATCTTTTCGGCCGCTCCGCCGTGGTCAAACACGCCGCATCCTCGACGGGCGGCGGCGCATCGGCGACGGACAGCGCCCCGCGCCCCGGCCTGCCGGGCGTCATGGTGCAGGCCTTCAACATCATTCAGGACCGAATTTCACGCTCGCGTCTGGCCGGCGATCCGCCGGACCTCATGCTGCACCCGCGCATCAACGATATCGGCCTGTCGGAATTCCACCGCGCCAGCGAAGCCATCGACAGGGGCTATGAGGAAACACGCTCCCGCATTCCGGAACTGGAGCGCATGCAGCAGGCGTTCCGGCGCTAGCGTACCGCTTTAAAGCGCAAAACGGATAGATGGAAACACCCAGCCATGGTGAGAGCATGTATTGGTATATCTCAGTCCTGCCCCCGACCGACGAAAACATACTGTGCGACACGAATCGATTGATCGGGTTTCTGGAACGACAGCCCGAACTCAAACGGACAAATGACGTCACCTTTGCATCGGCGGAAGGCCAGCCGTGGATCGACATCACCATTGTGAAAGGAAGGGCCGATGGCAACTGGTCCAGCAGCGGCACATTCATTCCACAGTTTAATCGGGTTGAAATCGTCTGCTCCGATGATGAGCAGCAAAACTTCTATGGGGAAATATCGGCCAAGATAGCCGACTTTCTCGCATGGCGACTTATCACCAAGGGTGATGTGTGAACCCGGCCCGAGACTGAAGCTTTTCAAGCTGTCCGACGCCGGGACGCAGGATCATCCGGCAATATAGGCCTTGATATGCTCGGCCTCGGCCTCGATCTCGCCGATGCGCGCCTTAACAACGTCGCCGATGGAAATGATGCCGGCAAGGCGGCCATCCTCTTCCACCGGAATATGACGGAACCGCCCGCCCGTCATGATTTCCATCAGCTCGTCGGTGGTGGAATTGTGATGACAGCGGATGACGTTCTTGGTCATGGCCACCGAAACGGATTGCAGAAGGGAAGCGGCGCCCTGGGCTGCGACGGCCTTTACCAGATCGCGCTCCGTGAAGATGCCGAGCACCACACCGTCGGCATCGGTCACGACGACGGAACCGATCTTGTGTGCATGCAGCGTTCCCGCCGCCTCGCCGATGCTGACTTCCGGCCCGACCGTCACGACGTCCCTGCCCTTGCGGTCGAGAAGATCCTTTACGAATGTTGGCATGCCTTCCTCCTGTTTTCCGCAATCCGCAGCGCGCCGCAGTCTCCCCCGGCGGTTGCAAATCATGAAGTATCGTGCGCTGAGGCCGGCGTGAATGCAATCCCGGATGGGACGCGCCCGCGCAAATTTGCGCCATGGCCGACAAGGAGCGTGATCGCGCCGGCGAGCGTCCGGCCCGCTCTAGCGCAAGGGGCGGTCGAACAGGCCGAAGAAAAGGAAGCCGAGCACAAAACCGAAGACATGCGCGTCCCAGGCGATTTCACCGCCGACATCGCCGAACAGCGGCACGCCGACCGCGATCAGCACATTGCCGAACAGCCACATCAGCGTGAAGATCAGCACCGTTCGGTTGGACAACGCGCCGAGAATGCTCTGCCGCGGCATGAGGTGGCCGAAAGAGGCGCTGTAGCCGCCGCGGGCGGGAAAGGCAAAACGGCAGGCCGCGCCCATCAGCGCGGAAACGACACCGGAAGCGCCGATCAGCACCGTCACGTCCCCCCAGTTCAGCGCCGCATGGCCAAAGGCGGAAACGGCAGCGGAAATGCCCCATAACAGCACGAAACGCCATGGCCCGATTCGACGCAGAACCGGCGCGCCGAAGGCCATCAGCCACAATCCGTTGAACAGGATATGCTCGATGCCGCCATGCAGGAACGAATAGGTGACCGGCGTCCAGAGCCATTCCAGACCCTGCTGCGAAAAAGGCACGGCATAACGCAGCGGAATGAAGCCGAAGGTGAAGACGAACCAGCCATTGCCCTCCTCCGACAGGAGATAGGCGGGAACCACATAGGCAAAGAGCAGCGCCGCCAATATGCCGACCAGGAGCGGCGGCAGGTTGAAGACGGGATTGCTCGTGTCGTCTTTCGGTTCCGGCGCTTGCGAAACCGGCGGCTGTTCGCCGTCCCCGTAGGACATGATCCCACCCCTGTCTTGTCGAAATTTCTGTCTTGCGAGCAATATAGGAAGCCCGGGCGAAAAAAAAGCCGTCCTGCCTTTCGAGCAAATGACGCAAAAACCAGAACCGGTTCCAGCGCCGTCGCCAAAGGCGGTCCGGCTTGGGCCAGGCCGCAAGATCACCGGCGCGGCCATGAAGTGTGCTGACGGGAGCTTTCCCTGACATGGCCGCCTCGATGCCACGCGCTTTGCCGCCGCGCAATATCAACCCTTTGTTAACCTTAACAAAACCGCGTGGCACGAAAATCGCATCGCCTCCACATACGGACGTTCGGATGGACATGATGTCCCAAAAACGAACATGGAGAAATGCTATGAAGAGCATGGCCGGACTGGACATATATGCCTATTGGGACGAATTGCGCGGCAGGAAAGCCGCGCCGCACCGCGAGGATATCGATCCCGCGAAGCTGAAACACCATCTCGGCGACCTTTTCATCCTGACGGACAAGGGACAGAACACCCCGTTCTTCCGCCTCGCCGGCACCCGTCTGTGCGACCTGTTCGGCCGCGAATTGCGGGATCGCCCGTTTTCGGAACTGTGGCAGCCGACAAACGCCACCTTCCCCTGCCGCGTTGCACGCGGCATCCTGCAACACCAGTTGCCGGTCGTCTTCGATATCGAAGCGGAGGACGATTACGGCGCCGCGCCGCTGGCGTTCGAGATGCTGCTGCTGCCGCTGCGGACGGATATTGACACTGCGCCGAGGCTGCTTGGCGCGCTGCTTCCGGAACGGTCGCGACATGAATTCGCCGCGCCAATTCAGTGCCTGTCGATGAAAGGCAGCCGCCTGCTGCGTTTGGACATCGCGCCGGCGGGACGTTCGGCGGAGCCGGGGTCCCTCAGCACGCCGAGTGCGGGGCGTTTTTGAAAGCGCCGCACGGCGTTCCGGTCGGCAGCGGGAAGGCGGCAACCGGCCCTGGCCTGCAACAAAATACGCCAAAGCCGTAACGATATTGCCGATCAGAAAAATTGTAGAGATTAAACAATACAGTCTGTTAACTCGCGCAAGGTACAAACTGACCATCATCATTCATTACAATTGCGCTGCTTCATGTTTTCGTCCCGCTCGGTCAACACCGCCCAAATCCTGCGCCCGGTTGAGGAAGCTCATCTCGACGACGCCGTCCGCGTGTCCTTCACCGGCCGCCTGATGTTGCCCGACCATGAAGAATATGATTGCACCGCGACCGAGATGACCGCCGAACGGGCGCAGTTCACCTGCCCGGGCATCGCCCGCAATGGCGATCGCGTCATCGCCTATCTCCAGCATATCGGCCGGATCGAAGGCACGGTGACGGCGCTGACCGCATCGGGCTTCCTCATCGCCATCAATGCGCCCGAACGCAAGCGCGAGAAGCTGGCCGCCCAGCTCGCCTGGATCGCCAAGCGTCAGCTGCTCGGCCTGCCGGAAGACCGCCGCCATGACCGCCTGACGCCGCGCAACGCCAAAGCGCAGCTGGTGCTGGAAGACGGCGTGCTTGTCGCCTGCCGGCTGATCGACCTGTCGCTCTCGGGCGCCGCAATCGAAATAGAAAACCGGCCGCCGCTCGGCAGCCGTGTCCAGCTCGGCAAGAACATGAGCGGCAAGATCGTACGCCACTTCATGGAAGGCGTCGCGGTGGAGTTCGACCGGGTACAATCACCCGACGCGCTGATCGAATTTCTCTAGAGCGCGCCGACAGACGCGACCGGTTTGCACCGGTAAAATACACGCGGCATTTTCCGCGCGCATAACGCTTGCCATCACCTCCTGAGTGAGGCGATCGCCGAGCCGGTGCATGACAATCCATGCCTTATCCTTCGCCGCAGCGTCAGGCTCAAACGCCGCTCATGGCGTCCGACGCTTCACTCTGCCGCTCTCGCTGGCGAATTTCCATTTTCATGCCCTGACATCCGGCACATGCGCGGCATGCCGCTCGAAAAACGCGGCGACCCGGAACAATTGCGCGCCAGACCGGCCAGGAACACCAAAAAAAGCCCCCGGAAAAATCGGCAGGAGACATTTTTCAAAGAAAAAAGCAGTTTTTTCAAAGTTTTTTTGGCCGCCTTTGTGGTCTGTTCCCACCTGAAACACTTATCCCAAAACGGGAAATCCGCCTCTTCGAGACTTGCCGCCGATGTGCCGAACAGGATCATAAAAATAGCACCGCGCCGAAAACCGCTTTGAATACAGCCACCTGTATGGCTACCGAAATCCTAAGGCCGCGACCGCTAAAATTGTAATAAAATTTGCCTCAAACACGCGTAAAAACTCACTCAAATACAGTTCAAAACAACGGCTAATTTGCTGAAATTTAAGATCAAATTGCCTCACCCAAATTTCCGCCGGGTCAAAATATACCTGCGAATGTCTCTCCAACACGGGGAGACAAGCAATGAACAACAACCGTATCGTTTTCACGCTGATCGCATTCATAGTCAGCGCCTTCGCCCATCAGGCCAGCGCTTCGCCGGCTGCCGTCATGCGCGTTATCGGCAAAGCCAACCCGCCGATCGGCCATTATGAATTCTGCCAGACCTATCAGAGCGAATGCCAGCCGACCTCGCTGGATACCGGCCCGATGAAGCTGACGGAAGAGCGTTGGAAAACGATGCTCGACGTCAATTACACCGTAAACACCACCATCACGCCGATGACCGACATGGAAATCTATGGCGTCGAAGAACGCTGGGCTTACCCCACCACTGTCGGCGATTGCGAAGACTTCGTGCTGCTGAAGCGCAAAATGCTGATGAACAAGGGCTTTTCCGCCTCCAACCTGCTCATCACCGTGGTTCTGCAGCCAAATGGCGAAGGCCATGCCGTTCTGACGGTCCGCACCGACCGCGGCGATTTCGTTCTCGACAACATGCGCAACAAGGTCATGAACTGGTCGGAGACCGAATATACCTATCTGAAGCGCCAGGACACCGCCAATCCGGGCCGCTGGGTGAAAATTCAGGATGGCCGCGCGACGAATGCGGTCGGCGGCATCCGGTAAAACCATTTGACCTCAAAACCATAACATCTCCCCGAATGAAAAAGCCGGCCCCGCAAGGAAGCCGGCTTTTTCATTTCCGTAAGGCATCACCGAGGATCAGAGCAGGCCAAGCTCGGCGAGTTCGCGCCTCAGGTCGGAAGGCATGTCTTCACTGCCGCCTGCGCCGCCGAGATCGCGCGGCGCTTCGTCGTCCTTCAGGTAACGCCAGCCCTGGAACGGCCGTTTCGGCGCGGGCGAGGTCTCGATGACCTCGGGGCCGAGAATGAGGTTGCAGCGGGAAATGCCGTCCTCCCCCTTGAAGGAACGGATATCGATGAGGTTCTGCCGCGCCTGCACCTGTCCCTTGATGACCCAGTAAAGTGAACCGCCTTCCAGCAATTCCTCGACCCGTTTCGGGATCATCCGCGTGGTGTGCACGCTATGCGGCTCCAGGCCTGCGGCCATGGCGGTCAGCGAGCGCTCAGCGACCCAGTCTCTCAAATCCTGGAGTGAATCCGCGCCGACGCAAAGTTTGATGAGATGTAGAGGCATGCCCCTATCAATGCCTTTTTGCGGCGGGCGTCAAGCATCTGGACGATGCCGGGCGCCCTGCCCGCTCAGCACTCCACAACGTTGACGGCGAGGCCGCCGGTGGAGGTTTCCTTGTATTTCTCGCTCATGTCGTTGCCCGTCTGGCGCATCGTCTCGATACAGGCGTCGAGCGGCACGAAATGCTGGCCGTCGCCCTTCAGCGCCAGCGACGCCGCCGTCACCGCCTTGACGGCGCCCAGCGCGTTGCGTTCGATGCAGGGCACCTGCACCAACCCGGCAATCGGGTCGCAGGTCATGCCGAGATGATGCTCAAGCGCGATTTCGGCGGCATTTTCGATCTGTTCGGGCGATCCGCCCATGACCGCGGCAAGACCCGCCGCCGCCATGGCCGCCGCCGATCCGACTTCGCCCTGACAGCCCACTTCCGCGCCGGAAATAGAGGCATTGTGCTTGATGATGCCGCCAATCGCCGCCGCCGTCAGCAGGAAGTCGCGCACGTCGTCCACCGTCGCATCCTCATGGAAGTGCCGGAAATATCGCACCGTGGCCGGCACGACGCCCGCCGCGCCATTGGTCGGCGCGGTGACCACCCGGCCGCCGGCGGCATTTTCTTCATTGACGGCCATGGCGTAGACGCTCAGCCAGTCATTCGCCATCACCGGGTTCAGCCGGTTGCTGCGCCATTCCGCATTCAGCTTCTCATAGATCGAGCGGGCGCGGCGGCGCACCTTCAGGCCGCCCGGCATGATGCCGTCCACCTTCAGCCCGCGCTCGATGCAGCCATTCATGGCGTCCCAGATCTGGTCCAGGCGCTCGTTCAGCGCCTCGCGGGACACTACGGTCTCCTCGTTCGCCCGTTTCATCTGGGCAATGGTGCGGCCGGAACGCGCAGCCATTTCCAGCATTTCCTTTGCCGAAGCGAAGGGATAGGGCACACGCGGACCGTTATCGATGGTCTTGCCGCGCTGCTTGATCGCCTCCAATTCGGTATCGGTCACGACAAAGCCGCCGCCGACCGAATAATAGATGCGCTTGACCAGCAGCCGGCCCTGATTGTCGAAGGCGGAAAAGGTCATGCCATTGGCATGGCCGGGCAGCGGGTTCTTCTTGTCGAACACCAGATCCTCGGCCGGCCGGAACTCATAGGCCGGATGACCGGGCGGCGTGACCGTACCAGCCTTTTCCACCGTCTCGATGATCGCATCCATGGCGTCGGGATCAACGAGGTCGGGCCGCTCGCCCGTCAGGCCGAGAATGACGGCGCGACCGGTGCCATGGCCGATGCCGGTGAAGGCGAGAGAGCCGTGCAGGCTGACCTTCAGGCGCGACACATGCGCCCCAGCCGGACGCGGCCACTCGTCGCTGAGGATCAGCGCCAGAAAGCGGTTGGCCGCCGTCATCGGCCCCATCGTGTGGGAACTTGAAGGACCGATACCGATCTTGAAGACGTCGAAGACCGAAAGAAACATGAAGTTTTTCCTGACTGATGGATTCCGCCACCATCATATCCAAAGCCGCAATGGATCGCCACCGGCGCATCGGACGCAAAAGTGTATCGCGATTTTCGGAAAAATCCGCCGCTTCGGCAAGAACGAAGAGCGTCACCGGCTTTTGCGGCTGCGACATGAAAGCCGCTCAAACGAAAACAGCACGGTCTCCAGAGGAGAACCGCGCCGTTTCAAAACCCGTCAATTCAGGAGAAGTGCTTATGGGCTGCCAAAAATGTACGTCAATGCGAGAAAAGCGGCAAAGCCTGCAAGTGCGCGCAAGGTGACGCCCCAGCAGGATTTCTGAGCGGTTTCTTCCATGATTACTCCAGCTATTCACTCTCCGAGCGATCTTCAAGACCCGGCCCGTGGGAGAAGCATTTATTAAAATCCGACGGCGAAGGCAAATGCAAAAAGCGGCTAAATGAAGGCGTTTTCGCCGGTCTGCCATTCGCTCGGTGCATAGGTATATGAAAAAACAACGCGTTAGCCCGAGGCTGCAAAAGGCGCCGTTTTTGGCATCGCCTCAATTTAGTCTAAAGTGTAACTGTTATTTAAAGCTTCTCTACAAACGCCTGTTGAAAACCCCTGCCGGCGGCACGCAACGGTCGAATTAATGCCGCCGAAACGCCGCGCCTTGAAAGGCCGCAGGCGCTGCTTTATCGACGAAGACAACAGCAACGATGCGAGTCTCTCCATGCAGCAGGCATCCTCTTTTCCCGACCGCGACACGGTCGCATCGAAACTGACCTCGCTGACAAGCGAGGACAAGGCCTGGGTATCGTTGCTGATGGAAAATGCGCTCCAGGATGAAAACCTGCTGGCCGGCCTCGATCTTTATCTCGACCGGCAGGCCGATGCCCGCTTCCTCAACAGCCTGAAGCTGGAAGCGGCCGGCGAATGGCTTGGCGGCAATGCCCCTGCCCGCCTGCAGATCCGCCTTGCGGAAATTGCCAGGGCCAGCCAGCACCCGGCCTACCTCGCCTTCCGCAAGGGGCTGACGGCATCGGCCGGCCTGGAAAAAGCCTATCCCAAAGCGCCGATCTGATCTTTCCGGCTAGAGCGTTTCCAGCGGAAGTGTGGAGCGGTTTCGCCATTCGAGGAAAAGCAAAGGTGCCCTAATCCGGCACCCTGTCGACGACGGCGATGATCGGCCCCATTGGAAACAGCGCGTCCCGCCGCTTCATCGCGGGAATATCGACACTGGATATCGTGCCGTCGAGATAAAGCGCATTGGGCGCATCCAGCACATCGCGGAACAGGGTGGCGAAATCATAAAAGCGCACGGTATTTTCCGAGATGGCGAAATGCACCATGCCGTTGCGGGAGACGCCGACGCCGTTGCGCCGCTTCAGACTGTCGCTGTCCGGCAAGAAACGCGGATGCAGCTTGCCGTCGATCACCAGCATCGGGCCGGACTGCGTGGCGAAATCGGGTTTGGGATCCGCCGCCAGATAGGCCTGCGTCTCCAGCACCCCGGCCTTGGCGCCCTTCAGATAAAACACGCCATTCGGCAGAAGGTGAAAATTGCCCCAGCCGCCGCGGGTGCTGGCCGGCGAACGTTCGATGCCGTTTTCGACGAAGAGGCCGACCGGAGAATAATCGGAATGATACATGCCGCCATTCATGGCGAAGATGCTGAACATGTGCTGCCGCCACAGGGCGGAGGACAGGTCGGCAAAGGTCCGGTATCCCTGGCCGGAGACATGATCGCGATCGTAGATGCGGATGGTATTTTTCGCCGGATCGAAACTGCAGACGGTGTAGCGCCCGCCCGCGTGCTCCACGCTCCTGCAGAAATCCGCCTGCCCGCCGGCATGCGCCGAAAAAGGCAGGAACAATGGCAGCAGCAACTGCGCCAGTTTTTTCATCGATGCCATCATGCCCGCCCCCTTGATTCGCATCAGCGCACATTCGCAGGGAAATTCGGACAAAGAAAAGGCGTCACCCGGCTTTTCGGGTAACGCCTTTCCGGGAGGGGAGCTGTGATTAACGACGCGCTGCGCGGTCTACGCTGCGGCCGGCATCCTGTGTCGCGTCAACGGCATTTGCCGTATCCCGGCCCATGCCGCGAATGGTATTGCCGCAGGAACTCAAGGTCACGACGGTCAACAGAGCCACGAAAACGGTCGAAAGAATGCGTGTGATCATTTGAAACTACTCCCCTATGACTTGCCGTCCAAAGGCAAGCGCCGATGTGATATGCGTCACAATAACGTGAGTCCCGAAAATCGGTTCCAGCGGCATTTCAAAAATTCCTGTCGATGAAAATTAACAGGGTTTTGAACTTCGCGAGAGAAACTCCGTGGACGGATCATGGTTGAGGAAAGTCCCGTGGGTGATATGACTGACATCAACAATCGGCTTCTGGTGATGACGGCGGGCGGCGTGAACCCCAATGTCATGATCAATGCATTGGCCGCCCGCTTTCCGGATATTCACGTCTTCCTGGAGCAGCCGGAAAGCAAGTCGGCCATTCTGCGGCGGCGTGCACGGCGGCTCGGCTGGATCGCCGCCGCGGGCCAGATGGCGACGATGGTCGCCTCCCGCCTCGGCAAACGCTTCACGCTTCGCAGAAGCCAGCAGATCATCGCCGCACACGGCCTCTGCGCCGAACTTGACCCTGCCATCCCCGTCTCGCACTTTGCCGCGCTGAACGACGAGGACTGCCACAGGGCCGCCAGTCTGCTGAAGCCGGCGGCGATCTTCACCATTTCCTGCCGCCTTCTGACACCGGCGACACTGCAGGCCCTGCAATGCCCGGTCATCAATTTCCACGCCGGCATCAATCCCGCCTATCGCGGCCAGATGGGGGGTTACTGGGCGCTGGTGGAACGGGACCGCGGCAATTTCGGCGCGACCGTACATCTGGTCGACAGGGGCGTCGATACCGGCGCCATCCTCTATGAAAAACGGCTCAAACCTTCGCCTGCCGACACCATAGCCACCTATCCGCTGCTTCTCACCGCCGCCTCGGTGGATATCGCCGTCAACGCCATCGAAGACGCCCTTTCCGGCAGCCTCGCGCCGCAGCCGCCTTCATCCGGAAAATCAGTGCTACGCTTTCCGCCGACGATCTGGACCTGGCTGTGGAACGGCATGACGAAACGCATCTGGTGACCCCGCGCCGCGCCCTGTTGCCTAGCGTCGTCGCAGATGCAGGGCTGTCTTGCCGCAACAGGCACAGACTTCGCCGCAAAATCGGTGCATGATGATAAAAAGGATCAAGCACAAATTGCCCGATATTTCCGCCTCTTCCATCATCCCCGCCTCCATTGAAGCCTCACCTGCGCAGGTGCTCGGCCCGGCAAGCCTGGCCGGTGTTTTTCCGCAGGCTGTACGCGTCTATCTGACCGATACCGGCGCGGCCTCGCAGGAAAGGCTCGTCGATGCGGCGAGACATCTGCGCGATCTCGGTTACGAACCGGTGCCGCATCTTGCGGCGCGACGCATCGCCTCACGCGGGGAATTCGACGAACAGGTGAAGCGGCTGGCGGGCGAAGCGGGGGTCAGGGACGTGCTGGTTGTCGGCGGCGGCGTCGACAGGCCGGCCGGTCCTTTCGCCTCCAGCATGGACATGCTCTCCACCGGTATTTTCGACCGTCACGGAATAAGCCGGATCGCGATTGCCGGTCACCCGGAAGGCAGTCCCGATTTCAGCGACGAAACGGCGATGGCGGCATTGCGGCTGAAACGCGACTTTGCCGAAAGAAGCGATGCGGCGATGCGCATCGTCACCCAGTTCGGTTTCGATCCCGCACGCTTCATCGCCTGGGCGGAAGGGCTTGCCGCATCCGGCATCGACCTGCCGGTACATATCGGCGTTTCCGGCCCGGCCAGGATCACGACGCTGCTGAAATATGCCGCACTGTGCGGCGTGGGCAATTCCATCGCCTATCTCAAGAAGAATGCGCTGTCGCTCACGACCCTGGCCAAGGGCCACTCGCCGGAAAGCATCGTCGGGCCGATCGAGCAGCACTGGCAGGCCAATCCGCAGGGGCCGATCCGGCAAATTCACGTCTTCCCCTTTGGCGGGTTGCAGGCATCCTCCGACTGGCTGGTCAAACGCGGAAGCTGGCAAACCGGCGACGCGGACCGTTCCGCATCGCCGGATTCCGTCGCCGTCTGACGACGCCGCCCTGCGCCCGCCCCGTTGTCAGGCCGCCTTGGCAGCCTCGACAAAGGCATTGCGGATGCTTTCCGCCACCGCAAGAACGGGGCGCGACGGCTTGTCAACGGTGATCAGGCGAATATCGAAACAGCCAAGTTCCGGCAGGCCTTCCTTGTCGCCCAGAATGACCATGTCGTTCTGCACATAAGAACGCGGCAGCGGCGCAATGGCAAGATCGGCGGCAATCGCCGCGCGCTGCGCCATCGTATGGCCGCTGAGATAGGCGACGCGGAAATTGCGTCCGCGCTTTTCCAGCGAATGGATCGCCTCCGACCGCCAGATACAGCCCTCTTCCCAGATGGAAATCGGCAGAGGGTCGCGCAGATAGGCCGTGCCGCATTTGGCGCCGGCCCACACGAGACGCTCGCGCATCAGCACCTCGCCCGTATTCCTTAAGGGATGCGAGGCGCAGTTGATGAGGGCGAGATCGAGCCGCTGCTCGTCCATGCGCTTGTAGAGATTGGAACTGGAATCGATGGTCACATCGATCATGATGCCCGGGAAGGCCTCGGCGAAACGCTTGAGAATGCCCGGCAGCAGGCCACGCTCGCCAATATCCTCCGGCGCGCCGAGACGCACGACCCCGGAAAGCTCGGGCATGACGAAACGCGACACGGCTTCGTTGGACAGCGCGATCATGCGCCGCGCATAGGTCAGAAGCGTCTCCCCATGCGCCGTCAATGTCACCGAGCGGGCGTCGCGCAGGAACAGCGTCGTCTTCAGCTGCTCCTCGAGCTTCTTGATCTGCATGGAAACGGCGGAAGGCGTTCTGAACACCACTTCGGCGGCCGTGGAAAAATTTCCCGTTTCCGCAATGGCGACGAAGGTTCTCAATATGTCGTTATCCAGCAACGGCAGCGGTTGGCGGAAAGTCACGGTCATGGCACGCACCTTCAAATATTTTGATTTATAGATGGATATCATTTCGTTTGATTGAATGTCAACAAGCGCGCACCATCCGGGACATCGAATGACGAGGACCGCACGTCATCTGCCCGATGTGCGGAGCCGCCCCGAATGGGAAAGGCCGGTACAGCCGGCAGACGCCTCGGAAAGTCATTCTTAAAATTGATGAATGATATGAAATACATTCTCTTGTTTGATGGAATATGCAGGCGCATACCGACATCGCAAACGATCGTGGTTCAGGAAAGGATCAAGACATGACCATGATACATTATCTCCCTGCGGCGAACCGTTCTCCGCATCGCCCCTCCTCCCACAACTGGCTTCATCGCCTGTCCGATCACGTTTCCGCGCGTTACGCAGCCTGGCGCCGCGCAAGGATGCTTCGCGCACTGGAGGCGTTGCCGCCTGAAACACTGAAGGATATCGGATGGCCGACGACAGACACCCATCGCATAAACGTCATCCGCAGATGACCCGTGGCCGGTGGTTCGCAACCGTTTCGACAGCTGCGAACCATCTCCCCGAGACCGACGGCCGCGGCGGCGACGCAAACCGGCCTGCCTGTTTTACATGCGACACAACGCCTTTTTAAAAGGCTTGTCGTGAATTTTGCATATTTCAAAAGCGATTTTTTGACAGCCCCGATTCCACGGCGTATTTTTCGTTAAAGATGTCGTAAACAGGACATCCAGAAGACCAATTCCAAGAGAGGAATTGCGTATTCGCAACGGAGCACGGGCAAATGAGCAAGAATTCCCAGAAGAAGCGCTCAATCGTCTTTTTTCTCATTCCGCAATTTACCATGCTGCCCTTCGCCGCAGCGGTCGAAACGCTGCGCATCGCCAACCGGATGTTGGGCTATCAGGCCTATGAATGGCGCATCGCGTCGCTCGATGGCCAGAAGGTCATGTCCTCCAGCGGCATCTGTCTTGAGGCCGATACCTGTCTTGCCGACGAGCGGCGTTATGTCAGCGGCGAAAATCGCCCGGAAATGGCGATCATCTGTTCCGGCATCGATGTGGACCAGCACATCAACAAATCCGTCAATGCCTGGTTGCGCGAAGCCTATAATCGCGGCATCGCCATAGGCAGCCTCTGTACCGCCGCCCATATCCTCGCACAGGCGGGCCTCCTCAACGGCAAGCGCTGCGCGATCCACTGGGAGAACCTGCCGGGTTTTTCCGAGGCCTTCCCGCAGGTGGAGGTCTATGCCGATCTCTTCGAGGTCGACAGCAACATCTATACCTGCGCCGGCGGCACGGCCTCGCTTGACATGATGCTGAGCCTGATCGGCCAGGATTTCGGCGAAAACCTCGTCAACCGCGTCTGCGAACAGCAATTGACCGACCGGGTGCGCAGCCCCAACGACCGCCAGCGCCTGCCGCTGCGCGCCCGCCTGGGGGTGCAGAACAGCAAGGTGCTCTCGATCATCGAACTGATGGAAGGCAATCTCGCCGAGCCGCTGTCGCTGCTCGACATCGCCGACGCCGCCGATCTGTCGCGCCGGCAGGTGGAGCGCCTCTTCCGCCAGGAAATGGGCCGTTCGCCCGCCCGCTATTATCTCGAAATCCGCCTCGACCGCGCCCGTCACCTGCTGGTGCAATCGGCCATGCCGGTGGTCGAAGTCGCCGTCGCCTGCGGTTTCGTCTCCGCCTCACATTTTTCCAAGTGTTATCGCGAAATCTACAATCGCACGCCGCAGCAGGAGCGCGCCGAGCGCAAGCTCCTGATCAGCGCCTCGCGAATGGCGATGGCGAGCCAGGCAGGCAAGGCCGCGCATTGAAGGCGGAGTTGAAGGCCTCAAACGCGACAGAACTTGTCTCAGAGCAAAAACCTCTCCTCCGTCATGCCGGACTAGATCCGGCATCCAGCCACGGTGCGTCTGCGCCGTGAGAAGAGTCTTTCGCGATCAAGGACTTGATCGCGCTGGCAACTGTATTGGTGGATATTATTCTCAGGATGTTTTGAATGTGGTTTTGTCCCTGAGAATGGCGTTTGCGATGACGAGCAGT